>CALEFD010000108.1 GCA_937876995.1 uncultured Bacteroidales bacterium | reverse complement strand
AAACTGCTGTATGCAATGCCCCCATAAGACAAGATAAATCGCAAGCAGTTTCAGGAGATCAAAAGAAACAAGCCTAGCCTTTTCGTTCCTGACATTTTGTGATTCCATTCTAGAAGAAATATCCTACATAATTCAAAAAAGAGAAAATAAGTAATAAATTATTTAATTGTATTAGATTATATAATAAGGCTAAAATAGTAAAAAGAACTATTTTAGTTTTTTCTTTATGTACCACAATGGTTAATTATAAGTATTTTTTGAAATAAATACCTAAAAAAATGTTTTAAAGACTTAGTTTAATGATATAATTAATATGAATAGTAGATTAGTTATCAACAAAGTTTGATATAAATTTTAATCACTATAAAATAAACAGTAAAGAAGGAATTTGCTAAGAAGATCGACAGCGCGGCATTCCCCGGTACACAAGGCGGTCCTTTAATGCATGTAATTGCAGCAAAAGCTGTTGCATTTGGCGAAGCACTGCAACCTGAATTCAAAGAGTATCAGGCACAGGTACAGAAGAATGCAAAGAAATTGGCAGAAGAGTTGGTAAAACGCGGCTTCACTATCGTTTCAGGTGGAACAGACAACCACAGCATGTTGGTTGACCTACGCGACAAATATCCTGAATTGACAGGTAAGGTTGCAGAAAAAGCACTTGTTGCTGCCGACATCACTGCAAACAAGAATATGGTTCCATTCGATACACGTTCTGCATTCCAGACCAGCGGTTTGCGTTTAGGAACTCCTGCTATCACCACTCGTGGTGCAAAAGAAGATTTGATGGTTGTTATTGCAGAACTTATTGAAGAGGTTCTGAATGCTCCAGAAGACGAAGCAGTAATTGCAAGTGTTCGCGCAAGAGTGAACGATATAATGAAGGATTATCCTATGTTCGCTTATTAATCCGAATATGGAGATAAAAGAAGCACTTAAAGAGAGAATTCTCATTCTGGATGGTGGAATGGGTACTTACATACAGCAGTTGGGCATCAGCTACGATGGCAATAACGATGCCCTGCCGCTTACCCACCCCGAAGTAATGGAGAAGATTCACAAAGACTACATCAATGCAGGTTCTGACATAGTTTGTACCTGTACTTTTGGTGCAAATGCCGTATCGCAGCATGGCTACGGGTTATCTGACAAATGTTACGATATGAATGTAGCAGGTGCAAAAATTGCTCGTAAGGCTGCCGATAGCTGCACAGATAGAAAAGTGTGGGTAATGGGCAGTATGGGACCGTCGGACAAATCGTTAACTATTATAGAGATGATGATGGATCCGGAAGAGACTGTTACATACAATGTTCTTGAATCGGCATACCAAACACAAGCTGAAGGTCTTATAGATGGTGGCGTAGATGGTTTTATTGTAGAGACTGTTACCGATGGCAGAAATGCTATTGCGGCTCTGTCTGCAATAAAAAAGGTTCAAGAGAAAAAAGGAACAGACCTGCCTGTAATGATGTCGGCAAGCATTATGAATGCAAGTGGTTGCATTATGACAGGTATGCCACTGACAGAATTGTATGATTCTGTAAAGGATTTCAATCTGATGAGCTTTGGACTGAATTGCTCTTTTGGTGCCAATGAACTATACCCATTTATAAAGGAGATTTCCGATAAGGTTAATTGCGCTGTAAGCATTTATCCCAATGCGGGATTACCAACTGCAAACGGCTACGAAGAGAAACCTTGCGATACTGCCAACGCTGTTACTGCTATGGCAAAAGACGGGTTAATAAATATAGCCGGTGGTTGCTGCGGCACTACCCCCGACCATATCAGAGAGATAAAACATCATCTTGAAAAGATAGCACCTAGAAAGTATTGACAACTATTTAAGGAATCAATAAGTGGGGGAAGTTCTAAGAATAACTTCTCCCATATTTTTTTCCATTATCCAGTAATCATCTGCAAATCGTCTTATTATATCCAAATCGTGCGACGAGAGAAGTATTGATTTGTTTTCAGAATGAGCCAGATTCTTCAACAGTTTCATTAAATCCTCTTTGCTTGGATAGTCCAGGAATGCTGATGGTTCATCAAGCAATATAACAGGAGTCTGCTGTGCCAATGCCTTTGCAACCATCACCTTTTGTCGTTCACCATCGCTCAATTCATCAAAATAACAATTCTTAAGATGAACTATTCCGGTCTTTTCAAATGACGAATCTATTATCTTCTTATCGGTTTCTGTTAAATTTCCCCACAGTCCTAAATATGGTATTCTGCCAAAACTTACCACATCGTACGCATATAGATGAGATACATCATCACGTTCTGTAAGCACTACACTTAAAAGACGCGATCTGTCCGTTTCATTCATATCGGAAAGAGATTGACGCCCCCCGCTTGCTTCTGTTTCTATCCATATCCTACCTGACAAAGGTTTGACAAAACCAGATAACGTTTTAAGGAGTGTCGATTTACCCACCCCATTAACGCCCACCAAACATGTCAGTGCGCCCGGACGCAATACTGCATTAAGCCCCGTTGCCAACGGCCCGGAATTAGACAGCTTATGTTTCTTGTAGCCAATAGAAAGGTTTTCAATCTCTATCATTAAATATCATCTTATTTCGCCCCACAAAATTAACGTGATAATTTGGTTGTAACAAACAAAAAAGCGAAATTTGCAACGATTGTAATCCGTTTTCGGATTATATATTATAATAAATTTATTGTCAATTACTTATACATAAATATTATGGGCATAGAATTAAAACAAGGATGTAAGTATTCATTATTGGTTCCTACAAGTATGGGACTCAGAGTGACTCCGGAAAACGGACAACCGGTACAGAGTAGCGATATATTTCATCTGCAAGCTACAAGCGCAGAGACCAACGTTGCTAGCATTTCATCATATTTAGGTCTACCGGTAAAGGTGCTTACCACTTTTGTTGAAGGAAGTCCATTTTCACAATTCATCAAGAGCAACTTGCGTAGCCGTGGAATGGATTTTGAAGGTAAAGATGTACCACAGGGTGGTCCTTGGGGATACAGACATCAGATTAATATAGCCGATAGCGGTTATGGTTCACGCGGTCCTCGCGTATGGAACGACCGTGCCGGCGAAGTTGGTTGCACACTTAATGTAAAAGATTTTGACTTAGACCGCATATTTGGTCAGGAAGGAGTTCAGATAGTACATCTATCAGGATTGATAGGCGCATTAAGTCCTGAAACCAGCCGTTTCTGTCTTGAGATAGCACGTGCTGCAAAAAAATATGGCACACGTATCAGCTTTGACCTAAACTACCGTGCATCATTCTGGAAAGGCAGAGAGCAGGAACTTCACGACATCTTCTCTGAAATTTGCAGCATCAGCGATATCTTGATTGGTAACGAAGAAGATTTCCAACTCTGCTTAGATATAGAAGGACCTGAAGCTGGAGGTAAAGACATATCTTCAAAGATAGACGGATTCAAAGAGATGATTAAGCGTGTTAAGGCACAATATCCAAACGCTCAGGTATTTGCCACAACACTACGTCAGGTTGAAAACACCAATAGTCATAATTGGGGTGCTATAATGCTTGAAGGCGACAATTGGCACGTAGTAGAGCCACGTAACATTCACGTTTTAGACCGCATAGGTGGTGGTGACGGATATGTAGGCGGTATGCTTTATGCTATTCTGAAAGGATGGGAACCTGAAAAATGGATTCAGTTTGGTTGGGCAAGCGGTGCGTTGGCAACCACATTCCTTACAGACTATGCTCAGCCTGCCGACGAAGAACAGGTTTGGAGTGTTTGGGCAGGTAATGCACGCGTAAAGAGATAAAGCCATGTTATACTATGCACGCGGTTCCAAAACCGATATAATAACTCCACAAGAAGTTAAAGAGATACTTAATAAGGTGTTCGATGGTATGGGAGTAAAGAACAGAGTTCTTGCTCTCCCACCCGACCACACCAGACTGAACTCATTTGCCGGCCCTATCACTGAAATGATTTACGGTTATTTTGGTGATAAACTGACAGATATAATGCCGGCATTGGGAACTCATGCTCCTATGACCGATGCACAGTTGGATATGATGTTCGGCAGTATTCCACATTCGCTATTCCGCGTACACGATTGGCGTAACGATGTGGTTACTATTGGCGAAGTACCCAAAGAGTACGTAGAAGATATTTCAGAAGGCAAACTCAGTTTCAGTTGGCCTGCACAGGTGAATAAACTATTGCTGGACAAATCGTTTGACCTTATCTTGTCTATAGGTCAGGTTGTACCTCACGAAGTTATCGGTATGGCTAACTACAACAAGAATATCTTTGTAGGAACCGGTGGCAACGAAGGTATTAACAAAAGTCACTATTTAGGTGCCATATACGGTATGGAACGTATAATGGGTAGAGCTAAAACACCGGTTCGCAGCATATTGGAGTATGCATCCACACACTTTGCACAGGAACTGCCTATAGTCTATATTCAGACAGTACTTTCCAAAGGCGATGATGGCGAAATGAAGCTGCGCGGTCTGTTTATTGGTGACGATTTTGAATGTTTCCAAAAAGCTGCAGAACTTTCGTTGAAAACTAACTTCATAATGGTAGAAAAGCCTATAAAAAAGTGTATAGTATATTTAGATCCTAAAGAATTTGCCAGCACATGGTTAGGTAACAAGAGCGTGTATCGTACCCGTATGGCACTGGCAGACGGAGCAGAACTTATAGTTTTGGCTCCTGCACTGAAAGAGTTTGGTGAAGACAAAACCATAGACAGCCTGATACGCAAATATGGTTATGCCAATACCCCTGCCATACTGAAAGCGGTAGAAGAGAATGAAGATATTCAAGAGAATCTGGGTGCAGCAGCACACCTGATACACGGTTCAAGCGAAGGTCGTTTCTCTATCACATACTGCCCGGGTGACCATATTTCCAAAGAGGAGATAGAGAGTGTAAACTATGGTTATGCTCCTTACGCTGAAATGATGGAAAAATACAACGTTAATCAGCTAAAAGATGGCTGGAACACCGTGAACGGCGAAGAGATTTTCTACATTTCAAACCCAGCTTTAGGATTATGGGCATACCCCGACCGCTTTAAAGACTAATTAAGTATTTACCAGCACATATCATTGTTTCCGCAGTAATTCAATTCTACTGCGGAAACTTTTTTATACTTAGTCCATAACCCACTCATCCGCCTGTAGTTATTCCGCACTCCAACGCGATATTTTTGTCAAGATCTTAACAATACCACAACACTTTGCTTGATTTTGAAAGTTACACAGTGCTACTATCAAAAAAGTCATTACCTTTACAGCGTGTAATAGCACAAAGCTTTTTTATACCTATTAAAAACATTTACTAAAATGAACAAAAACAGTATTTCTTTTAAAATCAAACATCTCGTACAGATGTTTAAATCTACCATTTTGTGTATTTTAATATTGTTATCATGCGATAATAAACCTCAACATACTACTTTTGACATCACTAAGCATATTGAATGTTCTTTAGAAGATTGTATTGAAGAATATGCAATATATCCGCTAAAATCTGACATTCCTATAAACCAGATTGAATTTGGCATGTCTTTTGATAGCCTAACTTTTTACAAATCATCTAATGGCAAGGAGATTTATTATTTCATAAATAATGAATACATATCCAAATTGGCATCTATTGGCAGAGGACCCGGGGAATATATGAACATCAACAACTACACATATAACCCGCACAACAACACCATTGTTATTTCTAGTGAAAATGAAAAGTTTCACATTTATTCGCTACCTGATATGAATATAGTAAGAACAGTAAATAGAGATGGCTTTGTTAAAGGCATGTATCCTCTATCAGATAGTACAATATTAACAGTTAACCATTGCGATGAAAAATTTCAAAATGGGTGCGGTATATACATAGTTAATATAAACAATGGACATAGCACTCTTATTGAAGAAATTCCATATATAAATAGTTTCTGGTTTTCCGGCAATGAATTTACTAAAACAGATTCATCAGTTTTAATACCTGTTAGCGGATGTCCTAATAGGATTATCGAATACAAAAACAATAAAATTAGTGATTTAGCAACCATTACATTTAACAACAACAATATACCGAAAGAGATTTATGCGAAGGAAATAAGTACTATTGATGAGAAAATGAATTTTACAAATTTCGTTTTGGAAAATGACTATAAGATAGGCTGTTTTTACCCTATAATAACAGACTCATTAACTACGCTTTGGCATACACCAAAAACTAATAGTCAATATCAATATATGATGTTAGCATACAACAATAGTTCATATATAAATTTCAGTTTTCATATACCCGGTATTAACAGGCGTATAATCCCCGATTATGTTGCTAACGGATATTACGTATTGATAATACAAGAACCAATAGATTATTTAATAGACACATCCGAGAGTTTATCTAAATTAGGAAAAGAGATTATTGATACAATGAAGAAACAAAACAACAACAATCCAATATTACTTTATTTTAAAATCAAACCATCTATTCTAAATGAATTACCGTAATATTTTGAGGTCTTAAATTTTAGACCTATTTTTGCAAAAATAAAATCAATTAATATGCCAACAATTCTACTATACAATATACTATGGCTAAAATAGAAAAACTTTGGTTTGCTTCGGGAAGAATCTGGATTACAACAGACGAAGAACAAACCTTAAGCCGCCCTTTGGAAGCATTCCCAACATTAAAAGATGCTACAAAGGTGCAACGATTATCTTTTAAAATTAATCGTTTCGGTGATTCTATACGTTGGGAAGAGATAGACGAGGATATACATATCAGTAGTTTCTATAATACAGATGAAGCTGATTATGATAATGAAATAGCACGTATTTTTAACAGATTTCCACAGCTGAATGTTTCGGAAGTGGCACGCAGTATGGGTATTCACAAAAGTCTGCTTTCAAAATACATCTATGGAATTAAAAAACCAAGCAAACAAAGAAAAGAGCAGATTAAGCAATATATTAGACTATTAGGCCAAGACCTAATGGCTATTTAAGTTTTTTAGCAATATACCAGCACATATCATTGTTTCCGTAGTAATTTATAGACCGGTTAAATCTAATTTGAATTTTACATCAGAAACTTGTTCCTTATATATAAACATCATCATATATATAGGCACATATTTTACCTTACCTACTACTGATAAATTATCATTACATAATACTATGGCCTCTGGAATTGTATATTCTTGACATTCCAAAATATTGTTTAAAGCACGATGCCTTAAATAATCTTTTCCCGATTTAACTTCTATAGGCAACACGTTACCATTTTGTTCTAAAACAAAATCTACTTCACCCATCTTTTTACTATTATAATAGTATTGTTCTTCAAATCCATGAGCTAAGAGTTCTTGTGCTACAACATTCTCATATATTGCGCCATAATTAATGGAATCATCACCTGTAAGTATTTTCAGTTGAATGCCATCAGAGTATTGACATGCAAGCAATCCAACATCATTTGAAAATAGTTTGAACAAATTTCGTGAAGTTGCTAATTTCAGTGGTGCCTTTGGTTCTTCTATATTGAATACAGGAATAGCTACACCGGCATCCTTTAACCATAAGAATTCATTTTTATAGACTTCCGCACGAGCTTTTTCATTAATGCTTTTAATGAAAAATCTTTTTGTTTTTGAATTCAATTCGGATGGAATCAAATCGAATACCTCTTTAATTCTCAATTGTCTCTGCGTATCATATTGCGAAATATCTTTTCTATATAACTTGATAATCTCTCTTTGGCTGGCCATTACATCTTGAAGATTATTATTATCTTTATACGACATAACTGCTGCAGGCATGCCACCCACTATCAAATATAACCTGAACACATCCATCATCTTATTGTGAATGAATTCATCTACCGGTACATTATTTGTCCAAGACTCTTTTAATTTAAGAATTACATTTTCATTCACTCCTACAGCCCACATAAATTCTTCTAAATCTAATGGATACATATCCTTAATATCCATATAACCAACAGGTACAGATCTAAGATTATTAAGTTCTACACCAAGTAGAGAACCACTCATTATATAGCGATACCTTCCATCGTCAACAAGAAATTTTATTGCAGTAACTATTTCAGGACACTTTTGAACTTCATCAAAAAATATCAAAGTCTCTCCAACCACAAGAGGTTTATCTGTAAATGCAGATAATCTAAGTAATATATCGGCACTACCCTTTGCATTTGAAAATATCTCAACAGCCTCAGGAGTTTCCACAAAGTTAATTTCTATAAAATTCTTAAAGTGTTCTTCTGCAAATTTTCTAATAGAATAAGTTTTTCCTATCTGACGTGCACCAGACAATAACAAAGCTCCTTTATTTACTTTATAGAAGTGCTCTATATACTCTGAAATTTTCCTTTTAAGCATAGCTCTACATTTTTCCAATACAAAACTACCTCTATTTTTACATTTTTCCAATACAAAAACACCCTATTTTTTACATTTTTCCAAAAAACAGCACAAAATAGAGAATTAAGAGGTATTTCTTATTCCATTTATCAATCATCTTCCCCACTCTTTCGCTATCTTCGCATGAAAATTTAAAAGGTATAGTATGAAGATAGTTTGTGACAATAAGATTCCATTTTTGAAGGGTGCTTTAGAACCATACGCCGATGTAGTTTATCTGCCGGGTAAAGATACAACAGCAGAAGTTCTTAAGGATGCCGATGCCGTAATTACACGTACTAGAACCAAGTGCAACGAATCCACACTAAAAGGTTCAAGCGTAAAGATGATAGCAACCGCAACCATAGGTTTTGACCATATAGATACCGAATGGTGCGAACAGAACGGTATAGAATGGACCAATGCCCCCGGTTGCAATTCATGGTCGGTACGCCAGTATATAGCATCGCTATTGGTACAGATATTAAATCGCTTCAATATAGACCGCCATAACTGCACATTGGGCGTAATAGGTGTTGGTAACGTAGGTTCAAAAGTTGCAGAAATTGCCACAATACTGGGGCTCAAAGTTCTGCTTAATGACCCTCCACGCGCACGCAAAGAGGGAAATGATGGTTTTGTTTCGTTAGATGAGATAATAGAGAAAAGCGACATTATAACCTGCCACGTTCCACTGCAGCGTAATGGTCAAGATGCCACATTCCATCTGTTTGACCAGGAAAGAATATCACAGCTTAAACCACACCAGATACTTATAAACACATCGCGTGGCGAAGTAGTTGATAACAAATCACTTAAAATAGCATTACAGAATAAGAAAATAAAAGCTGCATCACTTGACGTTTGGGAAAACGAACCCGACATAGATACAGAACTTATGGAACTGCTCTTCACTGCCACACCGCATATAGCAGGATATTCATTAGATGGAAAAGCCAACGGTACATGGATGAGTGTTCAGGCAATTGGCAGAAAATTCAATCTGCCTTGCAAAGACTGGAAGGTAACAGAGATTCCCCTACCAGCTCAACCTGTGAATTTCAGTATAGACTTGAAAGGCAAAAATACAGATGCAGTTCTGGACGAAGCTATTCTATACACTTACAATATTTTTTCTGATGATAGTCGTTTTAGAGAAAATCCGTCTGATTTTGAGCAACAAAGAGCAGATTATCCCATTCGCAGAGAGTTCCCGGCTTTTACAATTACTTTAAAAAATGATGCATATTTTGCAGATAATATAGATATACTGAAAGAAAAAATTAAACAACTTGGATTGATTTGTGCAGAAAACTAATCAAGTTGCTCTCTTTTTAATTTAATATTGCTATTATTAGAGTTAAAATTTGTACTTTCGCGTCAATAAACAATAGAAATAATTAGTACTATTTAATATTAAATCGTTATGATTAAAGACATTTTTGAGAGGATTAAGGCCACACCGGGTCCACTTGGACAGTATCAGGGTATTGGCGACGGTTATTTTATGTTCCCACGCCTTGTAGGTGAAATAGGTCCGGAAATGGAATTCAATGGCAAGCCGGTTCTTAACTGGAGTTTGAACAACTACCTTGGATTGGCAAACCATCCTGAAGTAAGAAAAGCCGATGCAGAAGCAGCAGCTCAGTATGGTCTTGGTGCTCCAATGGGTGCTCGTATGATGTCAGGTAACACAGATCATCATATTAAGTTTGAAAAAGATTTCTCTGAATTTATAGGAAAACCGGCAGGTCTTTGCTTGAACTTCGGTTATATGGGTATGATATCCATTATTGACGTTCTTACCAGCCGTAGAGACGTTATAGTATATGATTCAGAATCACACGCTTGTATTCTTGACGGTATGCGTCTAAGCCTTGCAAAACGTTTTGCTTTTGCACATAACGACATGGTAAGTCTGGAAAAACAGCTCAACCATGCATGCAAATTGGCTGACGAACAGGGCGGTGGTGTTCTTGTTATTACAGAAGGTGTATTCGGTATGGCTGGTGACTTGGGTCATTTGGCAGACATTGTAGAACTGAAGAAGAAATATCCATTCAGAATACTTATTGACGATGCTCATGGTTTTGGTACAATGGGTGCAACAGGTCGTGGTACAGCTGAACATTATGGTGTAACTGATGAAATTGACGTAATATTCGATGCATTTGCAAAGAGTATGGCAAGCATTGGTGGTGTAGTAAGTTCAGAACCTGAAATTATTGACCACTTGAAGTGTAACATGCGTTCACAGATTTACGCTAAGTCGCTTCCACTGCCATTGGTTATAGGTAACCAGAAACGTCTTGACCTTATCAAATCACATCCTGAACTGAAAGACAAACTGTGGACTATAGTAAATGCTCTGCAGGATGGTTTCCGCGCTGAAGGTTTCAACATGGGTGCAACAGAATCACCTGTTACTCCTATCTACTTTGAAGGTGGCGTAAACGAAGGTACAAACGTTGTGGTTGACCTGCGTGAAAACTATGGTATCTTCTGTTCTATCGTTACATATCCTGTTATACCAAAAGGACAGCTTATGTTGCGTATCATTCCTACTGCTTCACATACTTTGGAACAGGTTGATCGTACTATCCAGGTATTCAAGGAAGTTAAGAAGAAACTTGATTCAGGTTACTATGCAGGTGGAATACAGGATATGAACGTATTCAAGAAAGCATAAAACAAAAGTATAAATATACCAAAACTGCACTGAAATGAAGTATCAGTTAGTTTGCAGGAAATGTGGCAAAGTCATTGGTGACTTTGCCACTTGGTTCAAAAATGACCAACTGTGTGATTGCGGAAGCAACCATGCAGAAGTGTCATATACATCGGACTACAAAGAGTTGAACAATCTCTGCAACAAAGAACAGAAAACCGATAGTTTCTATCACTATTTCGATTTTCTGCCTATAGAGAGCAAAGAAAACATTGTATCTTGCAATGAAGGCGCAGTGCCTATTGAAGAGTGGCAGTTCCTGGCCGATTATGCTAAACAGAATTACGGTATAGATTGTAAGGTTACTGTTTGCCGCAACGATTTGAACGGAGGAACCGGAACATTTAAAGATATTGCAGCATCACTTGCTGCCACTGTTTTTAAAGAGAATAATGTAGAAGATTATTGTCTTGCATCAACAGGCAATGCCGGAACCGCCTATAGTACCTATTTGGCAAAGGCCGGAAAAAGATTCCATCTGTTTGTACCGGAAGATATGTACCAGGACTCCATTGATGCGGTACGTGCCACAGGCCAGGATTTGGTTATTTGTGACGGCAATTATGGTGTAGCCAAAAAGGCTGCTGCCGATTTCCACAAAGAGCAGAATGTAATGATATCAGCCGGAAATATTGACCCTATACGTATTGAAGCAAAAAAGACACTTGTTTTTGAGTGTCTGCGTCAATTAGGTAGAATTCCGGATGTATATATGCAGGCTGTTGCAGGTGGTACCAGCCCTATTGCTTACGAAAAAGGTATGAGAGAGATAGCCTCTACATATCCTGAATATAAAATGCCTCGCATGCTTCTGGTACAGCAGGATACCTGCGATCCTATGGTACAGGCTTGGGAATGGGCAACTGCCAACAATTTCCCAGAAGGGTATGAAAAGAACTACCCTTCAGTAGAGCCAAAAACCAGAATATCCATTCTTTCTGCAGGCACACCGGGTATGTATCCAATAGTTGGTCCAATTGTAAAGAATAGCAACGGTTCTTTTATCAGAGTAAAGGAATCGGATTTGGTAGAATATGGCAAGATTATAAAAAAGGAAAAAGGTATCTATTTAGGTCCTGCTTCTGTGGTATGTTTTGCAGGTTTCTACGAAGCTCTTAGACAGGGAAAGATTAAGAATGGCGATTTGGTAATGCTGAATACCGGCGAAGGTTGTGGCAGAGCACAATGGTTCAAGGAAGAAATAGACAAAGATTGACAATATGAAGAAGTTTCAAGATAAAGTAGTTTGGATAACCGGTTCATCATCGGGTATAGGTGAAGCTACTGCATACGAATTTGCCAAAGAGGGTGCAAAACTTATTCTGACTGCATTGGAAGCAGATTTGTTACAACAGGTATGCAAGAAATGCGAAGAACTGGGATCGCCAAAAGCAGAAGCACTACCATTTGACCTGTCACAAAAAGATCAGGTAGCAGAACTTGCTGAAAAGGCTTGGAATGTATTTGGATATATAGATGTATTCTACAACAATGCAGGTATAAGCCAACGTAGCAAAACCATAGATACCGAAATGAAGGTTATTAACAAGGTGATGGATATTAACTATTTTGCACCTGTTATTATGACCAAAGTCATCCTTCCCAAAATGGTAGAACGTGGTGGCGGACAGTTAGTTGTTACAACAAGTATCAACGGACGTTTTGGATTCCCATTAAGATGTGCTTACAGTTCATCTAAGCATGCTCTATATGGATTCTTTGAAACTATTCAGGCAGAATACTATAATGATAATATTCGCGTAACTGTAGTATGTCCGGGACGTGTTCAAACCAAAATCTCTTTCTACGCATTGGAAAAGGATGGCAAACAACATGGTAAGATGGATGCCGGTCAGGCAGGAGGTTGTACTTCGGAAGTGGCAGGCAAAAAGATTGTAAAGGCAGTATATAAGAAGAAACGTGAAGTGCTTGTAGGAAAATATGAACTTCTTATGGTATATATCAAGAGATTCTTCCCTGCCCTATGTGCAAGAATTGCACGTACCATAGATGCTATGTAAATTCAACAGAGTAATACACTAAAAGAGATAGGGCTGAGTATTAACATCAGCCCTATTCTTATTATATTGCGAATCCCAATTTCAGTCCAAAAGTAAGTGCTGTATTCGATTCAGGATTAATGCCTATGAATCCATGATAATAGTTATCGGGACATTTATCACCTACAGCTCCACCTGCACCTATATAAAAATCAAACACAAACCAATCTTTTACGCACTGCCAACCCACGCAAGCCATAAGCGCAGTTCGCCAGATTGTTTTTTGATTAAGTGCGTTTTCCACTGTATGTTCATGGCTGTAACGAGAATATGCAAATTCCGGTTTCAAATAGAAGCCATCTAACGGATTATTTTTCTTATACGAAAAGGGAAACATCCATTTATACGCTACTCTTGTAGTTACTCCCTTCGGATTGTTATGCTTTGCATCGCCACCTACACCTATCCTGCCTGCTGTAAATTCAACAGACTGTCCTTCAAACAATGCTCTTTCGTATGTAATCTTTGCCGATCCGGTGATATATGACAACACGGTCGTTTTAAGATTATTCTTTTTAACACTCCCGGAAGCCGAAGCCATGACTACCGAAAACGACAACACAAACAACAGCAGGTATCGTTTCATCATATAGTATTTAAATATTCAATAATAGCCAAAGCTGCTGAACGTGCATCATTAACAGTATCTTCAATACAATTTGGACGTTTGCAGGTTCCTGCAGCAAATAGTCCCGGTTTTCCGGTTTCATTATCGTATAGATGCGGACTGATAGTCTTTACAAAACCATAATCACCACAAACTTCACATTTGGAAGCCAGTTTTTTGGTCCCTGACGACGGTTCCATACCTACCATCAACACCAACAAATCGGCAGTCATTTTAAGAGGCACGCCCATTAACGTATCTTCCGATTTCAGCTGAACTTTACTGTCGAAAGTAGCAGCAGCTTCCGAAATACGTCCACGCACAAAATTTATACCATACTCTTCTTGTGCCTTTCTGTACATCTCTTCAAAGCCCTGTCCCCACATTCTTAAATCCATATAGAAGATTGATATATCTACTGTAGGTATCATCTTCTTTATCTCTATGGCCTGTTTTACAGCTGTTACGCAACACACTTTTGAACAGTAATGATTGCCCGATTTTTCATCTCTTGAACCTACACACTGCAAAAATGCTATACGTTTTGGAGTATCACCACTTACATTCAGTATCTGGTTATACTTAATCATCTTCTCCATTTCTAAAGAAGTTATCACCCCTTTGTATATACCATAACCAAGTTCCTCTTTGCGTTTGGCATCGAAAGCCTGATAACCCGTTGCCAACAAAACCACATCCGACACGTAGGTCTGTCCTTTTGCATCAACAACTTTCCATTCAGAACCCATCCATTTTACATCGACAATTTCAGTATCAGGTACTAAAGTAATGCCATCTAACAACAGACGACCACTTAAATCGTCAGCTATTTCCATTGCCGACTGAAAATTAGGAAAAAGGAATGCTTTGTCTGTAATATTATTCAGGGGAGACGATGATTTTTCAAACAGCATCACCTCGATACCATTTTTTGCCAATACTGATGCTGCTTCTATACCTGCAGGACCGGCTCCTATTATAGATACTTTTTTCATACGTTAATGTTATTCAATTATTACACCAACAGGTTCTCAGGCTTTTCAGGGGCTCTGAGTATTTTACCCGATGCTGCATTATACTTCTGTTTAGGGTCGTATGGAATTCCAATCTTATCAAGCAGACGTTCTACCTGAACCTGATGTATTTGCAGACCAAGTTCCCACGGATTGTATCCCATAAGCAATCCTGCCATCTCTTCGTATGTCAGAACTGGAATGCCATACCCTTCCCTATCGTAGGTCTTATGTTCCATTTCTGCTATTGTATATTGCCATCTGTCTAGGAAGAGAGTACATCCCGGACAGTTGGTAACAATAAAATCGGGTTCGTATGGTTCCATAGATTCCAATTTCTTTTTTGTATTCGATATTGAATAGCCACGATTCTCCTGAACCAAATATTGTCTGAATCCAAAACCGCAACAGTGACGACGCTCCGGATAATCTACCACTTCACCACCCCAGGCCTCAATCATACCTGCCAATACGTATGGAAATTCAGCTTTTCCAACCCCTTTATCAGGGAATATCTTGGCATAATGACATCCTATATGTTCCACTACACGTAATGGCTTGCCTGTAAAACGATTTACCAGACTGTATTTCATCAGTTTTTTAAGGTCAAAACGGAAATGATATACCAAATCGGATGGATGGGCTATGTTCTTAGGAATGTTAAATTCACGTTTACAAGCCTTCCAAAGATTTTCCCTGGTCTTTTCCAACAGTTCCGGATGTTCTTCCCACATGTGTACCATTTCGGTAAAGATACCGAAAGATGTCACACAAGATGGTACAAAGTTTTCATAACCGTTTTCTGTCATCAATGAGAATAGTCGTGCCACTACTGTCATTGTTGTTTCCAGTGGCACAATATCAGCATGATACCCAATACCCGTACAGGTATGCTGACGAAAATCATCATGAATATCTTTACCCAATTCTTCTCTCAGCATTTTAAGAAACGCTGTTTCCGAACCGGGAAAAAAGGTTTGTCTAATGCAACTGCGCTCATAATAAAAATGATTATCCGCTATTGCTTTTTGATATTCGTTCCAAAATCTATTTGCCATACTCTAAATCAATTAATAAGGTTTTCTACTACAATTTCAGCAATATCCTTAACCGGATATTCATTAGTAGCTCTAACAAATGCCTTTTTGCACATAGGGCAAGCAGTAACTATAGTATCTACAGGAACTGAAGTCAGATTCTTTAACGATGCATTCCTTATCTTTGTTTGTTGTTCTACAGAGAGAACGGTATTTCCCAGATTGAAACCACAGCAAACACTCTTATCTTTCTGATACTTTGTTTTCTGCAAGTTTGTAACTCTCTTCAATACACTACGCGGTTCATCGTATATACCACAACCTCGTCCCAGTTCACAAGGATCGTGATAGGAGACTCTTCTATCGTCTTTACGTACCTTTATCTTACCCTCTTTTATCAACATATCAATATATTCGGTATGATGAAGAACCGGTATAGACAAATTATACTCTTTTTTAAATGATTGATAACATATTGGACAAGATGTAACCAACATCTGAGCTCCCGATTTCATTATCATATCGCTATTCTTTTCTCTCAATTCTGCTGCCTGATTCAAGAAACCTTGTTGCTGTAAAGGTCTTCCACAACACACAGAACGTTGTTTATCCATATACCAATACTTTTGTCCGGCGGCTTCGAATATCTTTTCCATAGATTCAGTAATACCCGGTGTTAAATGTGACATACATCCACCAAAATATACTATTCTGCCTATGGCATTGAAAGAATACTTGTTTTCGTGAACATAAGAGTAGTTTCCTTGTGTGTCCAGACTTCCTTTATTACGTACTATTCTGCGTACAGCATTTAAATCTATACCAACAGGACAATCCACACTGCAACGGTCGCACATCAAGCAATCATCAGCTATCATCTTAATTTTGTTGGGACGCTCCTGATTTCTTATGCTACGTATCAAATATACAGACTGAACACTGTGATTGGCCAACTCCTTATCTAACGGGCAACCCTGAACACATACTCCACAACGTGAACATGCGTTGAGTTCAAACATTGTATATCCACTCTTTTCATTGCTCTCCTGTACACCTATCTTTCTGAAATATATTAAGAATAATTCAGTAAATATGTGCATATATCGAGTAAACGGCATTGTTACAAAGAACAGCGCCAACATTAGCGAATAGAACATCCACAGCGAATGTTCCATACCCTGCACTATCATAGGGTCAAACAGATTTCCTACTGTTTGAGTAAAGAACCCTCCATTACCGTAAAGACATGCAGTCACCGATTCTGCCAACAATCTAAGCGGGAAGATGCACCAAAGTGCAAATTTAGAGAATCTGTCCACCAATGTATGACGTGTGGTACGCCTCATTCCCAACGCCTTGGAATACATAATCTTGATTAGTGCCATAGTCATTCCAAAGAACACATACAGCAACAGTGCATCCATTAAATTTGTAAACAGATGGGCGTGTTTAAACGAAGCAGGCACTTCATGTATAAAGTACCTATAGAATATACTTACATAAAACGGGCGTTTATAGTTAATTTTCGATACATCATCCTGTTCTAAAGTAAATTCATCCAATACGCTTTCTCCACTCTCCTTAACATACCAGTTACCCTGTTTCTCCATTTCGTGAACACGGGCTATAGAATTTTCATGTTGCAGATGTTGAATAGTAAGAGTACTTTCCGCAAATCCCACTACTATCAGCAAGAACCAGCCAAAAGCAAATGCCTGATGCATTATACCTAGCAACAGATTCTTTTTTAATATCTTAACATGTATCAATCCCTCTCTAAACATTTCCCATAGAGCAGGGATTATTTTCCAGGAAAACCAATTATTTCTAATAGTCTCGCGTTGCTTGTCGCTGAACATTCTTATCCACCTTATATATTTGTAGATACAAATAATGAACAGCAACGCAACACCTATCAGAAAAGGTATTACGAAATCATTATATGGAAATACTTGAATCTTCATACTCTATTAACTACTTAATTTCAGGTTCTTCCAATATCTGTCTCATATTTATAACCAAAGAACGCAAATTGACACCTCGCGGACAAACAAGAGTACACTTACCACATAGCATACACTTTTTCAGTTCGTCAGACAAAGTTCTATATTCTCCACGACGGAACGAGGTATGAACCCTACGTATATTAAAATTGGTAAATTGCTGTGCAGAACAGGTTGCAGAACAGCAACCACACTGAAAACAGCGTTTAAATGAGGGAACCTTACGTAACAAATCTCTATACTTTTCCAAAGAGACTTTATCTAAATTCTCTGTTCTTGCTTTCTGAATTGTAAAACCAAAATTAGGCATAACTATTTCTGATTTTTACCTTTTTTCAACATTTCACGGAATTCAGTACCACCTGTCACATCAAAGATTTTTCTAAGTTCATCCATTGTTTCAGGAGATATGGTGCGTAACGCACCGGCACCTTCACCGTGATAATTAGCTCCAAATTTAGGAGCAACCTCTTCAATATTCTTTATATACCATTCCCAAACAGGCCCTTGTTCCGGATGTTTAGACGGTAACACTCTGTCAGGATGTACACAATATCCTATATCCACAATATTCTGGCCCACACCTTCGGCCAGTTCCTCCTGCTGTCTGCCCAATCGGCTGTCTTTGTAATAGCCCATATTTTGCGACACTGAACGCAATATGTTTATTACGGCACCGGGGACATTTCCGCGCGGACATCTGGTTTTGCATGACATACATTGTCCACAATACCAAATAGTATCAGAACGGAGTAATTTTTCAATTGAATCTTCATCACCTCTTTGAACCATATCACAGATTCTCCGCGGGTCATAATCGAAAAATTCGGCCGCCGGACATATTGCTGTGCAGATGCCGCAATTCATACAGGCTTTCAATGAATCTTCGTATCGGACATCGGCCTTTATAAGATCAACCAGATTACCCATAATTAATCATTGAATTTCATTCTATTCATTCTCATAGCCTTAAAAAGTATCTTTGGAAGCGGTTCTTTTCTATTCCTCTTCATTAGGTTCAGATACCAATTAAGTTTCTTGGCTATACCCACACGATAGGTCTCTACAAATTCAATCAGAGTACCGTCGGGGTCTTCTATATATGTAAAACGCCCGGAAGCATCGCCCATATTGAACTGCACTCCGTCAGGACAGCTATCTACTGTAAAAGGATAACCTTTCTGTTTGCAAAATTCTCCGAAAGCATCCATATTGGTTATGTCATAGCATACTTGAATAAAGCCGGGATCGCCCCAATATCTACCTTCGAATATCTTTCTGGGAACTCTATCCAATGCTTGAACCAATTCTATGTGACCACTTGTAAATAGTGGTGAAAAAGCACCTTCTACAGGTTTGGACCATTGGAGCAACACTCTACGGAAATTGCCATCACCTCCCAATAGATATGAAAGGTCTTTGAATGTTCCTGTCTTATCGTACACTACAACATCATAGCCAAGTATATCACGATAAACTTCAAGCGATTTCTCAATGTCTGTTACACCTATCATTGCACCATACATTCCACCAAACAATTTCTTTTCGTTTACCAGAACAGATGAATCGGGAACCATCTGAAACCAATTACCCTCTAAATCTGTTACATAGAATGTTTTGGTACCATTCGGAGTTTCTGTTATAGGAGATACTTTATCCCATTTTGCTGATATCTGTTTATGTGCAGCTTCTATATCGATACATTTTAATTTGGCACAGAATATACCTAAATCGCCCACCTGAATATCAAAATCAACCGGTTTAGGTTTTCTGTCAGAATACTGCCATATTTCAAAACCGCCACCTCCTTGCAGATTTACAGCTATTGCAGCGTGACGTTTCTGTGCCTGACCGCCTGTATATGGCAACATTCTTTCTGCAACAGTATCATCTTCCAATATTCTAACATCCACACCAAACATTTCTGCAAACCATTTCCACGATTTGTACACTGATGTTGTTCCTACACCTACCTGTTGTATTCCTGATATAATAAAATCCTTATTATCCATATACTTATTAATTTAACATTTACCATTAAAACAAACTGCAATTTTACAAAAAAAATCCGAAAACCCACCAATTTGACAACATAAAAATAGACCGCGCTATTTTACTCTATTGGCAAATGCAAAAAAACATACACACGTTTTTTTATTTGTTCCGCTTGCATTAAATTTGCAGAGAACAATTAATACTTAATACAAATGACAACATTTTTACTGGCCGGTTTAGGAATGTGGGAGATAATTCTAATAGTTTTGGTAATACTCTTGTTCTTTGGAGCAAAACGTATTCCGGACTTGATGAAGAGTTTGGGAAAAGGCGTAAAAAGTTTTAAAGCAGGCCTAAACGACTTAGAGAAAGACATAAATTCGGACACCGAAACCAAGGAAGAGAAAAAAGAGGACAAATAGAACCTAAACATCAGGCAATGTCCGACAACGCAACCCATCTGATGACTTTTTGGGAACATCTGGAAGTTTTCAGAAAGTTACTATTCCGTGTACTGGCAATAATCATGACAGTAGCGGTTGTTGTTTTTTGTTTTAAAGAGCCGCTCTTCAAAATAATCTTGGCCCCCAGCCATCCCGATTTTGTACTATACAATATTGTAGAACAGGTGGCAGCGGCATTGGGTCTGGACGCATCGGGAATAAGCAACTTCAATATTGAACTGTTCAGTTCCACATTGACTTCGCAATTTATGATTCATCTTAAAATTGCATTCTATGCGGGGCTTATAGTGGCTATGCCATACGTACTATATGAACTGTACACATTTGTATCGCCGGCACTGAGAGAGAATGAAAAAAAATACACAACCGGTATAGTATTATGGTCTTACATTCTGTTTATGATGGGAATATTACTAAACTATTTTGTAATATTTCCACTTGCCTTCCGTTTTTTGGGCACATACCAGGTAAGTGGTGATGTACCGAATATTATCACTTTGGCATCGTACACCGACATGCTGACCACACTTACTCTGCTTATGGGTATTCTGTTCGAACTTCCCATACTTTCATGGTTCCTTGCCAAATTAGGTATGATCAATGCCAATTTCATGAAGCAGTACCGTCGTCATGCTTTTGTAGCAATACTAGTAGTGGGTGCTATAATAACACCCACTACTGATATATTTACTCTACTTCTTGTAGCTGCACCTATCTATCTTCTTTATGAATTGAGTATAGGTATAGTACACCGTACTGCCAAATAGGTTACCAACCAAAAGCATGGTCATCGGCCAACCAAAGCTTTTTTTCTTTCAGGACTTGTTCTACCACATCACGCACACAGCCGTAGCCACCTTTTATAGGCGATACATACTTACTTATAGCCTTAATTTCAGGCGCTGCATCGGCAGGGCAACATGGCAATCCTACCAACTTCATAACCTGATAATCCGGTATATCATCGCCCATATAGAGTATTTCATCGCTTTTCAGGTTGTACTTGCCTACAAAATCGTTAAAGTCATTTATTTTTACAGATGATGCAATATAGACATCCTTTATTCCAAGATATTCAAATCGTTTTGCTACAGACGCTACACGTGCACCGGTAATTATTGACATAAGCAATCCACTTTTTGCAGCCAATTGCATTGCATACCCATCTTTGACATTGACAGTTCTTACAGGATTGCCATCTTCTGCCATAGGCATTACGTTGCAACTCAACACGCCATCAACATCAAAGATCATTGCCTTTATCTTCTTTAAATCGTAGTCAATCATAATCTTCTATCTTTTATTATATCTTCCGATATCAGTTTGTATAGTTCCGCCCATTCGGGATTATTACCAAGCAACTCTATATGAGAATCCATTACTGTCCTATCATTTCGTACAGCCGGACCGGTTTGAGCCTTAGCAGGTGACATTCCACATGCTTTATCTGTCATCTCCTTAATTAAGGGTAACATAACACTGAAAGGTATGCCATCCGTATTAAGAATACTTTCGCTAATGGCGAACATTCTGTTTGCGAAATTACAAGCAAATACTGCTGCCAGATGCAAGCGTTTACGGCCTATGCTATCAAGTCTGGTTACATTATCGGACAATGAATACGCCAACTGTTCAATCTGTTCCATAGCTACCTCATCTACAGCCTCTATAAACAAAGGAATATGTTGCCAAACAACCTGTTTATTCTTACTGAATGTCTGCATAGGATAAAGCACCCCGTATTTTTGCGCCCCCGCATTTTTCCAGACATCAATGGAAACACTGCCGGCTGTATGCAAAAACAGGACATTCTTTCTATCTGCCACTATATGCGGAGCAAGTTTAATCAATGCATCATCAGCAAGCATTGATATATATACATCTGCATCGTCTGGAATATTGTCCAATGAATTCGTATATGGAACACCTAATTGTGAAGCAAGAATTGAAGCAGATTCAAGTGTTCGGCTATATACCATCAACACATTCTGCCCCGACTTTTGCAATGCAACAGCCATTGATGTTGCCACATTGCCTGCCCCTATCAGTACAATGTTCATTCTCTGTTATCGTCGTAACCGTTTATATGAACCTTTTCCCACTGCAAACGGTCTTCGTCAAACAGTTTACGCTCCATACCTTTATGACCAAATGCTATTGCGCACAATGGTTCGTAAGGTTCTGGAATTGACAACAATTCACATATAGCATCCTTGGAAGGTATTCCATCGGCCGTAAAACGGTTTCTAAAATGTGCCCAACAACTACCTAAGCCTAAATCTTCGGCTTGTAGTTGCATATTGAATGCTGCTATGGCGCAATCCTCTATCCAGGCATCGGTTTTACTTGGATCGCCTAAAACCACAACTGCAAAAGGAGCCTCTTTTAAAAATAGAGAACCGTTATCTTTGCAGTCCGCCAGTTTATCCAATAGTTCCCTATTGTCAATAGCCACAAATTGCCATCCGTTTGTATGTTTTGAAGTGGGTGCTATAAGAGCAGCCCTCAATATAAGTTTTACCTCTTCAGCAGTCAGTTCTTCTGCTGTAAACTTACGCATACTTCTGCGTTTCGCTATCAGTTTATCAAAATTTCCCATAACAATAAAATATATGGTGCGAATTTACCAATAAAAAGTGGGGTTCAAAAATACGTTTGCCATTATTTTTACGTTATAATATCAAGAGATTGTAAATAACAGGTTTTGAACAGAGTTTTATACCGATATATTCTATTGTTGCTTGCGTTATCAACTTTTACTGTTGAAATGCAGGCACAGCGTGTTTACATACATGGCAACATTTATGACGAAAACGGACAACCTGTTGAACTTGCCACCGTAAACGAAGAAAAAAGCCTGGCACACAGCATTTCAAATCTGCAAGGAGACTACAGCATAACCGTCAGTTACAGTGATACCATATCGTTAGTATTCAGAATGGTTGGACACGAAATCAGAAAACGATATCTATACAACGCAGACGATACAGTAAAGTTAGATGTCATGTTGCCCAACAACGGATATTCACTTCAAGGAGTAACCATATCTGAAAACAGAAGACAATCAGATGGAATGCAAACTATTGAAGCGCAGGGCATAAGACTGACACCCGGAGCAAATGGCGGTTCGGTGGAATCTATTATCAGCACTCAGGCAGGTGTAAGCAGCCACAACGAACTAAGCAACCAATACAATGTGCGCGGAGGTAATTTTGATGAAAACAGCGTGTATGTGAACGGTATAGAGATTTTACGTCCCATTCTGGTAAGAGCAGGAGAACAGGAGGGCCTAAGCTTTATAAACCCTGACATGATAGAGTCTATTGGTTTTTCCACAGGTGGTTTTAATGCCACATACGGCGACAAGATGTCATCAGTACTGGATATAACATATAGAAAGCCCAAAGGATTTGAATCATCATTGTCAGGCAGTCTTTTGGGAGGTAGTGCATTTATAGGAGCCGGAAACGACAAGTTTAGTTTTTCCGGAAGCGCACGTTATAAAACCAACAGATACCTTTTAAATACGTTAGATACAGAGGGTGAATACAATCCATCGTTTTTTGACTACCAAACATATTTAACTTGGTCTCCCACAGACAGATGGAGCATTGAATTTTTAGGTAATATAGCCAGAAACAGCTATAACTTTACCCCATCCACCAGAAACACATCGTTTGGAACTGCCGAAAACATCAAATCATTTACAATGTATTTTGACGGTTGGGAACAAGACTACTACAACACAATGTTTGGCTCTTTAAATATTAATCACAGATTTAACGACAACAACAGTATCAGCTTAAACACATCTTTTTTTAACAGTCAAGAAGAAGAGACATTCGATATAAGAAGCGAATATTGGTTGGACGATGCCGGAAGCGAACAGCTATTCAGTGTAGGCGGTTTTATGGATCACGCCAGAAACTATCTGACTTCCAATGTAGCTACAGTAGCGTTAAAAGGAAGCCACAGGAATTTAAAGCACCACATACAGTGGGGTGCTGAAATAAGAGACGAATATGTCAATGACAAAATGCGCGAATGGGAAGTGACCGATTCTTCCGGTTACATTCTTCCAAACAATCCTAATGGTCCATTAGACTTAACATATTCACTCTATTCGAACAACAGCATAGAGAGTTTCAGAACATCGGCATATTTACAGGAAACTTTCAGACAAAGTCTTGATATTGGTTTCTTAACAATCAATGCAGGTGTAAGAGCGTCATATTGGAATTGGAATAAAGAGATGATTGTAAGTCCCAGATTATCTATTGGTTTCATACCTACATTCAACGATGATTTAACCTTTAGATTATCATCCGGCATCTACTATCAATCACCTTTTTACAAAGAATTGAAAGACACTGTTATGCTTAATGGCATTCACACGGTACAGTTGAACAAAAAAATTAAATCACAACGTTCCATACAGATTGTAGCCGGTGCCGATTACTATTTCAGAGTATTTGACAGACCGTTCAAGTTCACCACAGAACTCTACTACAAGAGATTAGACAATTTAATACCATACAGTTTAGACAATGTAAGAATTGTTTATTACGGCAAAAACTATGCAAATGGTTATGCTGCAGGACTGGATTTAAAACTGTTTGGAGAATTTGTCCCAGGAACCGATTCATGGGTAACGTTTTCGCTTATGAAAACCGAAGAGAACATTAACGGAAAGTGGTTTCCACGTCCTACAGACCAACTTTACAACTTTTCCTTACATCTTACCGACTATTTTCCGGGTACAGACAGATGGAAAATGACCCTTAGAGGAGTTATATCTGATGGACTGCCTTTTGGTCCTCCTCATACAGACAGAGAAAAAGCCATATTCAGAGCACCTGCATATAAACGCGTAGATATAGGTATGGCATACGATTTGCTTAGCAACAAGAACTACAAAATGTCAAAAGTTTTTAATAACATTTGGCTAAGTATTGATTGTTTAAACCTATTAGGCATCAACAATGTCTGCTCATACTATTGGGTAACAGATACAAACAATACAAAATACGGAGTTCCCAACTACTTAACAGGAAGACAACTCAACATTACCCTGCTGATACAGACAAAAAGGTGATTTTTAATAAAATTGTTCAAAAACTACCTTATTTATTTTTCATTATCTAATCTATTGTCTGTAACTTTGTGGAGTTTTTGCATTATGCATAATAATGGCATAATAATAAAACTTAGAGACAAGGATTTTATTAACTTTTACAAAAAATATTTCAATATGAAGATTTCTCACATCGAGCATCTTGGAATTGCTGTAAGCAGCATAGATGCAGCATTACCTTACTTTGAAGAGGTACTTGGTTTAAAGTGTTACAAACAGGAAGTAGTTGAAGACCAGAAAGTGAAAACTGCTTTCATTATGGTTGGACAGACAAAGATTGAGTTGCTGGAACCAACAAGCCCTGAAAGCACTATTGCCAAGTTTATTGAGAACAATGGCGGTAAAGGTGGTATGCACCATTTGGCATTCGCAGTAGAAGATGGCGTAAACGCTGCTCTTGCAGAATGTGAAGCAAAAGGTGTACGTCTGATTGACAAAGCTACACGTCCGGGTGCTGATGGCAAGATGATTGCATTCTTGCATCCAAAATCAACTGCAGGTGTTCTGACAGAACTTTGTGAAGGATAATAATTCATACAACAATATGAGTAACCAAACAGAAAAGATCAAAGCGTTAGTAGAAAGACGCGTACAAGCTCGTTTAGGCGGTGGTGAAAAGGCTATCGCAAAACAGCACGAGAAAGGTAAATACACCGCTCGCGAGCGCATTAACATGTTGCTTGACGAAGGTAGTTTTGAAGAATTTGACATGTTCGTTCAGCATCGTTGCCACAACTTCGGAATGGAGAAGAAACAGTACGATGGTGACGGTGTAGTAACAGGTTACGGTACTATTGATGGACGTCTTGTTTACGTTTTCGCACAGGACTTCACAGTAAATGCCGGTTCATTGTCAGAAACATTGGCTCTGAAGATTTGCAAAATCATGGATAAAGCTATGGCTATGGGCGCTCCTGTTATCGGCATCAACGATTCAGGTGGTGCACGTATTCAGGAAGGTGTAAACGCTCTTGCCGGCTATGCTGAAATTTTCCAGCGCAACATTTTGGCATCGGGTGTTATACCACAGATTTCAGGTATCTTTGGTCCTTGCGCAGGTGGTGCAGTATATTCACCGGCTCTTACCGACTTTACCATTATGCTTAAGGGTGCATCTTACATGTTCTTGACAGGTCCAAAAGTTGTTAAGACCGTTACCGGCGAAGATGTTGACCAGGAACAGTTAGGTGGTGCTTCAGTACACGCAACACGTTCAGGTGTTACACATTTTGCAGTTGAAACAGAAGAAGATGGTTTCAAACTGATTCGCGATCTTCTTTCATATATTCCTCAGAACAATCTTGAAGAAGCTCCTATTAAGGAGTGCAACGACCCTATAGATCGTTTGGAAGATGCTCTTAACGAAATTATCCCTGAGAATCCAAACCAGGCATACGACATGTACGAAGTTATTGGCGCTATCGTTGATAATGGTGAATTCTTAGAAGTACATGCAGACTATGCTAAGAACATTATAGTAGGTTTTGCACGTTTCAATGGTCAGTCAGTAGGTATAGTTGCTAACCAGCCTAAGGCTATGGCAGGTGTATTGGATTGCAATGCTTCACGCAAGGCTGCTCGTTTTGTTCGTTTCTGCGATGCTTTCAACATTCCATTGGTAACTCTTGTTGACGTTCCAGGCTTCTTACCAGGTACAGGTCAGGAATACAATGCAGTAATTCTACATGGTGCTAAATTGCTTTACGCATTTGGTGAAGCTACAGTTCCAAAGGTAACAGTAACATTGCGTAAATCATACGGTGGCGCTCACATCGTTATGAGCTGCAAGCAGTTGCGTGGCGATATCAACTACGCATGGCCAACAGCCGAAATTGCAGTTATGGGTGCATCTGGTGCAGCTGAAGTTCTTTATGCGAAAGAAGCTAAAGCAGCAGAAGATCCAAAGGCATTCATCGACCAGAAGATTCAGGAATACACAGATGCATTTGCTAATCCTTACAATGCAGCTAAGTATGGTTATATTGATGACGTTATTGAGCCACGCAATACACGTTTCCGCGTTATCCGCGCTCTTCAGTCATTACAGACCAAGCGTATAAACAACCCTGCTAAAAAGCACGATAACCTTCCATTATAATTGATAGATTATGAGTACTTTTTTAGCAATTAATTGGGGTAATGCCTTAGTAGTGACATTCTTTGGATTTGCTGTTGTTCTAACAGTTCTTGTACTCTTGATTTTTGTTCTGCAGGGATTTGGTAGTATAGTTACCGCTATGGAGAAGAAATCTTCAAAGAGTGCAGCTCCTGCTACTACTCCTGCCGCAGCAGCTGTAGAGGCAAAAGAGGAAAACGGACTCACAGCAGAAGAGAATGCAGCTATTGCAATGGCAATATATCAGTATTGCTTTGGCATTCACGATGAAGAATCTCTTGTTCTTACATTCCACGAACAGGAAGAACACTATCATCCTTGGAATTCAAAAATTATTGGAATCAACAAATTTAACAAGCAATGAAAAAGTTCAAATATACAATTGGCGGTAACCAGTACGAGGTTGTTGTAAATTCAGTAGAAAACAACGTAGCCGACATTGAAGTAAACGGCAAATCGTTTTCTATAGCAATTGAAGAAGAGGAAAGCGCAGTAGTTCGTCCTACTATCAAACGTCCTGCTCAGAGTGCAGCCGCTCCAGTAGCAGCCGCTCCTGCAGCTCCACGCGCAGCAAGCAAAGGTGCTGTAGTTGCTCCACTGCCAGGCACAATTACCAACGTATTGGTATCTGCCGGTCAAAGCGTTAAGCGCGGTGACGTGCTTCTCACGATGGAAGCTATGAAGATGGAGAACAACATTCAGGCAGACCGTGACTGCACAGTTAAAGCAGTTCTTGTACAGAAAGGTCAGAGCGTTCTTCAGGGTGATGCTTTGGTAGATGTAGAATAAGAAGTATTGATTGATATGAAAAGATCAAAATATTTCTTCCTAACCGCATTGCTTCTTCTGTTTGCAATGGCGGTTTCAGCTCAGGAAGCTGACATCAGTATCAAGCAAAGTACCCTTGATTTCTTGAATAATTCAGGTTTTGCTATGATAGGACAGAATTGGAAAGTAATTCTTATGATTGCTATTTCATGTATACTTTTCTTCTTGGCTATCGTTAAGCAATACGAACCATTACTATTATTACCTATTGCATTTGGTATGCTTTTAACAAACCTGCCGGGTGCTAATATGTATCATCCGGAATTATGGTCTGCATTCTTGGACGCAAATAGTCCTGCATACCACAGTTACGGAGCAATAATGGCTAATGGTGGACTTTTGGATATATTGTATATAGGTGTAAAAGCCGGTGTATATCCATGTCTTATATTTATGGGCGTAGGTGCTATGACAGACTTTGGTCCACTTATTGCAAACCCAAAGAGTTTGCTTTTAGGTGCAGCAGCACAGTTCGGTATTTTTGCAACATACTTATGCGCTATTGCAATGGGATTCTTACCTAACGAAGCAGGTTCTATAGCTATCATTGGTGGTGCAGATGGCCCTACATCTATCTTCCTGACTTCTAAACTTGCTCCAAACCTGTTAGGTCCTATTGCTATTGCTGCATATTCATACATGGCTCTTGTTCCTGTTATCCAGCCACCTATTATGCGTGCGTTGACAACAAAGAAAGAGCGTAGCATTCGTATGAGCCAGCTTCGTCCGGTATCAAAGACAGAGAAGATTATCTTCCCTATTATGGTTACAATAGTTGTTTCTCTTACACTACCTGATGCAGCTCCTCTTATTGGTTGCTTAATGCTGGGTAACTTGTGTAAAGAGTGCGGCGTAGTAGATCGTCTGAGCAAGACTATGCAGAATGAATTAATGAATATTGTTGTTATCTTCCTTGGAATCACAGTAGGTGCAACAGCAACAGCCGATTCATTCCTAAGCGCTCAAACTATCAAAATCATGATTATGGGTATTTGTGCATTTGGTGTTGCTTCTGCCAGCGGTGTTCTTTTGGCAAAATTGATGAACGTATTCATCAAAGATCCTGCAAAGAAGATCAATCCGCTTATTGGTTCAGCCGGTGTATCTGCAGTTCCTATGGCTGCTCGTGTATCACAGGTAGAAGGTCAGAAAGAAGATCCTAGCAACTTCTTGCTGATGCACGCTATGGGTCCAAACGTAGCAGGTGTTATTGGTTCAGCCGTTGCAGCAGGTATTCTGCTCACTATGCTTGGTTAATTCATTTAATCATCAAATACGAATAGAGGATAGTTTCACGCTATCCTCTATTTTTTTACACTCCCCTAAGTATTACACTAAGCCTGCCATTGTAGCTTTATTCTATCTCTTTTGCTTTGAAAGAAACAACAAGCCTGTATCCTGTTTTATTATAGGTTAGAAAGTAAAAAAAGAGAAATGGCGCACATTGGTAATCTTAATGTACGCCATTTATTTATTGTATTGAAAGAATTAATCAAATGAAGTGTAGATGGTTTTTATCTTTATTTTCTCTCCATTTTCTCCACCTAAAAGCTTTACCTGATTAACATTAATATCAAGTATATATCCTACTATTGAATTGTTAGAATCAAGCTTAGGCTTAACCGGAACAAGCACCACTTTATTCCAATCGGGGAATTCAGTTTTATACGCAGCAAATCCTTCTGCATCCATTTTATAGCCATTACTCTCTATCCAGGATTCACGTTCTGAATAACATAATTCTACCAGTTTGGCTATATTACTAAAGGTATAAGAATTGTACTTTGTATTAAATGTAGTAGCATAAGAAGTAACATTATCTACCGTATTATTACGATTAAAGAAATTCTGCATTTCTCCTTCTCTTATAAGAACAAGTCTTGATGGAGTTCCAGTGGTATAATACGGTTGTTTTATATTAACCTTATAGAAAGACAACGACGCAGAGTTCAACATAACACCACCGCCCTTCTTCATATCATCTACAGGAAGTTCAATCTCTGTGAGTACACCAAATGGAGTACGTATATAAGTACAAGCATTATCGTCCAATAATGCATTCTGATTAAAGTTCTTAAAACTATTAATCTGCATTACCTCGTTATTTCCTGAAAACTCCGCTATAACCGACGATACCACAGAATCACCCGGTTCCAAATACTTAAAGTTAATATCCAGCACCGTTTTATCAACATATATCAAAGTACCATCACCCTGAATACATTTAATATAAAAGCCTTTGCATACATTCTCCATAAACGACATAGCATCTGCAAAGTATTCCTTACCATTAGGAGAAAAATATTTTTCAAGAAGTTCTTGAGCAAAGCTATCGGGCAATCCTATAGAGATATGATGATAATACTTTTCAGACTGCAACAATGAATCTGAAACAGCATAATCTATAGGAGAAATCATAACACTGGCAATTGGTGCAGAATTCTCGTCATAGAAATCTGTAGCATCTACATTTGCATAATATCTCTTTTCCGGATCTATTATCTGATCCAACGGATAAACCTCAAATTTCAATGAATTTGTGGAATCACCATATATCTTCTGAAAGTAGAGATTCAATTCAGCATAATATGGTTTTTCATTCTTCATCTCTTTATCGAACCAATCAGGAAAATCAAAGTCACCAACTCCATAAACAGAATCAGGGAATGAGAAATCTTCCACACAATTCAATTGTGTAAGATAATCTGCTTCAAGAATAGCTCCTGTTAAAGGATCTGTATATTTTCCTATGCAGGAAAGCGTAGATCTTAGAAGAATTGAATCGGGAGCCTGAATGGAACGAGACACAGCAAAACTGGAATCTGACTCCACACGTACCTCGTCCGATTCCGGTGTAACAGACCCACCTAAAGTAGATGTATTTGAATCACACGAAATCAGAAACAGAACTGCAAGAAGAGTGCATGCCAATGTTTTGATATTCATATTCCTTGTTCAATTATAGTTTTTCATATAAAGCATCTAATGATTCTTGTTTAAATCTCTTAGAATCATATTTTCTTGTAAGTACCTTCTTGCTCTTTGCATATTCAAGAAGTTCCGGATCAACTATCTTAGAATTCAAGTAAAGTGCATCTGAGAAATCTATTGCTTTCTTCATTACAGAATTAAAGTCAATAGGTTTTGAAAATTCTCCCACATCTTCTAATGTCATATCCTTAGCCAATACCAATTCCGCATAATTATCTCTGAATTCATTATCGAAGCTTTTTTCAGGGATTGTATATACAACTTTAGAATCACGGAATGCCGGTTCCTCTTTGTATGCTGTCTTAATATACAAAGGTATCATAGCAGAGAGCCAACCATAACAATGAATTATATCAGGAGTCCAACGTAATTTCTTTACGGTCTCCAATACACCACGTGCAAAGAACGCAGTGCGTTCATCATTGTCTTTGTATTCTTCTCCATTTTCATCACAAACAAACTGACGATTCTGGAAGTAATCATCATTGTCTATAAAATAGACCTGGATTCTTGATGAAGGAAGTGATGCTACCTTAATTAACAATGGATGGTCTGAATCATCAACAATAAGATTCATACCGGACAGTCTGATTACCTCGTGCAACTGATTGCGACGTTCGTTAATTGGTCCCCACTTAGGCATAAATGTCCTAATTTCATGACCTGACTCGTAAATACCCAACGGAAGGGTTCTGCAAAATTCAGCTGTAGGAGATTTGCTAATAAATGGTGCAATCTCGTCTGCTATAAATAATACTTTCTTATCGCTCATAAGGCGTTTTTTAATTCAATCTTGCAAAGATATAAAAAAAATAGCTGATTTTCGCAAGCTTCCTTTTCAGTTTTTTTGATTTTCCATAAATTATAACTTATTTTGCGCGATTTTTCAAAACAAGGCACTTTTTGTTAAAAAATATGGTAAAAATCATTACATCTATTGCTCAGTTAAAAGAGATTCTGAACAATCACAGAAAAAATGGAGCAGAAATTGGATTGGTTCCTACAATGGGAGCTCTCCACGAAGGTCATGCATCATTGGTACGCAGAAGTGTTGCCGAAAACGACATCACAGTTGTAAGTGACTTTGTAAATCCTACACAGTTCAATGACAAGAATGACCTGCAAAACTACCCACGAACCATGGAAGCCGATTGCGCACTACTTAGCAAAGAGGGTGCCGACTATGTATTTGCCCCATCGGTAGAAGAGATGTATCCGGAACCTGACACCAGAGTCTTTGACTTCACCCCTTTAGATAAAGTTATGGAGGGTCCAAACCGTCCGGGACACTTCAATGGAGTGGCTCAGATAGTAAGCAAATTGTTTTATGCAGTAGAACCGGACAGAGCATATTTTGGCGAAAAGGACTTCCAGCAGCTTGCCATAATACGAGAGATGACCAAACAACTTAATCTTAGTATCAATATAATAGGTTGTCCTATTGTAAGAGAAGAAGATGGCATGGCTCTAAGTTCAAGAAATATGTTGTTGAGCAAGAGTGAAAGAAAAACTGCAGCAAACATTTCACGTACTTTATTTAAAAGCCGTATATTTGCAGCTACAAATTCACTATCTGACACAAAGAAATTCGTAATAGATACTATAAATGCCATCAATGGGCTTCAGGTTGAATATTACGAAATTGTAGATGGTAATACCCTACAACCCATTAACAGTTGGGACGATAGCAAATATATAGTAGGTTGCATAACCGTCCAATGTGGCAAGGTAAGATTAATTGATAATATTAAGTATAAAGAGTAATGCTTTTAACTGTACTAAAATCGAAACTGCACCGCGTTAAGGTGACCGATGCAAATATCGACTACGTAGGTAGCATAACCATTGATGAAAATTGGATGGACGCATCCGGCATTATTGAAGGCGAACAGGTACACGTTGTAGATGTAACAAACGGAGCTCGTCTTGTAACATACGCTATTAAAGGAGAACGCGGTTCTAAATGCATTTGTCTTAATGGAGCAGCCGCCCGATTGGTTTCTGTGGGTGACACTGTTATTATCATTGCATACGCGCAAGTAACGCCGGAAGAAGCCAAGACGTTCAAACCTACTATCGTAATTCCATAATAAAAAAATGACCGATTTACGGTCATTTTTTTATTTGGAATTAAACTCCTTTTCTATTATGGTTTGCTCCGCAAACGCGCTACGCGCCAATTAATTGTCTATAGATGACCGAAATCTTTCGGTCATTTTTATTTGGAATAAACTTCCTTTTCTATTATGGTTTGCTACGCAAACGCGCTCCGCGCCAATTAATCGTCTATATGGAATAAAATCCTTACTTCTTCTTTTTGGCGTTTGCTGACTTTAAGCGAGCAACCTGCTTTTCCAAAGACTGAATCTTCTTATCCTGGTTACGGATGGTAGTTTGGAACGCGTTAAGTTCTTCAACATCCATATCCTGTGGCAAAGCCCACTGCACACGAGCCATAAAGTCACCAAGAATATTCATATAATTTGTAAATGCATCGTAAGGTGATTCATAAATACCACGATCCATTGACACATTATTGTTCTTTGTAGTCATAAAGCGGAAGTTATTACTTGCCTGCAAATAATCCCAATCCTGAAGCAGATGTTTATCGCCTGTCAATCTTACTCTTTCACCTATTGAGTAAAGTTTTTCAAATGCTTCACGCTGCATAACATTACCCAGCCAGCAACTAATATCACGCTCTTCATCATTCCATGACATAGGATATGGAACGTCAAGTGGAGCTACAGAATCATGACTCTTAATAATTTCAGAAGGTGTAGAGAATGTTATGCCACGCTGTTTTGCACATTCCGGCATAGCCTTCATAAAATCCAAAATATTTGAACTTAATGGTTGATATATACCAAGCGCACAAAGTTCCATAAAGATATTGTATATTCCATCTTCCTCCGGCATATCCTTTATCCAGTCCATATAGGTATCACACATAAGTGGATACTCTTCCCAAGCAGGATTTGAAAAACGAAGACTGATATCGTCCGATAGTTTATAATCGCGCAACAACACCTTTAGTTTTGGAGCCATATTGCAATGGTACAGATAATGCGGACTCTTCCAACCCAAGATATGTTTTGCACCTTCTGTAAGCACTCCTTTGAAACCCATAGCCGCAACCATTGCACCTATGTCGTCATTATATATAAGGTTGGAATTTCTAAATACCTTTGGTTTTTGACCAAACAACTGATTTATCTTTTCCACTAAACGGAATGTCTCTTCGCGGAAACCATCTTCACCATTTGGAGCAAGCGATGCCAAACCGTGCGAATATGGTTCAGCCAAAAATTCGCAACTTCCCGTAGCGCTCAGTTCCTGCAAAAGTTCTACCACTGCAGGAGCGTATCTTTCCAATAATTCAAGAGCTACACCCGACATTGAAAGAGCCACCTTAAAATAGCCATTGCTACTTTTGGCCATATCTATCATAGTTTTCAATGCAGGAATATATGAATTCTCTGCAATATGTGATATACTGGCCTCGTTTGCATAATCATCAGAATAGTAGTGGTCGGTACCTATATCAAAGAAACGATATCTCTTCAGGTGAACAATCTGATGAAGTTCAAAATATAGACATATAGTTTTCATATCGTCATTTATTTAATTCTTACTTAATTCCTAACAACTCATTGTAACGGGCCAATATCTTGTCGCCCACTTTATCCCAGGTAATAGCATCAACCTCTTTTTTGCCTTCATCTTTCAGATATTCATATAACACCTGATTATTGCAAATAGAGTAGATAGCATCGGCCATAGCGTGAATATCCCAATAATCAACCTTAATACATTTATCTAGGATTTCAGCGCAACCGGACTGTTTTGAAATGATAGTTGGAACTTCACACTGCATAGCCTCCAATGGCGATATACCGAATGGTTCCGATACTGACGGCATTATATATACATCGCTACATTTCAAACATTCATACACCTGTTTTCCCTTCATAAAGCCGGGGAAATGGAAACGGTCTGCAATACCTCGTTCAGCAGCCAAACGTATCATAGCGTTCATCATATCACCACTTCCTGCCATACAGAAACGTATGTTATTAGTACGCTTTAGTACCAATGCAGCTGCTTCTACAAAATATTCCGGTCCCTTTTGCATGGTAATACGACCCAAGAATGTAACCACTTTCTCTTTTTCATTCTTTTGCGGAACTATATCCTGTATCTCCTGCGGCAGAGGCTCTACAGCATTGTGCATAGTAGATACCTTGCGTGGATCCTGATGATACTTATTGATAACTGTCTGACGTGTCAGTTCACTAACGCACATTATATGATCGGCATAATCCATACCATTCTTTTCAATTGCATAAACAGTAGGATTAACATTACCGCGACTACGGTCAAAATCTGTAGCATGTACGTGTATTACAAGAGGTTTACCACTAACCTGTTTAGCATGTATGCCAGCAGGATATGTAAGCCAATCGTGTGAATGAATAATATCAAACTTTTCAGTTCTTGCCACTACTCCGGCTACTATAGAGTAGTTATTAATCTCTTCTTGCAGATTATCGGGATAACGACCGGAAAACTCTATACAACCCAAATCGTTTGTATGCATATACCTGAAATCGGCATATATATTCGATCTGAAATCATAATAGTCCTGCGGATTCATCCACGGATATCTCTGCTTTAAAACATCAACAGAAGGATCGTTATAGACAATAGGCACAGCATTCATGCCCACTATCTTCATAAAACTCTGATCTTCGTCACCCCAAGGTTTTGGCAGACAGAATGTAATATTCATATCTTTTTGTTTTGCCAAACCTTTTGTCAAACCATAACTGGCTGTTCCTAAACCTCCTAAAATATGAGGGGGAAATTCCCATCCAAACATCAATACGTTCATAGCCTCACATTATTCAAAGTCATTAATCATTCTTACAGTTCTCAGTATCTCAGCAATGTTCATTGCAAAAGATACAGCTCCCCTACCCTTGAATGGTGGGTTACCATCAAATAGTTCCGGCAGAGAACCTATACAATGCGACACCATTTCATCTTCGTAACCTATCATCTGACGTTCTATAAATGAAAGACCGCTACGTTTGTATAGTTTCAAATATGCTTCAAAATAGAAACCTGCCAACCAAGGCCACGCTGTACCCTGATGATATGCATAATCGCGTTCGCGCTGAGGACCCACATAGTTTGGATTATAACCCATACTCTTTGGACTTAATGAACGCAAACCCTTTGGAGTAAGCAACTCTTTGGTAACTATATCCAAAACAGATTTCCTCTGTTTCTGCTGCAATGGCGAATAATCAAAAGCAATAGCAAAGACCATATTCGGACGAACACTCAAATCTTTGTAATCGCCATCTACATAATCGTACAGATAGCCATATTCATTTACAAATACTGCAGGGAACGATGCTTCTACTTTCTGTGCTATCTGCTCCATACGTCTGGAGTAATCAGATTTACCACATTCATTTGACAGTTCTGCCACAAACTTTAACGCATTATACCATAGTGCGTTTATTTCTACTACATAACCTGTTCTTGGAACCACAGGAACACCATCTACTGTGGAGTTCATCCAGGTTTCAGCACTCTCTCGGCCATTGATATGCACCAAGCCATTGCCATGCAAATAGAAATTCACGTGTCTGTTATGACGCAGATAATCCATAATATCCATCATCAGACGACCATACTGGTCCCAAGCCTTTTGTCGGCCACAATATTTTGCATATTGCTGAATAGCCCATATAGCCCATAAGAAGACATCAGGACGTTCCATTTCATAAATCTGACACTTTGTAGGACGACCTTTTATGAAATCTCGAATAGCTTCGGCAGCTGTATTCATAGCCGACAGGAATTCAAACTCTTCGTTAAGTGCCAATGTCAATCCCGGCAGAGCAATAAACATATCTCTTGCTCTACATTTAAACCAAGGATAACCGGCCAGAATATAATGTTTACCGCCACTCTTATTGTGGAACTGATGCGCAGAATTCTTTAAACAGTGATAGAAGTTATCACGTGGAGTACGTTTATCAGCCTCTATAGTAAAGGTACGTTTCAAACCACGTGTTTTAACTTCTGATACTCCGGCTGAGAAGACAATACTTTCTCCTTTTTTTATTGTCATTTCAAAGTAGCCTGGCACATATAAATCTTCATTGAAATCATATCCGCGTTCCAACTCCTTTGAATATTCAAATTTTCTGTACCAATCAGGACGATACACAAAACTATTCTCTTTGCTTAACTGCATGAACAGTTCAGGATAGCCCGGATACATTCTGGTCTTTATACCATTTTCAACCTCCTGATATTCCCTGCTTGCCTGACTGTTTTCATGTGTAAACTGTCTTACACTACGAAAAGCCAGATAAGGTTGCAAACGCAAGGTGGTTTCTGAATGTGCATCCAACAATGTATAACGTATCAAGATTCTGTTTTCGTTATGTTCAAACAGTTTCTCTTTTTTTAGAAGCACACCGCCTACTCTGTATATGGTTGTAGGCACTTTATCACAATTAAACTCTCTGATATATTTATGACCTTTTGGGCTGAAATTATATCCCCAATACTGATGCACACCCAAGTTAAATTCGGCGCCATGCTGAATTACAGTCTCATCCAGAGAAGATAGAAGCACATGTGGGTCATCGCCCAGTTCAGGTACAGGCATAACCAAAAGACCGTGATACTTTCTGGTATTACAGTCAACTATGGTTGTGCAGTGATATGCACCGGATCTGTTTGTTCTTAACACCTCTCTTGGAAGAGTCTCTTCCAGGTTTGTCATCAAGGTCTTTTCAAAACGCAGATAACTCATAAAATGTATATTAAAAGCATTATCCTACAAAATTAGAGTAATTATTAATATTTATCAAGTGTAAATGTTTTTTTTTCTAAAATGACGTTAACATTTCATTGCACATAAAAAGCCCCAAAGTTTTTTATCCAAACTTCGGGGCTCATTCCATTATAAAGTATCTATTATTTATTAATAGATTCTGCCACCTCTATACAAGCCAGATTTAGCATTACATAATTAGGCACTGAATTGATACAGCACTCATTTTCACCCCATAGGAATGGATAGTCATCTTTATTCTCCATAAAGTCCGGTTTTCTCATTAACAGTCCGGGAACAACTCCACCAGGTATTACGTTATAATCTGCTCTGTTATTACCGTATGCAACCTTTTTGGTAGCAACACCAACACCGGTAATAAATGACAGATTATTATAAGGGTGATTTCCATACAGATAATTGAGTCCTTTTAGAACCATTTCAGGATCTACCAGTTCCGGATACTGTTTCCATACAAGATAAGCATTGAATGAGTTGCTTATAACCTGATTATTACCGGCCCAACCACCACCTGAAATAGGCACACAATAAGGATTATCACTACCCACATTCGACAATCTTTCTATATATGCAGGAATAGCGGCATCAACTTTAGCTTTGGCTTCGGCATCAAGCATATCGTAAACTCTCAATATCTGCCCCATATTGGTACCGGAATTTCTGCGGTTGTTATTTTCATTGTTAACACTTTCACCTAATGTATTAACCTGCCTTAGAATAGCAGGCATAAAGATATTCTTGAACTTTTCATCGCCGGTAGCGTAGTAAAGTTCTATTGCGCCACGTACTCCATTATCGCCTTCACCTACATATTTATTCCACAGCATAAGAGCGTTCTTCAAAGAGCGTTCTGCCTCTTCAGGATAATAATCTTTCAATGCAGGATATGCCGATGCAAGACCAACTATTGAATTCATTACACCGCCGGCACTTGGTCTGTTTGTCATAACAATTCGATCATCATAAGTACCACTGCGTTTGCCATCGGCCGATACCTGATATGGTTTCAGGCTTGGATCATAAATAAGTCCATCGGTAAGTGTTAAAGCATCGCCTAAATGATGATACTGATGCATCTGCGGCTGACCGATATTTCTTGATACAAAGCCCAAAGCTTCAATCTGAGCATTCATATTAAGCGTACCGTGCATTATCTGCTGAACAACATCTGGCACTCCGTCAGGACGATGAATATCGGCATACTTTGTAACCTCATCTATATATGTCATATCTCTCTTAGGTTGGAACAGTCTCCAGAGAGAAGCCAAATCTACAGTGGTTGTTACAACAGAATTCTGCTGAATATCAAAGTCACCGGCATCGTACCAGCCACCTACTGCAAGACCGGGCACGTGCTCAAGCGGTTTGTATTTTGTATAGTTTTCTGCACCCTGGCTGTAACCATCGTGAATACGGATATTGGCAGGAGCCATTATAGCATCGTCCATATTTGCACGACCGTGCCAGATTCTGTAACCTTCATTAACCTCCATGTGGTCCATTGCTATAACTATTGACATATCCATGGATGAATGCCATTTATCAGAGTAAATGTCCTTATCTATAGGGAAAGCGTTTGTTTGAACGCCATCATATTCTATTACATAAAGACCCGGTTCACGCACTTCTGAAAAATCTATGCGCGCATAATTGTAACGGCTGTAGAAAACGCCCCACTCTTCTACTTTAGCATTCAAAGCAAGAGTTTGACTGCCATCAGGATTAACGCGCAAAATTTTAGCAGTTGGTTCTATTTTATCACGTTTATCCAATTCTACTACAGACACTTTGCTCTGTGCCGGAGTATAACCAATCTGTGAGAAACCAATATTGGGTTCACGTATCCATTCAGGGTTAGAACTTGGTTCTACATACCATTCCAACACTTTTCCGGTCTTGCCGGCAGGAAGCAGAGAACGTACCACAAAAGTACCATTCTGCGCCAGATGACGTCCATCATAAATACTTACATCTTCATCGGAAGTAATACTTACGCACAGTTCATCGTCTTCAGGTGCCAATACTATGCTCTTACCTGTTGACATAGGCAGTGGAACCAGAAATTCATCTCTGCCACGGTCATCGAATGTAGTTTCACCAAAGTATTGAGGAATCTTTTCTGCCAATGGGCGAACCTCTGTGTCGTGCATTGGGAAACGAGGCAATATGCGTGCTGCGCCATCAACTAAATAGTTTTTACCAAAATATGATGCCGGGAAAAATTCCAGATTCATACCTGCCTTACCCACCAGATTTGCAGGTACAGGTTTGTCCAAATAGACCTGCATCAACACACCTTCACCATTTGGTGTTACACGAATTTTAGAGACAAAATCATAGTCTTCGTAGGTTAATTCCACCTCAATGAAATTTTCATCGCGATTCACTTCACGATTAGTCATTTCGCCATAGATATCCCACTGTTCCGGGGTATTCATAAAACGAATACCGCCACCGGTAGCCAATCTTTCACCACGCTGTATTATCTCAATACCCGCCAGTTTCTCATCGCAGAAACCACCATTGTAGATATTACTATACACTAACACATTTGAACCTGTTTTCTCAAAGTATTCCAGTTCATTCATAGAAAATGAATCGGTACCCTTTTGAGAACAGGACGCAGTAAAAGAGAGCAGTACTGCGGGTAACGCCATAGTTGCCAATGAGGCAATCTTCTTTAATGTTTTCATTGTTATGTTATTTATTGGTTAATAATTAATAATGACCATTAGTTATATCCTTCTATCACTATCTGTAAACTCTTCAGGTCTTTTTCTTGCGAACTTGTACCATAGTAAATTTCATACTCCACATCTTCTGAATCCACACAAATCATAGTGTTGGACTTTTCATCAAAGAATGAGAATGCTTCAGGTTCAAGTTCAAATTTCACATTCATACTCTCGTCGGGGTTCAGTTCCACACGTTTAAATGCGCGCAACGATTTAGATGGTCCATTAACATCCTTCAAAGCCTTTACGTAGATTTGAAGCACTTCGCTACCTGCACGAGAACCGGTATTCTTTATAGGAACTGTTACATCCACATTACCATTGGCCTTCTTCTCTATTTCTGCCTGACCTACACTGAAAGTGGTATAGCTTAATCCATATCCGAATGGAAATAGAGCATCGTCAAAATAACGATATGTACGTCCCTTCATAGAATAATCTGAATAATCGGGAAGTTGAGAATTACTCTTATAGAATGTTACAGGCAGTTTGCCACCCGGGTTATAATCACCAAACAGTACATCAGCTACTGCACGACCACCCATTTCGCCGGGATACCAAGCCTGAACTATGGCTTCGCAGTTTTCTGTTTCCGGCAGAAGTGCCATAGCAGATCCTGAAAAGTTTACTAATATAACCTTTTTGCCGGACTCTTTCAATTTCTGAATCAATGTGCGCTGGATAACAGGAAATTCTATTGAAGTACGGTCACCACCCTTAAACCCATCTACTTCAACAGGCATTTCTTCTCCTTCATAGCAAGCCGATATACCACCTGCAAACAGCACTACTTCAATACCTTCTAACTTACTGATAACATCATCATAATTAAACTCTTTTTCAAAGCCCAAATCAAACTTTAAGTTTGTGTTGTACGATGGCACTTGAGTATAGAGAATCTCAATATGATATGTTTTTCCCTTTTCCACCTCTATAAATGAACGTTCGTTTAGGGTAAGCCATGTTTGACGTTTTACCTTGGTTTCACCGTCAACGCGGAGTTCGTAATCGCCACAAGATGTCATATCAAGCAGAACCTTTCCACTCTCTGATGGTGTAAAGTAGGTTTCGTATATAGCAGAGAAACTCTCCAAATTAACTCCGGGAGCAAATGCATAATTACCAAATGTTGTCTTTGAGAAAGGTGCATTTTCCCATATCACATTAACAGGCTCACCTTCACGATTTGTGTTATTCCAGAAAGTAGCCTTCATACCTGCTTTGCCATCAAACTTACAATCGTTATACATAGAATGCAGAGTCTTCATATTGGTATAATCACATCCCTGCATATAAGTTATAGCATTTCTCTTAACCTTCTCTTTTACACCTTCTAAGAAAGAGATAGTTTGAGTAGGAGTACCATTGTAATTACCCCACATCATAGTCTCTATATCGGCATTAGGACCTATTACAGCTATCTTCTTTATCTTTTTATCTAATGGCAGGATGTTATTCTTATTCTGCAACAGAGTTATGGTTTGGCGTGCCATATCCAATGAGAGTTGTTTATGTTCTTTGCCGGCAACCTTATCCATAGGAATCTGCTTCCATTCAACCATTTCTGCAGGATCGAATTCGCCAAGTGAAATACGAGCCTCCAAAAGTCTTATCACTTTCTGATTTACATCTTCTTCCTTCATCAAACCTAAACGAACTGCTTCCGGAATACTTTTGTAGGCATAATTATATCCACATTCAACATCAGTACCTGCCAAAACACCCACAGCGGCAGCATGAGTAGCATCGCTTGATGTTTTATGAGTCTGCCAAAAATCGGATATAGCACTACAGTCCGATACTACCATATATTTAAAGCCCCATTCTTCACGCAGAATCTGTTGCAACAATCTTTCGCTACCACAACAAGGTTCATCTTCCCAACGTTGATAAGCGCACATCACTTCACGAACATCGCCCTTCTGCACTGCAGCCTGAAACGCAGGCAAATATGTTTCAAAAAGATCACGTGGCTCTACATTTGTTATGTTATCTGTATGACGTGCCCATTCCGGACCGCTATGGACAGCAAAATGTTTTGCGCAAGCCAATAGTTTACGGTACTTTGCATCGGCAGGTCCCTGCAAACCCTGGATAACCTTTACACCCATTACCGATGTAAGATATGGGTCTTCTCCGTATGTCTCCTGACCACGTCCCCAACGTGGATCACGAAATATATTAACATTTGGAGTCCAGAAGGAGAGCCCGTAGAAACGACGCTCTTCCAAACCCTGACGTTCACGTTCATTATGTATGGCGCGTGCTTCTGTAGATGTGGCATCGAACACATTAAACACCATATCTTCGTTGAATGATGCCGCCATTCCAATCGGTTCCGGAAACACAGTAACATTACCTTGATTTGCTACACCATGCAGTGCTTCGCTCCACCAATGGAAAGTCTTTATTCCCAAACGCGGAATAGCAGCAGATTGGTCTAACATAAGTTGAGATTTTTCTTCTAACGTAAGTCTGTTCATTAAATCTACCGCGCGATCATGTGCCGGCAATGAAGGATCTTGAAACGGATACTCTTGTGCAAATGACAGTAGTGGTATTGCAGCTAAAAATGAAAGTGCTACGTTTTTAAAATTCATATTTTTACGTTTTAATTATTGATTGTATGCAAACTTACAGAAAAAGTTTGAAAGATAGATTTAACTTTTAGCAAGATTTCCGTAAAGTATAGCCATTATACACATTGTTGCAATTTGCAACACCATTTTCTACACCAAAAGCATTTCATTTCGTTACATTTGCAATGTTTTGAAAATTGTATAAACCAAACAACAAATATTATATGGAATTATACTTTGTAGATTTATTGGGAATATCGTTCTGTTCGCTAATGTTTTACATATATCTGCGTATAACCAAACAGACGGAGCAACAATTAGGATTTATAGCATTGTATTGTTTTGCATATAGTGCTCTTGCAGCAATATCAGGTTTCTTTATAAAAGACGATTCTTTTCTTAAAGAGCTACTGACATGTAGTTTCTTTATACTTTTTGTAGTGTTCTACCCCATAGTAATGAAACACAAATTAGGCAAAAAGGAGATTAACCTGCTTATCTTTATATCGACCGTAGGAATACTGCCATTTTTATTCAGGTGGCTGGTAGTTTTTATATTCACCATCTTTAATCCAAGTATGTAGTATGATTATCATAATTTTCTCAATACTGATAATAGGATTTTGGTTAGTTGGACTTTTCCATCTGAGAAAAAGCATTTTGCTATATTCCATTAATCCCAAAGATACAGATGCCGACAACAACAGAGAAGTCTTACTGGACAATTTTAATAATCGTTTTGAGTCTTCACTGGAACAGTTCAAAAAAAGAGACGAGTACAACTATTTCAACGATTTCATGAATGGCAAAAGAGAACTATCATTTACAGAAAAAACAGCTATTCTTAATGCCATATACAACACCTTTATAATAGTAAGGCCAACAATGTGTGGCATAGACGTAAAACTTAACGAGACAGACTTCTTTTGTTTTGTGTTAACCTGCCTAAATGCAGACACCAAACAATGTGCACAAATACTCTGCATAGAAGAATCGTCTGTCCGTTCTTGTAAATCCAGACTAAAAAACAAGCTGGAGCCTGAAGCCCTAATAAGATGTTATTCAGCACATTAAATTAAAACAGCACAAATTATGAAAAATTTAATTACTAATATTAATCAATCCATTAAGAGGAGTTTTGACTTTAAAAGCAAGACTAACAGTATGGATATAATTAGATGGTTTGCTTTCTTGATTACAGTGTCTATTGCTTTAATTGGGTTAATGTTTTTTCTATTCCAAATAATCAACAAAACAGACCTAAATTCATTAGGAATTTTCAGCAAATTCTTTGTAATCACATTGACAACACTATTCGTATTTTGGGCTGCATCGTTCATTCCCACTATGTCATTATGTATAAGGAGATTAAAAACTATTGGGCTATCACCCTTCTTGGTATTTATACCTATATTGTCACTATTTGTAATTGTCAGATATTCCCTGATGATGGGTTTTGCAAGTATGAACGCAGAACCACTACCTATATCTGTAAGTAATCTTGTATTATTACACATTACTGCACTATTTTTAATCATAACATTTTTGGCGGTAATAGTGCTATATAAAACAGAATAAAAATCCGCATAAATTTTGAATATAATTGCACAACACAGAAACTTTTCAACACATTATAAATTTATAATGCATAAATATTGTTACTTTGTCTTGAATAATCTTAATTGTGAACAAAGATCCTATTAGTTAATTAAGATTTAACTTCAGAATGAACTTGTTATATATTGAGTATAAACATAATGACAATGTATTATGAGAAAGGTTTTATTATTGATGTTGTTGATTGTGCTTAGCATAAATGCACAAAATGATTTATCAGCTCAGAATGGCGATAAAATTGCAGTGATAGGTAATGTCATATCTTTTGAACATTTAACCGAACCTGACAAGATACCTACAACAGGTTCTACTTCCGGTACATTTAATATCTCTTATGTTGTTCGTGTGAACTTAAATGTAAAAGCAGTAGCATACGGAGAATATAGCGGCGAAACAATTACTTTTGATTGTAAGGTAGTATTTAATGACGATAAGTTCCTTAAATACGACAATATGCTTTGTTTCCTTGAAAAAGGTGAAAATGGAGATTATTTTATAAGCCACATCATGCATAACTGTTATGATGTTTACGAAGATAAAAATTTAGGTTGGATAGCAGCGGCTTTTTCCGGCGAATGGTTCTTACGTGATACATATAACACCTACAAAAGACCCTTAACATTATATCCAGGTCAGGGAATAGATGCGGAGTATTTAAAATTATATGCAGATGCATACTTTATGTCTCACAGAGAGGTATCTCCGTCTGTTTTAGAAGAGGCCTATCAGTTTATTGATGGGAAGGCCATTCCTAAATATGGTTATCCTGTATCATATCTCGTAGATTACCGTATCAACAATTCGCAGGTCAAAACAAACACTGCAGATAATAGTGCAGTGGCTACTCCAAGGATGGTAGATTTAGGATTATCTGTTAAATGGGCCGATTGTAACTTAGGTGCCACTAAGCCGGAAGAGTATGGCAGATACTATGCTTGGGGTGAAACCGAACAAAAGACTACATACACTCCAGAGAATTACAAATGGTGTAATTTACAGAGTAACAAACTGACAAAGTATGTAATAGAAGAGATAGTAAAACCTGTAGAAGAGATAAAAGATGCTAACGGAATAACTTCAGTAGCTATTGTTGAACTCTATGATCCAATATTACCTACAAAAGGTACAATTGATGGTAAGGTTACTTTGGAAGAGTCTGATGATGCTGCTACAACCCTTTTAGGAAACGGTTGGCGTACTCCTACTGCTGCTGAATTACAGGAACTTTACGATAACTGCGAATGGACTTTAATAGAACAGAATGGCGTAAGAGGATATAAGGCAACAAGTAAGATAAATGGTACAAGCATATTCTTGCCATTTGCCGGTCACTGGTCAATGTTTGGTTACGGAGGTACAGATAAGAACAATTCTATGGAAGCTATTTATATGTCATCTTCACTATCTGTAAATCATGTAGATGCATCTGTGTCAATATACCTGCGTGAGCGCAATAACGTATTTATAAAAACAGCTTCAAGAGACCAGGGTTTGACCATTCGTCCTGTATATGATCCAGAATAAATAGATAATTAAAAAACGAGATTATTAAACTATCACTCATTTAGTGGTAGACATTACTAAGATATAATTAATTTTAATAGATTTAATATGAAATTTCTTGTTACAACCTTGCTAATGTTTAGTATGCCAATATTAGCAAACGAGACATTGGTAGTAATAGGCCAATTTGATTCTTCAAAAATAATCACACCATCAACGGTGGTTGAAAATTCTGTACAAAAAGATGAATCCGGGGCATTTGCTGTTATATTTAAGGCAACTGGTGATGTTAAAGAATATTCTTACAATGTAGTAGAATGCTTGCATGGAGATTATAACTCCAATACTATTGAATTTCAACTTAACAATAACGTAGATTTGATTTTTTTAGAGCAAAAAAAACCTGCATTGTTATTTCTTACAAAAGAAAACAACCAATGGTATTTAAATAAAGTAAGAGAGGTGCGCAAAGATTTTATTGAGGGTTGGGTATTAGATTATTCCAGTATTGATAAAATTTTAGAGAAACTATCTTCAAATATTTCTGTAAGCGATTCACTTTATAAGAGACTAAAAGAGTTGTGGAAAAGATTTGATTGTAGTTCAGAACCACCTCACATACACAGAGATACTATTAGAGTTGTAGATTATATTGGTGGATTCAACTTTTAATTGCAATTGTATTTACACAATAGAAGAGGTTGAATTTGAATGAAATCCGCATAAATTTTGAATATAATTACATAACACAGAAACTTTTCAACACATTATAAATTTATAATGAATAAATATTACAATTGGTCATTAATTTATGTACCTTTGCGCCTCGAAATTAATAGCCGTTATTAAAGATGAATAAAATTGTATCTAAAGAACAGTTCTCGGAGAATGTTTTTAAGTTTGAAGTAGAGGCACCTTTGATTGCAAAATCCAGAAAAGCAGGACACTTTGTAATAGTCCGCATAGGCGAAAAAGGCGAACGTATGCCACTGACCATTGCAGATGCTGATATAGAAAAAGGAACTATCACATTAGTAGTACAACGCATTGGTTTATCGTCTTCAAAACTTTGTAAAATGGAAGTGGGCGATGAACTGACCGATATAGTAGGACCATTAGGACAGGCTACACACATTGAAAAATTCGGCACTGTTATTTGTGCTGGTGGCGGTGTAGGTGTAGCACCTATGTTACCAATTATAAAATCTCTAAAAGCTGCCGGTAACAGAGTAATTTCAGTTCTTGCAGGACGTAACAAAGACCTTATTATTTTGGAAGACGAAGTAAGAAAACATTCAGACGAAGTTGTTATAATGACAGACGATGGTTCTTACGGAAAACAGGGTTTGGTTACAAATGGCATAGAGGAGATTATCCAAAGAGAAAAGGTGGATAAGTGTTTCGCCATAGGTCCTGCCATAATGATGAAATTTGTTTGCTTGCTTACAAAGAAGTACGAAATACCTACCGATGTTTCACTGAACACCATAATGGTTGACGGAACTGGTATGTGTGGAGCTTGTCGTATAACTGTAGGTGGCAAAACAAAATTTGTTTGCGTAGATGGTCCAGAATTTGATGGTCACCAGGTAGATTTTGACGAAATGTTGAAACGCATGGGAGCATTCAAGGATATTGAACGCGAAGAGATAAAGAAGTTGGAAGAATCTGTTGAATGTGCACTTTCTACACAGACAGAAGAACCAACAACAGCCGGCAACAAAGCTTCTCAAGAGATAGAATCTATAGACGTTCTTTGCGACCGCAATGCTGCATGGCGTGAAGATTTGCGCAAAGCAATGAAACCAAAAGAACGTACAGCGATAGAACGTTGCATTATGCCGGAATTAGATCCGGTGTATCGCAGAAGCAGCCGCAAAGAAGAGGTAAACCAAGGTCTGTCAGAAGAACAGGCTTTATTAGAGGCAAAACGCTGTCTTGACTGCGTAAATCCATCTTGTATGGAGGGTTGTCCTGTAAATATTGAGATACCTTCGTTTATAAAGAATATTGAACGTGGCAACTACCTTGCTGCTGCTAAAGTTCTAAAAAAGACCAGTGCGCTTCCGGCTGTTTGCGGTAGAGTATGTCCACAGGAAAAGCAGTGCGAATCTAAGTGCGTACATCTAAAGATGGGTAAGAAACCTGTTGCCATAGGTTATCTGGAACGCTTTGCCGCCGACTATGAACGCGAAAGTGGCAACATTTCTATTCCTGAAATAGCAAAACCAAACGGTATAAAGATTGCTGTTATAGGTTCAGGCCCTGCCGGTCTTTCATTTGCGGGCGATATGGCAAAATTCGGATATGATGTTACCGTTTTTGAAGCTCTGCATGAAATAGGCGGTGTATTGAAATATGGTATTCCTGAATTCCGCCTGCCTAATCATATTGTAGATGTTGAAATTAACAATCTACGTAAGATGGGCGTAACCTTTGTAAAAGACTGCATTATTGGTAAGACAATCACAGTTAAGAATTTGGAAAACGAAGGTTATAAAGGTGTATTTGTAGGTTCAGGTGCAGGTCTGCCAAACTTTATGAACATACCGGGTGAAAACCTATTGAACATAATGTCATCAAACGAATATCTGACACGTGTCAATTTGATGGATGCTGCAAGCAAGAGTTCTGATACTCCTGTTGCATTTGGCAAAAAGATTATGGTTGTAGGTGGTGGTAACACTGCTATGGACTCTGTTCGTACAGCCGTAAGATTAGGTGCTGAACGCGCTATGATTGTATATCGTCGTTCAGAAGAGGAGATGCCTGCACGTTTAGAAGAGGTTAAGCACGCGAAAGAAGAGGGTGTAGAGTTTATGACACTGCACAATCCTATTGAATATATAGGCGATGAACAAGGTCGTGTAAAACAGGTTGTTTTGCAGAAGATGGAATTGGGCGAACCGGATGCAAGCGGTCGTCGCAGCCCTGTTGAAATTCCGGGTGCTACAGAAATAATTGATGTAGATTTGGTTATTGTGGCCGTAGGTGTATCGCCTAACCCAATAGTTCCAAAATCTATTGAAGGTATTGAATTAGGTAGAAAAAACACAATTTCTGTTAATGATTCAATGCAATCATCAATTCCTACTATCTTTGCAGGTGGTGACATTGTTCGCGGTGGTGCTACTGTTATTTTAGCAATGGGTGATGGTAGAAAGGCTGCTGCAGCAATGAATGAGCACCTTAATAAGTAAACAGTAAAAAGATTTTGATTATGGAAAAGTATGTTTGTGATTTGTGCGGATATGTATATGATCCTGCACAAGGTGATGCAGATGCCGGCATACCTGCAGGCACATCATTCAACGATTTACCGGAAGATTGGGTTTGCCCTCTATGCGGAGTAGGTAAAGATGAATTCTCAAAAGTAGAGGATTAAAGATATAAGCCCCAAAGTTTGTTTCACAGAAACTTTGGGGCTTATTCTATTTAAGATGTAAATATTCTCTTATTTAAAGTACCAGTAGTTAAAATTAAAGAGTTCTTTATCGCCACCACGGAACAGGAAGTAGATATCGTGAACACCTGTAATAGGATTCTTTGCTCTAACATTTGTTTCTACTGTTTTCCAGTTAGTTTCTCCACCGGTAGATTCTATTCTTGCAGTAGCTATAACATCTCCGTTAAGATTATCAAGTCTAACCTCTATCAAACCGCCTTCTGACCAGGCAGCAGCGTTGGCAACAAAAGTTTTTGCACCTTGTTCTCCAAAATCCAACGCACGCACTTTAATCCAATCGCCTGTATGAATAGATGTAACATAGTGTTCTGAACCTGCTCTTCTATCGTTTTTAAGTCCGTATGAATATGCTATTGTTTCTGCCTCCATGCGCTTATATGGGTTCATGTTTGTAACCGGTTTACGTATTCCCTCTTTTGTAAAAGGAATAAAAGGTATTGAACCATCGGCATTGAACTTAAACTCTTCTACACTGGTAGAACGACGGAATCCATCGCCATTTGGCAATATTCCATTATGATAGAACATAAAATGGCGTCCTTTAAATTCAATATTACCACCGTGTATGGTAAAGCTGTTCTCTGCTTCGTCCATTATGCGACCACGGAACGTCCAAGGCCCGTGAACAGATGGTGCTGTAGAATATGCCATATATTCGGGCACTCCACCTGCAGGATATACCAAATAGTAAGTTCCGTTATACTTCATTGCCCAAGGTCCCTCTTCATACTGTGTCATCATTTCGTTTTTACCTTTGGCCCAATTCATTTTTGATTGAAGTTCACCAAACGATTTTGGATCTCTGTACCCAGGAACCTCTTTATATCCGTTCTTAAATGATATCATATCATCATTTAGTTCTCCATACCATAAGCCTTTATTTCCCCAGAAAAGATAAGCTTTTCCGTCATCATCTATAAAGACAGAAGGGTCTATGTAACCAAAACCTTCTGCAAGAGGTTTGCCTATGGCATCTTTCCAGGGTCCGGTTGGACTATCAGCCACAGCTACTGCCAGAGCATCGCCACCCTTTTTTGTATTGCAACACATATACCAATACCATTTGCCATTACGCTCTATAGCCTGAGCAGCCCAGGCTCTATCGCCCTGTTTTGCCCATTCGAATGTTGCGGTTGTTACCTGTGTACCGCGATAGGTCCAGTTAACCATATCTACAGAAGAGTACAACATCCAGTCTTTCATGCTGAAATATTGCGCATCGTCTTCGTCGTGATCTACAAACAGAAATACCGTATCATTATACACAAATGGCGCAGGGTCAGGGGTAAACATGGTCTGGATGATTGGATTCTGCGCCATCACATTGCCTGCAAATAACAGCATAGTTGCAGCAGCAGACGCTTTCAATACATTCTTTCTCATAATTTTAATTAGTTAGTTATTCTGTGCGAAGATAGTAAAATAGTTAGTAATTTTGCGCTCGGTATATGAAGAGTATTTTAGCATTATTAGGATTATTGTCGTGAGGGCTTGGCATATTGGGTATTTTCTTACCCGTACTCCCCACTACCCCACTTTTATTATTAGCAGCTGCACTATTTCTACGTAGTAATAAAAAACTGTATGATTGGCTTATGAACCACCCTAAATTTGGTCCTTATATAACCAATTTCATGAAACACAAAGCCATACCGTTAAAGATTAAAATCCTATCGGTTTCAATGCTTTGGATAACACTATTGTACTGCGCTATATTTGTTACTGACAATATTCTACTACGCATAATGTTTATCACTATAGCAGTAGCTGTCACCATACACATCTTATCGTATAAGACTCTGAAATAGAAAAAGGCTACTACATCTGCTGCTATTATTACCACAAAAGTCGAGTGCAGATTCACACAAATTCCAAGTGTAAAATACCACAAAAACACAGGATACGTTGCGCAATATAAAAAAGAATTGCTATTTTTGCACCAATTTAAATCAAGTTCTGATATGGATTATTTAAAAAGAATAGCAGACGAGGAACTATCCTTGAGATTAGAAGCTTTTGGTGCAGTACAAATCAACGGGCCAAAATGGTGTGGAAAGACTACTACAGCTGAAAGACAAGCCAAAAGTGTAATTAAGTTGCAAGATCCGGACAAGCGAGCAGGCTATTTAGCTACAATCAGGACAAAACCGTCTATACTTTTGAAAG
>CALEFD010000107.1 GCA_937876995.1 uncultured Bacteroidales bacterium | reverse complement strand
CCACGCAGATTTATCTTGCTTCTATAGATAATTCAAAAATAGATGAAGCAAATAGTAGAATAATAAGTCTTGTGGATATGTAAGAAATCATTATGCGTTTTAATGGTTGATTATAAATGAATAAATAAAACAAAGTGTGGTGAAGAATAAATACTTTGAGAATTGCAGGAACAAATTGACTAAAAGGAGAGTAATATACGCTAAACCTAAAAAATAAAGATACTAAACTTACAAAAGTGCATATTAAACAAATTATATAGAAAGCACAAGGTAATCATCCGAGGTATTGCATATTATGGTGTTTTATGACGCTTAGTAACATTGCATAAAAAGGATAAACAGAGACTGTCTCGAAATAATTCGGGACAGTCTCATATAATAATCAATTCTCAATGCGAAAATTAATCGTCTGATGCTAAGCCTGTATAGCGATATCCGGATATTCTATACTTATCATATCCGAACTTCGTTGGATAATCATCGTCACTAAAAGATACGTAAAACACAATGCTATCTGCTTTAGTTCCATGTGGATTTGTTGCTGCTTTAGGTAATATTTTGCCTTCAGTAATATTTACTTTGCAGTCATAGTATTCGTTGTCAGCTGGTTCGTTTGTCTTAAAAGTTAAACCATTAACACTTGTTTTAACTTTGAATTCCCAAAAATCTCCCAAGTCATCAACATACATCTCTCCAGGTATATTTTTTGCGGTATTGTAAGTGTTGACATAAAACTTTTCTAACCCAAAAAATTCTTCTCCTGTCCAAAGCACGTTGTTGTTTGCGTCAACTAAATCAACATTTACGTACCATTCACCAGCAAGTTCTTCAGTTGCTGTGCCACCAATTTCGTCTTTTTCGCAAGCTGTAAGCATTACGCACAATACAAGCATTGATAAATATAATACTCTCTTCATAACCAAATTACTGTTTTTTCATTGTAACATAAAAATCCATACCGGCATAAACTACTTTCCATGAGATAGTGCTATTTGCCTTGTCGAATTGTGCATCGTCTAATGAGTCCATGCTATCACCCCATCCTGCAACATCTCCGCTTATACCTACTATAGTGCCATCGTCTTCAACACTGAAAACTCCTACCATTGCATAGTCGCTACCATATCCCGCACGCTGTTCGTAGTAACCTCCAAGCATATCGTTTATAGTATAAGTACCATTGCCATTGGAAAGAATGTATAAGTCAAACTCTTTACCATAGTCTGTTCTTGTGCCACTGGCCATTCTATGAGATTCAAGTGTTGTTTTGTATAGTCCTTCTACAGGATCGTTCATGTCAATAACTAATATTTGACGTGCAGAACTTTTTCCAAAACCATCTGCGTTAGCTATGGTGTATGTAATAGTATATAATCCAGATTTATCCTTGTTTATATTATGGTTTACCTTTACATCATTGGTAACATCTTTGCCATTTAGTATAGCTTCATATCCGGGCTCCTGATATTCGCTACCTTTTGCTAAAACTATAAATGTCTCACCTTCTAAACTTAAAGTAGGGTAATAGGTGATAAATGTCTTACCCTCTGTTGTGTCTTTGCTACAAGAACTTAACAGAGTGATAGCTCCAATTAAGGATATTATGACTGATAAAAAATTCTTCTTCATATTTGTTTGATTTTTATCATAAAACTTATTTATTACTTACCCCAAAATACAGGTGAAGTGTATCCTGGAAATTTTGGAGTGTATTCATTTCTACTTGATGAACTTTCTGCATATGGGAAACGTTCCAATAATTTATTTGAACCAACTTCTCCGTAAACCAAGATGGGGGTGTAAAGGGTAAATGGAACATACTCAGAAACGTTATAGGAATCTTCATCACCTTCTTTGTAAAAATCAGCTCCTGATTTTGTGCCGAATGCTGGATAATCCAAACGTCTCATTTCGCACCAAGCCTCAAAATTGTTGATTCCGGCAAGTGCTATCCATTTAGCTTCACCAATGATACGTTTGTACTGTTGATTGTTATATGGATATCTGGCTATATAGTATTCAGCACCTTCTGCTCCTACGGTTTCAAATGATGCTTGGATTGCAGCATTGTAATGACTTTCAGCAGCTGAAGCTGTACCATAGCGAGCTTCATATTCTGCTTTAAAGAACTCTATCTCGGCTACAGAAATCAGATATACTGGCATGTCATAACTGGCTATAGGTCTGCACCAAAAATCTACTTGCAATTTGCTTGTTGAAGCAGGATAGTTTGTACCTGAGATACCACCAACATATTCGCCATTAATGTTTTCTGCAAAGATTTTCTCCAAACGTGGATCCTGATAAACTACATTATTTTCTTCGTCTTTCTGTAACATTGTACCAACAACAGCTAAGTTAGCTGCGATATTGATTTGTGTACTACCCCAGGCTGTACTAAATTCTTCAGCATAGAATGGGTTCATTTTACCTGGTTCATTTGCCCAGCAATCTTTGTATGCAATGTCATTTGTTGGGAAATTATCTTCTTCAATAAGTGACTTGACATCTTCCTTGATATCCTCAACATCAGCCATTCTCATTAATAGTTTTAACTTGAGAGCGTTTGCAAACTTTATCCATTCACCAGCTGTTTCAGAAGGGAAAAGGAAGTTGGTGCATACCAAATCTGATTCAGATGCTTTTGAAAGAGCATTATTTAATTCTGAAATTATACCAAGGTAAATAGTTTTACCATCATCATATTTTGGAGCTAAAATAGAAGGGTTAAGAGCCTCGGTATAAGGAACTTCACCGTAGCAATCAACTAAAATCTGATATGTGAATGCTCTTAATGTAGTAGCAGCTAAATATGTTCCCCAGTCTTTTTCTGTTTCCGCCTTTTCCATTACTGTTTTTAAGTTAGATAAGGCACGTTGGGTAAACTGAGTATAATCACTACTACTTTGTGTAGCAGACATGTAAAACTGAGAATAGCCTATATAGTTACTTGTTCCGAATAGGTGGGCATAATGCTGAGCATGAAATCCGCCTGTTATACGCAAGTAATTGCCATAACTAGATGCAATATTCATTTCTATTGCCGGCATCATCATATCTGTAGTGATATTTTCCGGAGCCGGAGAATTAGGGTCTATGTTTATGTCTAGATATTTATCGCATGATACTACCCCTAATCCTAATATTATAGCTAATAATATTTTTTTACTTTTCATATATTGTTATCTTTTTAGAATTTAACACTGAGGTTGCAACCAAAAATTCGGCTTGATGGGTTTGCGTACAATTCACCAAATTGTGTTGCTAAATCACCATTTGAACCTTGTGATATAGTTGTTGACTCTGGATCAATGTAATAGTTGTCTGATGCAGTCCAAGTGAATACATTGTTGCAGAAAGCTGTTATAGAAATATCGCTTAATGACATTGAACGTACCCATTTATTAGGCAGACTATAAGTAAAACTAATGTTTCTTAATTTAGCAAACGATCTGTCTATTAAATATGCTTCTCCTCCATAACCATAACCATAGTCATTGAAATAGAGCTGGTAACTGCCATCAAGTTGAGTAATAGGTGTAGTGTTATCCGAATATGTACCATCTCCGTTATCAACTACAGAGTTAGGAATAATAAATGGACGTCTTTCGTTATATGTTGTTACAATTCCGTTACCAGTAAACTGCATTAGGTTTTTGGTTCTTGAGAACATATAACCACCCTTGCGAACATCTAATGCAGCGCTAAGTGTGAAACTTTTAATAGTAAGAGAAGTTGTAATACCTCCAATCCAATCATTGTTCATATTCTTGCCGGTGTCTTTGATTTCTGTGCTAAGAATAGGCAAACCATATTCATCTACAATCAGACTGCCATCTTCAGTGCGTTCTGGCAAGTATGTATAGAACTGACCCATAGGCTTTCCTTTTTCTGCATACATGTAAACTACGTCGGTTCCTGCTTCAAAACCATAGATAGCAACCTTTCCACCTTCTAAACTCTCTGGTAGTGAAATAACTTTGTTGTTGTTCTTTGAAAAATTGAAGTCCAGATCCCAACGGAAGTTTCTTGTCTGTATAGGTGTAGTATTGATAACTAATTCTATACCGTTGTTATTTACTTGACCAAAGTTTGTAACCATTGAACTATAACCTGTTGAAGGATCTACAGGAAGTGTAAAGATTTGATCTGAAGTTGTTCGGTTATAATATGCAAAATCTATACCAAATCTTCCATTAAAGAACTGCATATTCAAACCAGTTTCAAATTCAGAAGTCATTTCAGGTTTTAATGTGGTACTACCCATAGTTGATGCTGATTGGAATGCATTTACACTATTCATTGGGAATAATGCAATGTCACTACCATAGGTGCCATTTGCATAACCCTGTACAAATCTTGGATGAATCATGTATGCGCTAGCATCATTACCGGTTTTACCATAAGCCAAACGAATTTTACCAAATGTTAACATCTTATTTTCAGGAATTAAATTACTGAAAATCCAGCTCAATGTTGCACCAGGATAAAAATAGCTGTTGTTATCTATTGGTAGTGTTGAGGACCAATCCCTACGGGCTGTCATATTCAGATAGATCATATTATCCCAACCTAAGGTTAAATCACCGAATGCACCAACCAGACGACGTTTGCTTTGTGCTTCAGCTAATGTACTCCATGTTGCTCCGTTGCTTAAATCCCAGAAACCTGTATGGAATGTTAAACCTGTGGCTTCTCCACTCATACTCGTTGCAGCACGTTCATTAATATTCACGCCTGCATTAATGTCTAATTCTAGCTTGTTATCAATGAATTTTTCACTGTAACTAGCTAAAAAGTCATGGTTGATTTCATATCTTCTACTATAGCCAACATATACTGCACCGCTTTGATTCATATTAGAAGGTGCATAACCATAATCCTCGTTGATGAGTGCATCGTCCAAAGCAATCTCTGGAGTGCCGGTTTTTGTGTCAAGATCTGTATAATCAAATCCCATTCTATAACTCATGGTTAAGTTTTTAATAGGCATTACATCCAACTGTACTTTACCATATACCTGCTTAGCATCTGTATGGTTGTAGTTGTTTTCCAAAGCCCAATATGGGTTGGTAATTCCGTAAGGAGTATAATATGCTTCAGGAGTATTAAATGGGCTGCTTGTATCTTTCATGTCAACTATAGACACATCGCGTGGCATTTCATACAAACCATCAATTACAGATGTTCCTTGGAAAGATCCTACTGCATCTGTTTTTGATCTTGCAAAGTTAAATGATGATGATGCTTTTAACCAATCTGTTGCCTGGTAACTGTTGCGCATTGCAATTGTGTTACGCTTATATATATCATAATCTTCTGGCATAATACCATTATCATCTGTATATGTGTATGAAAGATAATAGGTCATTTTTTCATCTTCAGATACACCACTTAAAGAAATGTTGTGATTTTGAGACAATCCTGTTTCAAAAAAATCTTTTACATTATTTTCTTTAGCAGAATATTCGTGAATTAATTGTTGGTTATTCCAAATAGGACCATATACCTGAGTAGAACCGTCAAATTCAGGACCCCATGATCCATTTTCTATATAAGTTTGTCTACCATTCCAGCCTTGTCCAAATTTATTTTGCATTTCTGGTAGTAATGAAACTTGTCGTGTTTGAAGACTGGTGCTGTAATTAATTGAATAGTTTCGTGTGTCACCTTTGCTACCTGACTTTGTCTTAATAACAATGACACCGTTAGCAGCGCGTGAACCATAAAGTGCAGTGGCTGCAGCACCCTTTAGAATTGTCATTGATTCTATATCTTCAGAAGCTACATTGGCGATACCTCCGGTTGCAATGTTTTTACCGCTACCAGAAACCATGCTATTTTGCAAAGGAACACCATCGACTACGTAAAGAGGTTGGTTGTCACCATTAATTGAGCTGAAACCACGAATCACAATATTGCTAACTGAACCAGGGTCAGATGAGGTTGAACTAACTTGCACACCTGCAACTTTACCTGAAAGAGCATTGACTACGTTTGTGGAACGAGCATTTAGAATTTCTTCTGTTTTAATTGTAGTGGCTGAGTAACCCAGTGTCTTTTCTGAACGTGAAATACCAAGAGCAGTTACTACTACTTCGTCCAGAACTTCAGCATCGGCTACCAATACTACACTTACAGTAGGTTTGATAGCGATAGTCTGCTTTTCCATACCGATAAATGAGACTACCAGATTCTTTGCAGAGCTGGGTATGTTCTCTAAAACGAATTTACCATCCATGTCGGTAATGGTACCTATGCTTTCTGTACCTTCTACCTGAATGGTGGCACCAATTACAGGTAAACCATCTTCATCAGAAATAACAGTACCTGTTACTTTCTGTGACTGAGCGTTTACCAGACCAAAACCTATAAAAAGGTAGGTCATCAACACCATTAATTTTTTCTTCATAAAAAACTTTGTTAATTAATTTGATTAGTGTATAAATATTAAATAATTATTCATTTTTAATGGTAGTTAATTGACTTTACTACGTAAAACAATGATTTCTATAAAAGAAATCTCTACTACCAACTACAAAGGTACACATTTTTTATATAAATACTAAAAAAATGCAATAATTTTTTCATTGTTGCAAAAATATCCAAACTAATTTAGAGGGTCTTCTGTAAAGGATTTTAACCAAATCAGCAACGTTTAAAAAGAACTCCAAGAAATCGATTTTTCACACATATTAAGAACTCAGATTTATTTATCATAAAGCACAAACAGACTTACATGATATAATATAATACAAAATACAAAGACACATCTTGTTAAATATCAGCAATTTATGAAGATTTGAGATTTCTTTTATAGAAATATATCCAATTATTTGATTCTCATAGGGTTGAATAGTTGGAGTTGCTTGTTACCAAAACAAAGGAAATAAATGTTTAACCAAATATTTCATAATTATTCACTAAAAATTCATTTTATGAGAAAGATTCTCTTATCATTGACTGCTGCTTTGTGCGCATGCTTTGCTTATGCACAAAATATGCAGGTCTCAGGTATTGTTACCGACGCCGACAGCAATGAGCCTATGGTTGGTGTAACAGTAGCCGTTGAGGGAACTACAGATGGAACAGTGACTGATATGGATGGCGCCTATTCAATTAGCGTGCCTTCTAATGCTAAGTTAACTTTCCAGTTCTTGGGTTATGAATCCAAGACTATAGCTGTAGCAGGTAAAAAAGTGATTAACGTAACACTGCTTTCCGATGCTCTCGAAGTAGAAGAGGTGTTGGTAACTGCAGTAGGTATTCAGCGTTCAGAGCGTTCACTGGGTTACTCTGTTACAAAAATCCAAGCTGAAGAGGCCGTAATGAAGGCTGAGCCTGATATGCTTCGTGCTTTGGATGGTAAAGTAGCAGGTATTCAGGTTGCTGCTCCTTCAGGTGACGCCGGTGGCGCTACACGTATCACTATTCGTGGTAACTCATCATTTACAGGCGACAACCAGCCTCTTTACGTAGTTGATGGAATCCCATACAGTAACTTGGGTTCATCTGATTCTGGTCGTGGTGCTAACCTTGGTGGTGCTCTTGTAAGCGGTATCTCAACTTTGGATCCTAACGACATTGAATCAATGAGTATTCTTAAGGGTGCTGCTGCTGCCGTTCTTTATGGTTCACGTGCTGCTAATGGTGTTATTCTTATCACTACAAAGTCAGGTTCAAAGAACAAGAGCAACAAGAGTGGCTTTAATGTAACTCTTAATGCTTCTTACGCTATGGAAAAGATTGCATCTCTTCCCGAATATCAGAACACATACGGTCAGGGTTCTGACTTTATGATAGGTGGTGCAAACGGTTCTTGGGGTGCTAAGTTTGAAGAGGGTATGACACAGAATATGTATTCTGATGTTGCTAAATACTATCCTGATTTGGCTCTTCAGATGTATCCTGAATTAGGTGGTAAGATTCCTTATCAGGCATATCCTAATAACGTATCAGATCTGTTTGATACAGGTCATATCTTCGATACATCTGCAAACATTCAGAGCTACAACGAAGATGGTAACTTTAACGTAACTATATCACGTACAGAACAGAGCAGTTATATCCCTGGTTCAGACTTTGAACGTATTTCATTCTCTGTTGGTGGTAACAAACAGTTAGAGAATGGTTTCCGTTTTGGCGGTAATATGTCTTACTCATATACTGACCAGCAGAGCCCTATGTATGGTAACAACCAGTCGCAAGAACCTCTTGGTGGAGCCTCTTCACTTGGTCGTGCATTTATTATGCCACGTTCATGGGATTTGGCTAACTTCCCATACGCTACACCTGACGGTGCTAACCTGTTGATGAACCTTTCTGCACAGGCAAACAACCCATATTGGGCTTGGGAAAACGATAAGATTCTTACTGTTCAGAAGCGTGTTGTTGCTAACTTCAATGCAGGTTACGATATCACAAAGTGGTTGGCAGTTGACTATAAGTTAGGTTATAACGACTATATTATGGACCGCAAGACCATTGTTAACCTTGGTTCACGTGGTAATGCAGGTAAGGGTTATATTTCAAAAGGTAATAACCAGAATGGTGATATTGAATCTATCTTGTTACTCACAGCCGATAAGAAATTTGGCGATTTGAATGTAAAGGCTACTCTTGGTCATAACTACACTCAGTCAACATTAGAATATTTAGGTGCAAGTGGTGATGAAATTATCAACCCAAATATCTTTGCAATAGACAACACACTGAACCAGACAGCTTCTGAATCTTATTCACGCAGCCGTAAATGGGGTGTGTTTATGGATGTTGTATTGGATTACAAACAGTGGGCATTCTTGAATATTTCTGGACGTAACGACGTTTCTTCTACACTGCCTGTTGGAAATAACAGCTATTTCTATCCTGCAGTAGCCGGTTCATTGGTATTTACCGATGCATTAGGTATTCAGGACAGCTTTATGAACTTTGGTAAAGTTCGTGCAAGCTGGGCAAAAGTAGGTAATGATGCATCACCTTATTTAAATAATGGTACATACACTATCTATAGCCCATATATGGGTCAGGGTATGATGGGCTTGGTTCCAGTTCAGATTGACGAAAACTTGAAACCTGAATTTACATCAGAATTTGAAGGTGGTATCGATTTGAAGTTCTTCGAAGATCGCATTGCTTTGGAAGCTACATACTATAACCGTATATCAGACAACCAGATTGGTGCTAAGAGTACTGCTTCTACAACAGGTTACAGCAGCCTTTATACAAACTTCGGTTCATTGCAGAACAAAGGTATTGAATTAGGCTTGGATTTATATCCTGTATTTACAAACGATTTCCAGTGGAGTATCTACACCGTATTTACAAAGAATAAGTCAGAAGTTCTTGAACTTGCAAATGGAATCGATAAGATTTATGTAGGTGGTGACTTTGCTACTCCAAGACCGGTTCTTATGGTAGGTCAGCCTTACGGTATTTTGGAAGGTGAAAAACTAGCTCGTACAGAAGATGGTATTCCATTGGTAGATCCATCAACAGGTATGTATATCAACGATACAGAAGTTGGTATCATAGGCGATCCTAACCCTGATTACAAACTTGCTATGACTAACACTTTCAACTATAAAGGTCTTTCATTGAGCTTTATGTTTGACTATCAGAAGGGTGGTTGTGTATATAGTTCATACTTGACAGACCTTCTTGGCCGTGGTGTTACCAAAGATACTGAAGATCGTGAAGGTTTGCGTATTATCAGCGGTGTATATGGTGATGTTAATACTTTGCAGCCAATTCTTGATGCAGATGGTAACTACATTCAGAACACTACAACTATCCAGGAAGATGGTCTTTGGTTCTCAGATGGTACTTTCTCAACATTTGCTATTAACTCAGTTGACGAAGTTGCAGTTTACGATGCAACAGTTCTACGTTTACGTGAAGTAACTCTTGGTTATTCGATTCCTAAGAAATATATCTCAAAACTGAAACTTAACGGTGCTGAGGTATCATTTGTAGGTCGTAACCTTTGGTTCTGGGCTCCTAATGTGCCTAAATACTCTAACTATGATCCAACCGCAAACTCATACGGTGAAACAAACGTTCAGGGTATTGACTACACATCGGCTCCATCAACTAAGAGATTTGCTTTTAACTTGAAATTAACATTCTAAACTGATAAATCTCTGAAGATATGAAAAATAAGTTTTTAAATATATTGGGAGCGGGTCTTGTTGCTTTTTCAGTAAGCAGTTGCGATTTAGATATCAATAAAGACCCATACGCAGTAACCGATTTGGATTTGTCACAGCTTTTGACAACTGTTGAATATGAAATTTCTGCTTCATTTGCAGAAGGATACTATTTGAATGCAAACTTCTCGGCATATACACAGCATACTGTTAGCCGTGAAATTGATAACTATGCACTTGTGCCTTCATATTCAACACTTGGTAACACTTGGAAGAATATCTATATTTATGGTATAAAGAATGCCGATGCTTTTATTGAAGAGTCTAATAAAGCAAATCTTTCATACTATGCAGGTATAGGTAGAGTTCTTAGAGTATATGCTTATATGAACCTTACCGACTTGTTTGGCGATGTTCCTTATTCAGAAGCAAATGTACCGGGTATTGAATTCCCGAAGGCTGATAAGAGTGCAGATATTTACAATGCTTTGTTAGTTGAACTAAACCAGGCTTTGAGCGACTTTGCTGCTACTGAAGGTAACTCAATTAAACCTGGTAGCAACGATCTGTTCTATAATGGTGACATTCAGAAGTGGATTAAGGCTACAAATACAATGAAGCTTAAACTGCTTACCCAGTCACGTCTTGCAAAAGATGAGATTGCAAACTGGGATACAGAACTTGCAGCTTTGATTCAGGAAGATAACTTCCTGGCAAATGGTGAAGACCTACAGTTCCCTCATACAGGTACTTTGTCACCTGCTGATGAACGTAAGTCAGGTTATGTAGATGAATATGAAGCTTCTCAGAAAGGTGTTTGGATTAGCCCTTGGATGCACGAAATTATGAATGGTTTGTCTTATAATGTTAAGAACAATCCGTTTGTAGGTATCAAAGACCCACGTGTTCCTTACTACTATTTCAACCAGCTGAAAGCTGATGAAGATGCTCAGAATGCTACAGACTATCGTGATGGTGCTTTCGTGTCTATTATGATGGGTTCTAACACTCCTTACGTATCAATGATGCAGGATGCTTCTATGTCTGTTGTAGGAATCTATCCTGTTGGTGGTAAGTACGATGATGGTAACGGTGGTGCAATTGGAGCAAAATCAGGTTCAGGTATTGCTCCTGATAAGATGCTTCAGGCTTACTCAGTACCATTTATGAAGGCAGAGCTTGCTCTTGCAGGTGAAATTACTGCAGATGCAAAGGCTCTTCTTCAGGAAGGTATTGAAGCTTCTATCTATCACGTAAATGCAGTTGTCGCAAAAGCTGATGCAAATGCTCCTCTTATTGAAGATGCATCAATGTTTATTAACAACGTTTTGCAACAGTATGACAGAGCATCTGATGAAAGAAAAATGGAAATCGTTATGACTCAGAAGTGGATTGCTAACTTCTACAATCCTGTTGAAGCATATAGTGATATTCGTCGTACAGGTTACCCTGTTCTTTTGACCGGTAACGAAGAACGTATGGCAGTGTCTCCATTTGACCACACAGAAGCATCTACCGATTTAACAGCCGAAGGCGGTGCAGAACTACCTTTGGTTAAAATTGCAGACTATCCACGAGTATTGTGGTATCCGCAAGATGAGTGTAATGTTAACCCGAATATTACAAACAAAGATCGTAATATCACAGTAAGTAATGTATTCTGGGATGTTGATTAATAACAATAAATGGAAAAAGAATTATGAAACTAAGAAAATCATTAATAGCATTAGCAGCACTTCCTCTATTTGTTATTAGTTGCGACAAACAGGAATTGCCATACGATTTGGAGGGTGTAACCCATACATTTGGTATTAGTGTAGATAAGGTTACAACTGCCGATCTGTTGCTCGGTGCAGGTACTACAGATGGTAACTATAAAGTTGCGCTTTCTGTTCCTGAACACATGGGTGACTATACTACATACTTTAAAGAGGCAGAACTACTCTGCGTTTATACTCCTGCTGATGGTAGCGGTGTGAAATCTGCAGTTGCTGCAACAGGTATTAAAGAACTTCCTTGTGAAGTTACTATTGATATGGTTGCTCTTTGTGAAAATTTAGGAATTGCAGCACCTGCTATAGGTGACAAGATGCAGTTTACTACAAATATTATTCATAAGGATGGTACAGTAGTTCCGGGTTGGACAGAGACTATGGGTTTCAACTTTATGAACCCTACATTTGCATCTTTCAGCTATGCAACATATTCTGCTGCTGCTCCACTTGATGTAGCTCTTTATGAAGGCTTGAATGGTAAAACTATTAAGTTTACTGAATCACTTGGCACCGATGGTGAAGCATCATACGGTGCATTGGTTACCCTTCTTACTGAAGATGAAATAACTGAAGCAGGTGTAGTTAAGGCCGGATTCACTGCTGCTGATTATATTGGTTTGAAACTTACTTATAACTGGTATGGTTGGGGTGTAAACTGTAATTACTGCATCTTTATAAACAAAAAAGATTATTCTGTGTCAGCTCCAACTCAGATAGTTGGTGATGTAAGTGCAGATATAATTTTGAACTACATTTTTGGTGTTAACTACGGACCGGGTAATTTTGAGTTTGATGGCTTCATTGGCGAACTGGATACCCAGACTAATGTTCTTATGTTCCAGCATGCTGCTTACGTAAATGTTAGTGCAGGAACAGCATCATTTGGTGCAGATCTTTATAAAATAGAATTTGAAGTAGAACTTTAATCTATTTAGATAACAAACATTATGGGCAGGTGCTTTTTAAAGCATCTGCTCTTGTTTTATATATGCTCTTGCTTGTGCTCTCTATATAATTTGTTAATTTTACGCGCTGAAAAATTTAATTAGTAATGAAAAAATCGTTATTCTCATTTTTTATACTGCTTGTATCGCTATCTATAGGTGCAAAAAGTGTGTCAGAACAGGAAGCTTTAGCTATAGCAAGGAACTTTGTCAGTAGTAATACATTGACCCGTTCAAACAGTACTGAACTTACATTAGTTTGGACCGGACCCGATACGGAAACTAAATCTACAGCCGATATACCTTATTATATATATAACATAGACAAAGGCGGTTTTGTGATGGTAAGTGGTGATACCAAAGTAGAACCAATTTTGGCATATTCAAAAGATTATAGTTTTAGAGTAGATAATATGCCGTCGAATGTAGCATATTGGATGCGTGAAATGAAATCGCATGTAGATAATCTGCGTAAAATGAATAGTATAGCCAATCCTACAATAGAAGAGTGGGGTGGTATGTTGTTTGCTCAGGACCAGAGTAACTCAGATACTATATTGTTAAAGACAGCACTTTGGAATCAGGATGCGCCATATAATGCCTATACCCCTAATAAGATGCCTACAGGCTGTGTAGCTACTGCCATGTCTATCATAATGCACTTTCATAAATGGCCGGATGCCGGTAGAGGTAGGCTGGAATCATATAAATACGAAGACGATAATGGTATAACCCAAACCATTAACGGTTATGATTTGGGCCACCCGTATAATTGGGATATAATGCCTTACGAATTAGATAAATACGAATTGGATACTGAACGTACTCGTGCAATTGCTCAGTTAATGTATGATTGTGGCGTAATGGCTAAAGCATCATACAATCTATATGGTACAGGCGCTGTGCTTACCGATTTGGATGCTCCTGTTAGCAGATATATGAAATATGATAATTCAGCTGTAGGACTTAACAGAATGTTTCATTCAGCTGAAGAATGGAATGCTATTGTAAAGAGTAATCTGTTAAACAGAATGCCTATTCTGTATGGCGGTGTGGAACCTGCTGCAAATGTGGGACATGCTTTTGTAGTGGATGGAATAGATGAAAAAGGACGTTTTCATATAAATTTTGGCTGGTCTGGTTCAAACAATGGCTACTATGCAATGCCTTATTTTTCAACATACAGCCAGAATCATCATATGCTGTGTAATCTTAAACCTGATGAGGGCGGCAAACAGGAAGATCTTATAGTAAGTTACCAGGTTATGTCACCGGTGGATAAAACTACCAATATGGCTGTTGATACTATAAAAGTAGGTCATGATTATATATTAAAAGGTGCTATAGCAAATGCTACAACCGGCAGTTTTAGCGGTTCTGTTGCAATATGTAAAGTAGGTAGAGATGGTGCAGTTCAAGAATTTGTAAGTGATACAACGCAAAACTATATAGAAGATTTGGAAAGTTATTATATAGCTGAATATGAGATAGACTTTAGAATTACCACAGAAATTAGCATTGGCGATTATTTGGCTATATATTTCAAAGGTAATCAGAACGGCGATTGGCGTAAAGCTAATACAATGGAAGAAAAGGATATGAATATCTATCTTACAGACAGATATTATATTGATGAAGTGACCTCTATATCGTATTCGAAGGAGGATTCTGTTGTTGTAATTAAAACAAAAGAGAAGGCTCGTGTACAGATAACTGATTCCTTAGGAAATGATGTTACGGGTGACATTTCTAACCAAAATGGGGAAATTGCCATAGACAGAAAACTGTTTGCTGTAGGCAGATACAGAGTGGAATTAGTTGTGTCCGATAAAGATAGAATGGTGTTTGAATTAGTATTCTAAATAGTATGATTATGAAGTTTTTTAGATATATCCCTATAGTATTGGCTGTTATATGCAGTTTAATGGTATCGTGTAAAAAGGAGATACCCGATGTGGTAAGCGCAGATGTAACAGAGTTTTCTATTTCCGGCGAAGGTGAATCTGTAAAGGTGAATATTTCTGCCAACAGACAGTGGGTAGCCTCTACAGAGAGTAATTGGATATCACTTCCTAATGCGCAGTCTGAAAGTGGAACGTCGCAACTTACTATTCGAGTAAAGAAGAATGAATCAGAATCATCTCGCGAAGGCTATGTGCGTGTAGATGCCGGCGATGCTTCCGTAACCATTAAGGTTGCACAGCGATTACGTATGATTATGGATTTGGATATGGCAGGTGCCTATATTGATTATATGGGCGATACATTGTTTGTGCAGATGGAGACCAATTCTGAATACTCAATAGAGATAGTAGAGGGTGCAGAATGGATTAGTCAACTGGAAACTAAAGCTGTAATTAAGGAAGAATTGCAGTTTGTTATAGATAAGAATAGTGAAAAAGTTACCAGAAAGGGAAAAATTATCTTTACCGAATTGACTGAAGGAAAGAAAAAAGAGATAATGATTAATCAATATGGTATGCCCGATATAGTAGAGTTTACATATACCGGTAGTGCAGTGTCAGCACCCGATTTTGTAGGAAAAGCACCACAGGCTGTAGTAGATTGGGGCGATGGCATAACCGAGGGCTACTATATGAGTTCTCCGGAACATTCTTATGAACATCCCGGAGAATATGTTGTAAACGTAGCTGTACGAGAAAGCAATGGTTTTACAATAGAAAAGATGACAGGAATATCTGTTTTGGATTTATCAAATTATTGATTCAAAAGTTTTTCTATTGTGTTTTGAGCATCGGTGCACACTTTGGTTTCGTCCATGGTTGTGCACTTTCTGTTTTCCACAACAATCTCACCATTAACTATAACTGTATCTACATCCGATGCGTGGCAACTGTAAACCAATTCCGAAATAAGGTTTGTATGTGGGTATAGATGTGGCTTTTCAAAATCTACAAGAATAATGTCTGCCAATGCTCCTTCCTGAAGAATACCTAATTCACCCTCTTTGCCTATAGCTTTTGCACCATTTACAGTAGCCATCTGCAGTACCTGGTATGCTGTCAATACGCATGGATTCATGGTGTTGACCTTTTGTAGTAGTGAAGCAGTACGCATTTCATCCCACATATCCAGATCGTTATTGGACGAAGCTCCATCTGTACCTATAGATACGTTTACACCTGCATCAAGCATCTTTGCTATTGGAGCTATTCCCGATGCCAATTTCATATTACTTTGTGGGTTATATGCTACAGATACATTGTTTTCTGCAAATGTTGTAATGTCTTCATCGGACATATATACGCAGTGTGCAGCAAGAGTAGGGCGTTTTATCAATCCTACATTTACCAAATGTTCTGTTGGATTTGCGTTGTAGCGTTCTCTAACAGTCTTTTCTTCGTCTTGAGTCTCAGAGTGATGAATATGAATACCTGTAGAAAGTTGTTCTGATAGTTCCATAGCATGTTTCATGTTTTCCGGGGAACAAGTGTAAATAGCATGCACACCAATCATCATGCTAACCAGATTGCTGTTACTGAATCTTTTTTGTACAGCACGCCAGTCTTCTTCAAAATGTGGCATTCTGAAATCCATAGCACAAGGCGATACAATGGCTCTTATTCCGGCCTCTTCCGATGCCTCTGCTACAGCTTCTTCGTATGGATACATATCTACAAACGTGGTAGTTCCTCCTTTTAGCATTTCAAGAGCACCAAGTTTTGCTCCTATAAGTATTTCGTTGTATCCCATATGAGCCTCTACAGGCCAGATGTGTTCGTTTAGCCACTCCATCAAAGGGACATCGTCAGATATGCCTCGAAGCAGTGTCATTGCTATATGAGTGTGGGTGTTGATAAGACCGGGCATTACAATACATCCTGATGCATCTATTATTTTGCAATTGTCTTGATGTTTGGCCCGGAAGATATCTACATCACTCTGTTCTGCACTTACAAAACTGATTCTGTTACCTTCAATCCCTAAATTACCTTTGAAATATTTTGGCATATCATCTGCCACATTCATAGGCAGAATAGTACCGTTTTTGATTAGAATATTCATAAACTGTTTTTTGTTTATGCGAAGGTAGTGTTTTATTCAATATGTCTCCACTCTTTACAAGTTATATCTCGAATAATTTGCAAGCTTTCTCCATCTTTAATTTCGCATAGATGTATTCTGCAATAGTCACCTTGATATATTTTTTTTCCTAGTTCTTTGGAATCGACAATTGCAACATAGTTTTTAAACATCTCTATCATCTGCGCATCTGCATTGCTTTTTGTATCGTAGATAATGAAGTTTTCGTTAATAGGAAACGTGTTGTATATTTCTGAACAATCGGAAGCGTCTGATATACAAGAATAGCTTATGAATCTATATGTATTCATTTGCATCTTCTCTTGGCTACAACCTATAAACAAAGAGATAGATAATGTAATAATAATGGTCAGTAATTTATCTTTAAATAATTTAGCCATATCTCATGCAATATATACTGCGAAGATATGGCTAAATAAAATAACTAGTGTATAAAAATAATCTACTGTTTAATAAAATTGTTCACAAGTGAATAATTTTTCATGTTTTTTGTGATTTTCACTTATGGAATATTCTTTTTATCTACAGTCCAACCTTCTCTTTTTGAAAGACCACACTCTGTACCTGTGAACATTGTTCCGGCTTCATCATCGCCCTTTAGCTGCCAGCTTAACCATGCAGTTGCAACAATACTATATTCACCACCCAATGGCTGACCGTATGTACCACCATGACCTACAGGAAGGTTTGCTGCAAATACAGGAACGTGATCAATACGTTTAAAATCATCCATACCATTTTCGTATGCAATATCTGTAGGACCACCCAACATGTATAGAACTGGAGTATGAATCTCAGCCAGACGCTCTTTTTCAGGCATTGGCATACCCGGAACTGCACCTGCTGCATTAGTGAACAGACCGCTGTTACATACCATGATAGTCTTCAGACGTTCGTCTTTTGCAACATCAAGAGTTTGCAGACCACCGCATGACATACCTGCAGCTGCAACATTTTCTGCGTCAAGCTTCTTGTAATAAGGACTGTTCTTATCTGCATTCTGAGCAAGTGCCCAATCAAGTGCATCTATAAGTTGTGAAGATTCTGAACGGTTTGCACCCTGACTAAAACTGGGACCTATAGCAACAACCATAAAACCATGTGAAGCAATTTCGTTCAAGAAATTTATATGTTCTCTTGGATTGTTTGCGCAGGCACCATTACCCCATACAAGAATAGGAAGTGGATTCTTTTTATCAAATGGTTTTAAATCGGCTGGGCGGAAAATAGTGTGGGTAGGCAGTGATGCCTCTTCCATCATGATAGCTTTGTATTCACCTGAGCCGCCATTTTCTATCACTTTGCTCTTTTCTTGTGCACTTACGTTTAGTGACAGTGCTACTGCAGCTACTGCTGCAAATAATTTAATCTTTTTCATAAAGTGGATTATTTGTTTGTAATAAAATTAAATTCATATTTCTTGCGGTAAAGATAAGTGATAAAACTAAAAAACTACCTATTTATGTATATGATTTTGGTGGTTTTGGTTAAAAATTCTTATCTTCGCACTAATCTATAGCAGTAAATTAACTTAAACTTAATTATATGGAAGAAGAAAAAAGACCGGTGGAACTGCCGGAAAATGCTTATCGAGAATTAAAAGAGGGTGAAGAGTATCAGCCGGTAATGCAACCGGGCAAGGCTTATCCCGAAGCTAATTTTTGGTCGATAGGCTGGGGTATTCTTATGGCAGTAATATTTTCTGCTGCAGCAGCTTACTTAGGACTAAAAGTAGGTCAGGTATTTGAAGCCGCAATTCCGATTGCTATTATTGCAGTAGGTGTTTCTACGCTTACCAAAAGGAAAAATGCTCTTGGCGAAAATGTTATTATTCAGTCAATTGGCTCTTGTTCGGGTGTAATTGTGGCGGGAGCTATATTTACTCTGCCTGCACTATACATACTACAGGCTAAATACCCCGATATGACTGTAAACTTTATGCAGGTATTCCTTAGCTCTTTGTTGGGAGGAGTGTTAGGTATTCTGTTCCTTATTCCATTCAGAAAGTATTTTGTAAAGGATATGCACGGTAAATATCCCTTTCCGGAAGCAACAGCTACCACACAGGTTCTTATTTCGGGTGAAAAGGGTGCCGGACAAGCAAAACCGCTTATTATATCAGGTTTGATAGGTGGTATATTTGATTTTGTTGTTGCCACATTCGGATTATGGAGAGAGGCTTTTACTTCAAGAGTATGTGCTTGGGGTACTGCGTTGGCAACTAAAGCAAAATTGGTGTTCAGTATTAATACTGGTGCAGCGGTACTTGGTTTGGGTTATATAGTTGGTTTGAAATATGCTTGTATAATTGCTGCCGGATCTGCAGTGGTATGGTTTGTAATAGTGCCATTGCTGCCACTTTTAGGTGATACATTCTTGCAGTCATTGAACCCGGCTATCACAGACCCTATTGCATCTATGGAACCAGAAGTGATATTTACAAGCTACGCGCGTCATATAGGTATAGGTGGTATTGCAATGGCAGGTATATTGGGTATTATAAAATCATGGCCGGTAATAAAGAGTGCTGTAGGTTTGGCAGGTAGAGAATTGAAGGGCAGTAAAAACAATGCAACGGCACAAGCTACTCCAAGAACACAACGCGATCTGCCTATGAAGATAGTTGTTGGTGGTGTAATAGTTGCTTTAATTGCTGTGTTTATGTTCTTCTACTTTGGAGTAATGGATTTCAATCTCTTACATGCAGTGGTAGGTATTTTGGTAGTAGGAATAATTGCATTCCTGTTTACTACTGTTGCAGCTAACGCTATAGCTATAGTAGGTAGTAATCCTGTATCGGGTATGACATTGATGACTCTTATCCTTGCATCTGTAATTATGGTGTTTGTAGGTTTAAAGGGTACTGCCGGTATTGTAGCAGCTCTTATAATGGGTGGTGTGGTTTGTACAGCATTGTCCATGGCAGGTGGTTTTATTACAGACCTTAAGATAGGTTATTGGCTGGGTTCTACACCGGCTACTCAGCAGGGTTGGAAATTCTTGGGTACATTAGTGTCTGCTCTTACTGTAGGAGGAGTTTTGATAATTCTGAATAAAACATACGGCTTTGTTGGCGAAAATGCATTGGTTGCACCTCAGGCAAATGCTATGGCAGCTGTTATTGATCCGCTTATGTCAGGTACAGGAGCACCTTGGTGGCTCTATGCAACAGGTGCAGTAATAGCGCTTATCCTCAATTTCTGCGGAATCTCAGCACTATCGTTTGCATTGGGTATGTTTATTCCGTTTGAACTGAATATTCCATTGGTAGTGGGTGGTCTGATCAATTGGTATGTAGGTTCACGTTCTAAAGATACAGCCCTAAACAAGGAGAGAGTAGAACATGGAACATTGTTGGCATCCGGTTTTATTGCAGGTGGTGCACTTATGGGCGTGGTCAGTGCTGCCCTGAAATTTGCAGGACTTGATCTCTATATGTACAATTGGAATGCTACATCGGCTGCCGAATGGCTTTCAATTGTAATGTATGCGGTTCTGATTATCTACTTCGTAATGTCTGTCTTGAAGAAGAAAAAATGTTAGAATAGTCTTATTACGTAATAGACGTAAACAACCATTAATATGAAGCCTGATATTCGGCCTAACACGCCGTTTGTCAGGCTTTTAAATGCCGATACGGAGCGTGTGCCCTGATATCTCTTGATGTTTGATTTCCAGGGTAGTATAAATATAATGAGCAAAGTACTGAATAATAGCATATATACAAAATCGGCATCATATATAGAGAAATCAACCGGGATAGGGCAGATGGTTGATGATATTCCAAGAACAGCAAGTATATTAAAGATATTGGAACCTATAACGTTACCCAATGAAATATCCATCTGTTTTTTTGTTGCAGCTATAAGTGATGCTGCAAGTTCCGGAAGACTTGTTCCAAGTGCAACAATTGTCAAACCTATAACTTTGTCGCTTATGTTTAATGCTTTAGCAATGATTGTGGCATTGTCTATCAGCATATCTGCGCCAAAAGCCAACATACCGCAAGATACAACTACAAGCAGAAATGCAGGTAGAAGTTTCATAGATGGAGTGTCGTCTTCTTCGTTTTCCGGTTGTTTGCTCTTCTTGCCACTTATAATGGAAATTGTGATAAACAGAATAAGACCAAATACCAGAATAGCGCCATCTATGCGTGACAATCCGTGATTTGTAAATGACATAAGTACCAATATAGCAGATATAATAATCATAGCAAGTCCGTTAAGTACTATATCTTTTCCTTTTGCAATAATGGGGCATATTAAAGCAGTTAATCCAAGTATTAAACCGATATTGGCAATGTTAGAACCAATGACGTTACCCATTGCAATGCCGCTATTGCCTTTGGCTGCAGCTAACAAACTTACTATAAGTTCCGGTGCCGATGTACCCATAGCTACTATGGTCATACCAATCACTAACGGAGAAATCTTAAAACGTTTAGCTATGGCTACGCCACCATCAACTAACCAATTACCTCCCAAAAACAGCAACACTAATCCAATCAGCAGTTTACATACTGTCAAAACCATATTTTTACACTTTAAATTAAAAAACGACGCAAAGTTACTCTTAAATATGATACTAAAAGTGTTAATAATGCTTTTTTATTTACTATCTTTATCACCCAAAGTGCAAATTATAGTAATTATGAAGAATATTTATCAACTTTTCTCAAAGAGAACAGTGCTGTTTGTATTGGTTGTGTCTCTTTCGTTAATGTCAAGAGCAGACTGGGTTAAAACAGATTGTGGTTTAATAGCAGATCATTCTGGTGAAAAACTCTCCGTGTCTTTTGTAAATAGTGATGTTGTAAGAGTACAATATGTACCCCAAGGCGATATTCTAGAAAATGAAACAAATGTTTTGGTCAATTACCAGCCATCAAAAGTAAAAATCAAGTACAAAGAGAGTGATGAATCAATTACAATGAAAACCAGTGGTATCACTGTAATTGTTTCTAAAAAGAGTGGTGCAGTAAGTTTTTATAATGCCTATGGCGAATTGTTACTGACAGAAAATCAGTTAACTCCGCGAACAACTGAACAGGTGGAGATACATAATGTGGTGTATGATGATTCAAACAGTGTGATAGAGAAGACAGCAAATGGCGATGTTAAAATTTCCAATATTGTATCTGACCAGCCTATTGGAACTGCCTGGAAGGCTGTTGTAAACTATAAATGGCAAGACGGTGAAGCGCTCTACGGATTAGGTTCACATCAGGAACCTTATTATAATTTACGTGGAACAATGCAGTATCTGTATCAACATAATTTGAAAGCCACTGTGCCTGTTCTTATGTCCTCTATGGGGTATGGTCTGCTTTTCAATGTAGGTTCTACTATGGAATTTCATGATGATGCAGCAGGTAGTTATATGCAGATGAATGCTGTAAACAGCGTTGATTATTTCTTTATGTATGGTCCGGAATTTGATATGATTGTAGATGAATTCCGTACTCTTACAGGAACAGTTCCTATGTTGCCTCGTTATCTTTTGGGATATGTACAGTCTAAAGAGCGTTATGCAAATCCGCACGATATAGATAGTGTATTAACCAGATTCCGTGAATCACAAATTCCTATTGATGTTATAGTTCAGGACTGGAACTATTGGAATCCATCATGGTGGGGACATAAAAAATTTTATGAAAAGAGCTATCCTAACCCTGATAAGATGATCAAAGGTGTTCACGATAAGAATGCAAAATTTATGCTCTCTATATGGCCTACTGCCAATGGTGATGAAGCAGAACTTATGGATCCTTTAGGATATACTTTGGGTCGCGGTATATATGATGCATATCAGGCCGATGCAAGAAAAATGTATTGGGACGAATTTGTGAACAAAAACCTGTTCTCACTTGACGTTGATGCGTGGTGGTGTGATGGTACAGAGCCTGTGGACGGCGACTGGAATCATCGTAGCAACTCTATTGGCAATGATCCGGCTGCAAGATTTGAAAAGAATACTAAAGAATTAAATAATCTTCTTGGTGAATTGCGTGCTAATACATATTCGTTATATCATTCACAGGGATTGTATGAAAACCAGCGTGCTACAACAGAAGAAAAACGAGTGGTAAATCTGACTCGTTCAAGCTATGCAGGACAGCAGCGTTATGCAACCATTGTTTGGAATGGCGATACTAAAGCAAACTGGGATGACTTTAAAGCATGGATACCTGCAGGTATGAACTTCTTTGTTACGGGTTGTCCTTATTGGACTATAGATGCCGGAGCTTTCTTTGTAAAGAATGGTGGCTCATGGTATTGGGCAGGCGATTACCAGAGAGGACCGGCCGATTATGGATATAGAGAATTTTATGTTCGTAATTTACAATTCAGTCAGTGGATGCCTCTATTCCGTAGTCACGGATGTGATTTCCCACGTGAACCATGGCAATTTGGTAATCCTGGCGAGCCATTCTATGAAAGTATCCTGACACAGATTCATCTGCGCTACAGATTACTTCCATACAACTATTCGCTTATGGCTATGGTTACAAACAATAACTATACAATGACACGTCCGTTGATGTTTGATTTCCGTAACGATGAAAATGTTAAGGATATAGCAGATCAGTTTATGTTTGGTCCGGCATTTATGGCATGTCCGGTAACAGACCCAATGTATTATGGTGTTAATTCAGAAGAACTAAAGGGTATAGAAAAGAGCCGCCAGGTGTATTTGCCAGGTGATGGTCTTTGGTACAATTTCTGGACAGGTCAGAGCCACAAAGCAGGTCAGACTATAAAGACTGCAGCTCCAATAGATTATATTCCTGTATTTGTTCGTGCGGGTTCAATTGTTCCTATGGGTCCGGTTAAGCAGTATTCTTGGGAAGAATCAAATGAACCTATTGAAGTTCGTATATATAAAGGTGCAGATGGCAGTTTTGTTCTCTATGAGGACGAAGGTGATAACTACAATTATGAGCACGGCGCCTATTCAACAATAGAATTCAAATGGAACGATAAGGCAAATACGTTGCAAATAGGTAAACGTCAGGGCTCTTTTGATGGTATGGAACAGTCACGCAAATTTAATATTGTTCTTGTTTCGGAAGGTAATGGTGCTGGTATTGAAACAACTGCAGGTGTCATTGTAGATTATTCAGGAAAGAATACTAAGGTGAAACTATAACTATAACTAATCTTTAATCAATAAAAAGAAGTATTATGAAAAAGTATTTTGCCGAGATGGTGGGCACTATGGTGCTTGTATTGATGGGCTGCGGTACAGCAGTTAGTTTAGGTTGCAATGCAGTGACCGGAAACGGAGTAGTGGGTACAGCTTTGGCTTTTGGACTTGCTGTGGTTGCTATGGCATACGCTATTGGTGGTATTTCGGGTTGTCATATCAATCCTGCTATCACATTAGGTGTATGGATGTCAGGTAGAATGAAGGGTAAGGAGGCTGCATGCTATATGCTTTTCCAGGTGATAGGCGCAGTTATTGGCTCTGCTATTTTAGCTCTTCTTACTAAAAATGTGGACCTTCTTAATGGAACCGGTGCAAATGCATGCCAGGCTGGTGTATCTACAATTGGTGGCTTGTTGGCAGAAATTGTATTCACATTTGTCTTCGTACTTGTAGTGTTAGGCACAACCGATAGCGAAAAGGGTGCCGGCAATTTTGCAGGTCTTGCAATAGGTCTTTCATTGGTACTTGTTCATTTGGTATGTATCCGTTATACCGGAACATCTGTTAATCCTGCTCGTTCAATAGGTCCTGCTCTGTTTGAGGGTGGCGCAGCTTTGAAACAATTGTGGATATTTATTGTTGGTCCGTTTGCTGGTGGTGCATTGGCGGCTTTAGTCTGGAAATGTCTTACATGCGATAAATGTTGTAAAAAATAAGCTAAAACAATAAGATAGATAAAGTGGCTGTAGTTTCTGCAGCCACTTTTTTTGTGTTTTTACTCTTTTCAAACTCTTAATTTGATTAATTTTGTGCTCCAACTTAAAAACTGTAACAGATGAATAAACCAAAAATAGAAGCATTAGCTTTACATTATGTGGGAAATCAGGCGAATGACGAACCTTTCTTGCTTTCCAAGAAACTATTCGCAACTACGCCTGATATGAATGAACTATTATCAGATTACTTCTTGGGCTCTTTCAAAAGTGAAGAGAGATATCAATTTGCAGATGATATGGGAATTGAGAACAATCGAGTGTATCGTTTGGTATCGGATATCTTTGATAATCCTGATATGGTTTATGATTTCTCTGTAGATTTGGCAACCCATCTGTATGAAAACTGTCAGCATCCAAAAATAAAAGGCGGAGATTTTATAGTTGTCTATTTTTCTGATTGTAATATTGGAGTTGAGCATTGTGATGCTATAGGTCTGTTCAAAATTGAAAACAAGGATTTGTTTCTTACCGTAGAACACGATGAAAACGGATTTGAGATAGATTCAGTAGAGGGTGTGAACCTGAAGAAATTAGACAAGGGATGCTTGATTTTCAATTATGAAAGAGAAAAAGGATACTTGGTATCTATAGTGGATAAGACTAATGGGCAGGAAGCTGCTTATTGGGTTGATGATTATCTGCACCTGATGCGTAGAAAGGATGCATATTTCCAAACAGAAAATGTGATGACTCTTTGTAGAAACTTTTTAGCAGAAGAATTGCCTAAACAGTTCGAAGTCTGTCGAGCAGATCAAGTGGATATGCTGAACAAATCAATGGATTTCTTTAAGAAGACTCCTAAATTTGAAATGGAGAGTTATACTCAGCAGATATTGGGACAGCCTGCAGTGATAGATCGCTTTGAAGATTATAAAAATCGTTTTCAAGACGAACGTGAATTACAGTTGGAAAATAGTTTTGATGTTAATCAAACAGCTGTTAAAAAACAGGGTAGGGCATTTAAGAGCGTTATTAAGTTGGATAAGAACTTCCATATCTACATACATGGTAATAGAAATTTGGTAGAGCAGGGGGAAGACGAGCATGGCAAGTTTTATAAGTTGTACTTTCAGGAGGAATCCTGAAAGTACAACTTATAAAACGGACCTTATTTATTTTTTTGTTTTGTCACTATAATAATGTAACTTTGCGGTTTATTCAATATGGTTGCAGAATGGAACAAGAAAATCAAATAGCGAGATTCTCAATAACCCAAAAAACAATGATACTTGGCACAATTTTGGGAACTTACCAAATTGTTAAGTATCTGGTATTTGCCTGCTCATTGTCAAAGCCTGCTTTCTCTATAGTCTTTGTCATAATGGCCTTTGGTGTACCCGTTCTGGCTTACATTATTCAGAAAAGATTTAGAGATAAATATTCTCCTAAAGTATTCCCTTTCTTTTTGTCATGGATGGTGTCATTTTTAACAATGTTCTATTCCGTGGTATTCTCTATGGTGCTGTCATACGTTCTAATTATATTGGTAGATAAAGATGGTACTATCTTTACATTGTTGTCAAATCAGATGATTTTGGCTGCCGATACATACAAATCTATTGATGGAATAGATGTAGAACTTATAGAACAGATGGAACGTTATGCAAAAGCTTTTGCATCAATGACTCCAATTACACTTATAAAAATGTTGATACCAACAGTATTTTCGTGTGGTAATATTATATCGTTGATAGTAGCAATGCTAACAACTAAATCAATAAGAAGTAGCTTAAAAAACAGGTAACTATGGATATATCAATTATTGTTCCTCTTTACAACGAAGATGAATCAATCCCTGAACTCTTTTCATGGATAAAGAGAGTAATGACCGAAAATGGTTTCACTTACGAAGTAATCTTTGTAGATGATGGTAGTACAGATAATTCCTGGACAATAATAGAAAAATTGCAGAACGAAAATTCAAATATCAAAGGAATAAAGTTCCGTAGAAATTATGGAAAATCACCTGCGTTGTTCTGTGGTTTTAAGATGGCTCAGGGCGATTATGTGGTTACTATGGATGCCGATTTACAAGATAGTCCTGAAGAGGTTCCGGAAATGGTTCGTATGCTCAAGGAGGATGGCTACGATTTGGTATCCGGTTGGAAGAAGAAACGTTATGATGGCAAATTAAGTAAAAATCTGCCTTCAAAGATATATAACTATACAGCAAGAAAGGTTACAGGGATTAAACTGCACGATATGAACTGTGGCTTGAAAGCCTATAAGCGCGATGTTGTGAAAAACATAGAAGTTTATGGCGAAATGCACAGATATATTCCATTCCTTGCAAAAAATGCCGGTTTTGGAAAGATAGGAGAAAAGGTTGTAAAGCATCAGGCACGTAAATTTGGTACAAGCAAATTTGGATTAGACAGATTTGTAAACGGTTATTTGGATTTAATGTCGCTTTGGTTCTTGAATCGTTTTGGAAAGAAACCAATGCATTTCTTTGGTTTATGGGGCTCTGTAATGTTCATTATCAGTTTTATAGCAATAATTATAGTCGGAGCCAGCAAACTGATCTCGTTAACAAATGGAATTCCTGCTCGTTTGGTTACAGATAATCCATATTTCTTTATAGCTCTAACCGGAATGATGTTGGGTACTCTGTTGTTCCTTACTGGTTTCTTAGGCGAACTAATTAGTAGAAATTCACAAGAGCGTAACGATTATAAAATTGAAAAAGAGATATAAATCTCAATGACACTTTTAGATATATTTTTTTTGGCTGTAGCATTGGCTATGGATTGTTTTGCAGTTTCTATAACATGTGGAATTATTGAAAAGCGAATGGTGCTGAAAATAGTTCTTCTTACTGCATTGATGTTTGGCTTTTTTCAGGCTGTAATGCCTTTGTTGGGTTGGTTAGGAATAAACTCTTTTAGTAGCTCTTTCCAGGCATTTGATCATTGGATAGCATTCGGATTATTGGGCTTCTTGGGGGTTAAAATGATATTAGATGGCATCAAACCAGATGAAGAAGAGAATAAACATCTAAATCCGTCAAAGTTTTCCACTATTCTAACTATGTCAATAGCAACCAGTATTGATGCTTTTGCAGTGGGGTTGTCGTTTGCATGTATGGGAATGAATACTATAGCATCTGTATTGCCGGCAATCATTGTTATAGGTGTAGTCTCTTTCCTTTTCTCATTAGGAGGTTATTGGTTGGGCATCTGTGCAGGTAAAAAAATCAATTTTCCCATAGAGATAGTAGGAGGCGTTATTTTGTTGTTTATAGGTTCAAAAATCTTAATTGAACATCTGTCTGCATAACATTATATATAAGGTGTATTTATGAAAAAGTGGCATTATCCGTTTTTAGTATTCTTAATAGTTGCTACAGTAATTATTTTAGCAGAAAATAAACCTGAATATCGTACTTCTCAGGGTGCTGTGTTTGGTACAACATATCATATAACTTATAATCACAACGCCGATTTAAGCACTGATATTACAAGAGTATTGAAAGATGTAGATAATTCATTATCAACTTTTAATGCTAATTCAACAATATCATTGGTGAATAAAAATATGCAAGTGGAATTAGATTCTATGTTCTTGTATGTGTTCCATTTGGCTCAACATGTGGCAGAAAGAACATCTGGCGCTTTTGATATTACTGTAGCTCCGGCAGTTAATGCTTGGGGATTTGGTTTTAAGAATGCAGAAACTATTGATAATGATTTGATAGATAGTTTAAAACAGATAGTAGGCTACCAAATGGTAAAAGAAGAAAATGGTGCTATAGTGAAAGAAGATAACAGGATTATGTTAGATTGTAGTGCTATTGCAAAAGGTTTTGGCTGTGATGTGGTGGCTGCTCTTTTTGATTCCGTTGGAATAGCTGATTATATGGTGGAAATAGGAGGAGAAATTGTAGTTAAGGGATTAAATTCAAAAGGTTCAGATTGGCGCATAGGGATAAGCAAACCTACAGACGATTCTTTAGCAACCGAAACAGAATTACAAACAGTTTTAGAGTTGTCAGACAGAGCTATGGCAACATCGGGTAACTATAGAAACTTCTATTACAAAGATGGTAAAAAGTATGCTCATACCATAAATCCGGCAACCTGTCGTCCGGTTAATCATAATCTGCTTTCAGTAACTGTGTTAGCAGAAAATTGTGCAGTTGCCGATGCATACGCTACAGCAATGATGGTATTAGGGTTGGAACGTTCGTTGGAACTTTGTAAGAAGTTGGAAAATGTTGATGCTTACTTTATATATCAAGATAATGAAGGAGTAATACAAATTTGTACCACCCCTGATTTTCCTATTGATTAAGTTGGTTTAAACATTATCTGTTGGTTTGATAACTGAATTTTTCTATCAACCTTTGTTTGAACTGCTCTTTCCATTGCATTCCGCTTGGGCGTCCTTCAAATGTGAGATTGGTTACTGTACCTCCTCGTTTTTTTATGCCACTTAAGAGTGATGGATAGTAGTTGTCTGCATTAACAGTCTCTTTTGTACCCCAGCATATTCTGAATTTGGCTTTGCCCGGTATCATACCAAACTGTTCTACACTTGAATGTGCAGGAGAGAAACACCAATATTCACCAAATAAATCGGGTTTTGTCATACCTAATGATATTCCAAAATCGGCACCATACATAGTTCCGTAATAAATGCGTGAATCCTTATCTTTTGAGATAGCGAATTTGGATTCAATAGAGGGTAGTAATTCTTCTATGTAGAATGATTCGTAATTTTTGTTCATTGTTTCAAAATCTACGTTCCCTTTAGCAACATTTGCAGATAATTCCACTTCATAATAGAAATGGTCAGTGCCTGAAATCTTCATATTATCTTCTTGGGAAACAACAATAATAATAGGTGTTATTGTTCCTGTCTCAATTAGTGAATCAACAATATGCTTATATTCAAACTCTTGCCATTGTCTGCCACTTTCCATAAAAATAGTAGGATAGGTGTTCTCTTTGTTGTAGCCCATAGGTAGATATACATCAATTTTTTTTGTGTGGCTTAATTTATCACTTGTCACTTCTATGCTCTCTACAACTGATGTCTCTATACTCTTGTTCGTGGATTCTTCTTTACAAGATACTAAAAGCAACATTGTCGCTATAGATAATAATAAATACTTACCTCTTATATCCATATTATTCGTAATTTTGCAACAAAAATACAATGATATTTTGCCATTTAGATTAAACCATTAACTTTTTTTTAAATCAAAGTTGTGGTTTTGCTTAATATTTAGTGATTTTCAATTTAACATTTGTCAATTACGCGTATATAAGTAACTGAATGGTTTTTTATAAAGGATTTAATAATATAATAACAATACAAACTAAATGAAACGATTTGCATTTCTGCTGGCTTTGATTGCAGCTTCAACAATGAGCGTGATGGCTCAAAATGGCAATCTAACAATTAAGGGTAGTGTTTTTGATTTTGACAGTGCTGAACCACTGTTCCCGGCTAATATTCAGGTGTATGAACTTCCGGATTCAACCTACATTAACGGTACTTCTACAGAAGATGATGGTGCTTTCACTCTTTCAGGTTTGAAAGCAGGTACTTATGTAGCACGTGTTTCATACATGGGTTACATTACTACCGATAAAGAGTTTACTCTTAGAGCAGGTAACAGAAACAACGATCTTGGAAAGATTACTCTGAAAGGTGATGCTCAGATTCTTTCTGACGTAGTTGTAACAGCAGCACTTGCGAAAGTACAGATGGTAGGCGATACCGTAGTATTTAACAGTGATGCTTATCGTTTGCCGGAGGGTTCTTCAGTAGAAGATCTTGTTCGTAAACTTCCGGGCGTACAGATTACCAGCGATGGTAACATTACCGTAAACGGTAAGACTATCTCTAGAATTCTTGTTAATGGTAAGGAATTCTTTGATAACGACAGATCTGTTGCATTGAACAACCTTACTGCAGATATGATTGAAAAAATCAAGACATACGACAAACAGAGTGACTTGGCTCGTCAGACAGGTATTGACGATGGTAACGACGAAACCGTTCTTGACCTTACTGTTAAAAAGGGTATGGCTCAGGGTTGGTTTGGTAATGTTGGCGTAGGTTATGGTCGTCCATTGCAGGAAACTTCATACGAAGTAGAAGATCTCTATAACGTAAACGCTAACGTAAACCGTTTTGGTGAAGATCGTCAGATGACCATTATGGCATCAGCAGGTCAGTCAGCCGGTGGTATGATGGGCGGCGGTATCGGTGGCGGTATCGGTGGCTTTGGCGGAATGCGCGGTATGGGCGGTTTCGGTGGTGGTTTGAGCAAAAACTACAATGGTGGTATGAACTTTGCTCGTAACCTTGGCCCTGAAATCTCAGACGATTCATACAAATATGAAATAGGTGGTAGTATCAACGTAAGCCATAGAGATTCTGAATCACAGTCAAAGACTGCTTCTGAAAACTTCTATGCAGGTGGTATGCATACATGGTCTAACAGAGAAGGTTCTAACTCAAATGGTAGCACAAGCGTTAGCGGTCAGTTGCGTTTTGAATGGAACCAGAGCGAAAAGACCAGTCTTATCTTTACTCCTCAGTTCTCTTACAGCGAATCAGGTAGTACGTCTAAGAATATTTCAAAGACATTTAATAAGGATCCATACAAGTACGCTACAAATCCTCTTGATGATGAAACTGTTTTTGAATCAACAGATTTAGATCCTTTAGCTAATTATTTGGATTCACTTAATAATGCTTTGTGGAATAGTCAGAATAGTAACTCACTGAGCGAAAGCAACAGTATGTCAACAAGTGGTAATATATTGTTTACCCAAAGATTTGACAAACCGGGTAGAAATATCTCTTTGAATGCGAACTATTCATTGTCAACAAGTACCAGTGATTCATATTCACGTAACGACCAGATTCGTTCTTTCATGGACTTTACCGGTAATATAGGTCGTAGAGATACAACAATTTACAACAGATATAACGATAATCCAAGTAAAAACAGAAGCCTCAGAACTCAGATTTCATATACTGAGCCATTGGCAAATCAGACATATTTGCAGTTAAGCTATCAGTTCTCATACAACTATTCACGTAGTGATCGTTCTACATACGATTTGCCACAAACAGGTGCATACGAATTCTGGGGAATGCCAGACTGGGTATTGGAAGATAACTATATGCAGTTCAAAGACGATTCACTCAGTCAGTTGAGCTACTACGAGAACTTTGACCAGACCATTCAGCTTCAGTTGCGTAAGGTAACAGAAAAATTGAATCTTACATTTGGTTTGTCTGCTCTTCCACAGCACTCAAAGATGAACTACAACTACATGGGTCTTGATACAATGTTGTCACGTACAGTATTTAACTGGACTCCTACAGTGAATATGCGTTATCGTTGGACACGTCAGGAAAGCTTGACATTCCGTTATAACGGTCGTACATCACAGCCTAGCATGACTCAGTTGCTTGATATTACTGATAACTCCAACCCTTTGGCTATTTCAATGGGTAACCCTGGTTTGAAACCTACATTCTCAAACAGCTTGAATTTGAACTATCAGAAGTATGATCCTACATCAATGTCAAGTATCAGCTTTGGTGGATCATTCTCAAATACAATTCGTCAGATTACCAATAAGGTGACTTTGAACAATGACGGTGGTACAATCAGTCAGCCGGTTAACCTGGATGGTATCTTCGCAAACTGGAATACAAGTGGTAATCTTAACGCTATGCTTTCAATGCTCGATTCAAGATTGACAGTAAACTCAAATACATCTGTTAACTTTAGCCATCAGGAAGGTTGGGCTTCAATTATGGGTAAAGAATCTGAATTGAGAACTACTTTAACAACTGGTGTAAACGAAAGATTGGATGTTGCATATCGTAACGACTATATTGATGTAGCATTGCAGGGTAACTTTAGATACAGCAACAGTACTAACGACTTGCAGCCTGAACGTGAAATGAATACATTCGATTTCAGCTATGGTCCTAGCGTATCAGTACTTTTGCCTTGGAGAAGCTTACGTATTATCTCTGATATGATGATGTCAAGCCGTAGAGGTTATTCAGCAGAAATGAATACAGACGAACTTATCTGGAATGCCGGTATGTCAGTATCAGTATTGAAGGGTAACAAGGGTACAATCTCTGTTAACTTCTATGATATCCTGAACCAGCGTAGTGATGTTAACCGTTCTATGACAGCAACCAGCCGTACTGACTCATTCAACCAGACAATTAACACATACTTTATGGTGAACTTCTCATATCGTATCCAGGTGTTTGGTGATAAGGAGGCTCGTCAGAATATGCGTGGAATGCGCGGCGGCATGGGCGGCTTCGGCGGTGGCATGGGCGGCTTTGGCGGCGGCATGGGCGGCGGCATGATGGGCGGCGGCGGTTTCGGCGGCGGCTTCGGCGGCGGAGGTATGATGTTCTAATAACATACACATACAAATCCAAAAGGGAAAGGAGCAATCCTTTCCTTTTTTTTTGTGCCGTTATACTATATTAACCAAAATATTTGTAGTAACTTCGTCTTAATAAATTATGAGCTTATGACACTAAAAGAATTTTTGAATGAAGGAGATAAGTTTGCAGCTGCAAACGGTATTAGGATTGAGGAGATTAGAGAAAATTATGCATCTGCAACAATGAAGGTTACTGATGCTCATAGTAACGCAGGTGGAATTTGTCAGGGTGGCGCTGTATTTACACTTGCCGACCTTGTATTTGCTGCATTGGTGAATTCCAGAGGTTATATGTCTTTTGCTATTAATTCAACCATCTATTATCATCTATCTGGACAAATAGGTGATACATTGACTGCCGAAGGTTCATTTTTGCAAAATCATCCTAAGATTCCTGCCGCTCAGGTTATTGTAAAGAATCAGGACGGTGTTCATATAGCAACATTCACTGCTCAAGGCTATTCTAAGAAGATAGAGAATCATTTTGATTCGCTTATGTAAAAGAAAAGATGCCGGTCTGAAAAGATCGGCATCTTTTATGGGGTGGGTAAGCTTGCTACATCGCGCCGCTACAACCTGCCTACCTTTGCTGCCGTCAAGCCCTGGAGGATTCGGAGGGAGCTGGCCGTGTAGGACTTACCCACTGCAAAGGTAAGCATAAATAACCGAATTTTATCTCTATTGTGGAGAATATTTTGAAAACAAGAGTGCTTTCACAATATTTTTGTATAATTTTACAAAACAATGATGAGACATTGTTGTCTTATATATGAATGTGTAACCAATTAATGATATAACAAAATGGAGCTGGTAAATAGATTTTTATCGTATGTTGCAGTAGATACACAGTCTGATGAATATTCAAACAGTGTACCAAGTACAGAAAAACAGAAGAATTTAGCACGTCAACTAAAAGCAGAGTTGGAGACTATGGGATTGCAAGAGATATACCTTGACGATATGGGATATCTGTATGCAACTCTTCCGGCAAATACTGATAAAAAGATTCCGGTTATAGGTTTTATTGCCCACATGGATACCAGTCCTTCAATGAGTGGTAAGGATGTTAACCCCAGAATAGTAGAAAACTATGATGGTGGTGATATCTGCCTAAACAAAGAACAGAATATAGTTCTTTCTCCATCTCTTTTTCCTGAATTATTGGCACATAAGGGTGAAGATTTAATTGTTACAGACGGAACAACACTACTTGGCGCAGACGATAAGGCCGGTATAGCTGAAATAGTATCAGCTATTGCCTATTTGCAGAAACATCCGGAAATTGAACACGGAAAGGTAAGGATAGCATTCAATCCGGACGAAGAGATTGGTATGGGAGCCGCGCATTTCGATGTTGAAAGATTTGGATGCGAATTTGGATATACAGTAGATGGTGGTGAAGTAGGAGAGATGGAGTTTGAAAACTTCAATGCGGCTAAAGCAGTATTCAAAATTCAGGGGTTGGAGGTGCATCCCGGTTATGCTAAAGGAAAGATGGTTAATGCATCTTTATTGGTAGCCGAACTTATAAACCTGTTCCCGCATGACCAGACACCGGAAACAACCGAAGGTTATCAAGGTTTCTATCATCTTATTGCAATTAATGCGGAGGTAGATCATGCAGAACTAATATATATAATACGTGACCACAACAGAGCAAGCTTTGAACATAGAAAAGAGTTTGTTAAAAAGGTGGCAGATATAATGAACAATAAATTTGGTGCTGAAACTGTGACCGTAGAGGTGTCGGACCAGTATTATAACATGAAGGAGAAGATTGATCCTGTACCATACGTGGTGGATCTGGCCTGTGAAGCTATGACGCAGATAGGAGTAACACCTAGAAAGGTTCCTATTCGTGGTGGTACCGATGGCGCCCAGCTTTCATTCAAAGGACTTCCTTGTCCTAACCTGTTTGCCGGTGGTCTGAATTTCCATGGCCGTTATGAATGGGTTCCTGTTCAGAGTATGGAAAAAGCTATGATGACAGTTGTTAAGATAATTGAACTGTCTGCAAAAAAAGAGTGGTAGAATTATTCATCCAACCACTCTTCCATATCATCAAATTCCAAAAGAAAATCTTCCATATCGCGACGTTCTTTCTTGGTAGGTCGCCCTGTGCCGGCTGCTCGTTTTGCAAAACCGCCTATCTTGTTCATCTCCAGGATGTCATACTGTGACTGAGGTGTTATGTTCTCCAACATCTCCGGTACAAGTTTTGCTCCTACTCTGTTTTGAATAGCTTGCAGTACTTTAAAAGAGTAGGTAATAGGGGGCTTTCTAACATCTACTGTGTCGCCGTCTTTGACCATTTTTGAAGGTTTTGCACTCTCTCCGTTAATGGATATACGCCCCTTTTTGCATGCTTCTGCTGCAATGGTTCTTGTTTTGAAAATGCGAACAGCCCAAAGCCATTTGTCAATACGTGCCTCCATATAAACTCTATTTGTTGTTGAATTTGCACATAGTGTCTGCAAGTCCTGAAAGGCAAAAATTCTTGACTGCTTCAGCTGCAATAGGGATACGCTCTTCAAGTATCTTTTTCTCTTCGGGGAAAAATGGATCCAATACAAATCTTATTTGTGCGCCCATAGGGAAATCATTGCCTATTCCAAAACGTAGTCTTGCAAATTGCTGCGTAGATATTGTCTGGATAATATTACCCAAACCGTTGTGTCCACCATCGCTACCTTTACCTTTAAGCCTTATCTTTCCTAAGGGTAGAGCCAAATCATCGGTTACAACCAAAAGGCGTTCAGGTTCAATGTTCTCTTTGTTCATCCAGTATCTTACTGCATTTCCGCTAAGATTCATAAAGGTGGTAGGCTTAAGAAGCACAAGACGGCAGTTTTTCACAGACATTTCGGCTACATAACCATACCTTTTGTCTTGAAAAACAGTATTGGATGCCTTTGCGAGGGCATCCAATACCATGAATCCTATGTTGTGGCGGGTGTCTTGGTATTCATCCCCCGGATTACCCAATCCCACAATCAGATATTTCATTATGCTATACTATTAAGCTTCTTCTGTAGCAGCATTCTTAGCAGCTGAACGTGTAGCAGCAACTGTGCAAAGAACTGCTTCTTTTGAATTTGTGAATTCCAAACCTTCGTATGACAAATCGCCAACCTTGATAGCTTTACCAATTTCAAGATTTGTAACGTCAACTTCAATCTTTTCAGGGATAAGGTTGTAAAGGGCCTTAACCTTAACGCGACGCATAATCTGCTGTAGTTTACCACCGGCTTTTACACCAACAGCCAAACCTTTAAGCTTCAAAGGAACGTCCATTACTATTGGTTTGTCTTCAGTAACCTGATAGAAATCTATGTGAAGGATATTGTCCTTTACTGCATGGAACTGGATTTCTCTCATTACTGCAAGAACAGTCTTACCATCAATTGTCAAATTTACAACATAGATGTCTGGTGAATATACCAAGTTACGAACTTCTTCAGTCTGTACACTGAATGCAGTTGCTACAGGAAGACCATTTTCGTCTCTTTCTACACCATAAAGATTGCAAGGAATCAAGTTCTCTTTTCTCAACAGATTGGCATTCTTTTTGCCAAAACCGGTACGTGCTGTACCTTTAATGTCAATACTTTTCATTTTAAATAAGTGTTACTCTAAATTGTTAATATTCAATTCACCATCACACGTTTACCATACCTTTGGTATGTCACTATGCAAAAGCGGACGCAAAGGTACAAAAAAAACTTTGTATGACAAAATGTATTTTAGAAATCAAAATTGAATTCGTCTTCTACGTTGCTATCTTTCTCTACTGATACAATATTTTCTTGGGACTGGTTGCTGTCAGTTGCCTCTTCTGTTTCAGTATTCTTCTCCTCTTGTTTAACTGTTGCTTCCTGGATGAATCGAATGGTTTTCGACAGGCCGTCTATGAAATTGGAAAAGTCTTCTCTATACAGGAATATTTTATGCTTTTCAAAGCTAACTTGTTGATTACCATCTCCGTCCGGGACTATCTTTTTGCTCTCCGTTATAGAAAGGTAAAATTCGTCCTTCTTGGTCTTGCGAACATCTAAATAATAGATACGTTTGCCTGCCTTAACAGTTTCTGAATAGATTATGTCCTTTTCAAAACTACTACTTGTATTGTTGTATTTGTCCATCGCACAAAAATTTTTACGAATGTAACAAAAAGTATCTATTATTCCAAGGGAAATGCTAAATATTATTATTGTGCTTTATTTTGGTGCGTCAAATCATATTATATGCAAAATTGTTTGTACTTTTGCACTCCGTAAGATTGAGTTGTGAAATAGTCATGATCAATAGAGTTCTCATTAGATTGAAAGTTGTGCAGGTAATGTATGCTTATTACCAAAACGGAGATAGTAAGTTGGCTTCGGCAGAACGCGAACTTTCCGAAAGTGTAAATAGTGCATACTCGCTTTATCATACCCTGCTATATCTGTTGGTGGCATTGCGCCGCTATTCATTAAAACAGATAACCCGTAAACAGAAGATGAATGACCATGTTTCCCGTAAAGAGTTGCTTTTTGCGGAAAACAGATTGTTGTCTCAGTTGGAAATAAATGAATCGCTTGCATCGTACTTTGCAGAAGAAGACATGTCTTGGCTGTCAGATACAGTTAAAGCATTGTACGATCAGGTATTATCCGGTGAAGAGCTGGAAGAGTATTATCAGGAAGATGTATTTGATTATGAAGCCGATAAACTGTTGTGCAGAAAAATCTACAAGAAATACATTGAAAATAACGATGCTCTTGATGAAGTGCTTGAACAGGAGAATATCTATTGGAACGGCGATAAGAATCTGATAGATTCATTTGTGCTTAAGACTATCAAATCTTTTGAAGAGAAAAATGGGGCGGAACAACCATTGCTTCAGGCATATAAAGATCAGGAAAGCAGTACATTTGGTAATGAACTGTTGAAAAACGGTATCGATATGGAAGAGAAGTGTCGCGCCATTATTTCGCAACATTGTAATCGTTGGGATCCCAGTCGTTTGGCATTTATGGATGTGCTGATTATACAGGCTGCATACGCAGAAATGATGTCATTCCCGGCTATTCCTCTGAAAGTGACTATAAATGAATACGTGGAGATGACTAAGTATCTGAGTACCCCCGGAAGTGCAAGTTTTGTGAACGGAATGCTGGATACAATTTCAAAAGAACTGGTGCGTAGTGGAGAATTGAATAAATAATTAAAGAAAAAAAATATTATGTCAAAAATTTTATCATTAAACCCTTATTCGGGTGTTGTAGAGGTTGTAGAATCTCAAGAGATAATGACTTTTGTTCAGTCACAGGATGTAAATCTTAATGAACCTACAGAAAGCGGTGCTCAGAGTGGCAGTGGTTTTGGTGGTGGTATGATGATATGGATGATCTTACTATTGGTGATGATGATGTTTATGATGCGTCCTCGTCGCGATAAGGAGGGTGAAAAATTCCGTAACTCACTTCAGAGAGACCAGGAAGTAGTAACAAGTACAGGTATTTTTGGTAAGATCAAGGATATAGACGATGTATCTGTAAGCATTGAAGTTGCTCAGAATATCAAAATTAAGGTTGATAAGCGCTATGTAAATCCTGTTCCTACAGTTCAGCCGGCTCCACAGCCTAAGAAGTCAAAGAAAGAGAAGGCAGAAAAGAAAGAAGAAAAAGCTTAATATACTGATATATGAAGGCGCGTAAAACCTTCTCTATCAAATTGGCAAAGATGCTAAAGAAAATCGGAGTTTCCCTTCGTGCAATGTTTGATGGGGAACTTTCGGTTTTTCTTTTGTTTTTGGCTATGACCTTTCTGTTCTGGTTTGCTCAGAAGATGGGTAAAACTTATGAATATGCCATTCAAATACCTGTACAGATAATAGATGTTCCAGACAATATCAGGCTTACCGATTATGCTTCCGATAAAGTTGTTGTAACACTGAATGGAAAGGGTATGGCATTGTGGAAATCTTCTCATAGTAAGGTTAAGTCTTTGGATATTAATGCTTTGTCATATAAACTATCTCAAGGTAGAGCTGTGTTGCCTTCTAATTATATCAGAGATTCTATAGAGAATATCGTATCTCCGGGTGTGGTGATTCGTTCTATAGAGCCTGATACATTGTCGTTTATATATGAAAATCAGGAACTGAAAAAACTTCCGTTGGTGTTTAATGGAACTACAGAGAGTCCAAATCAGTACATTATGGATGGTTTTTACTTTACCCCGGATTCTATTTCTGCATTTGTTACAGATAGAGCACAGAATGTAGAGGCTCTTTATGCAGACTTGAATAATGTGGAGATTAATGCTGACACGGTTAGATTGACTACAAAGATTAAGCCTGTACCGGGTGTCTATTTGGATGATGAAACTGTAGAACTTACAATCTGTTCTTCTCATTATACAGAAAAAAGCCTCACCATTCCTATTCAAGGCGTAAACTTTCCACCCGGAAAAATGCTGAAATCATTTCCTTCCAGAGTGACAGTTGTCTTTTGGGTAAAGATGTCTGAATACGATAATGTGTCGGAATCCGATTTTACTGTTGTTGCAGACTATAATGATATTTTAAATAATAGTTCAGATAAGGTTGGGTTAAGGATGTTTTTCCAGCCTGCCGGAGTGGAACGTGTAAGAATAAATCCTCAAACAGTGGAATATCTTGTAGAGGATATTTATGGTGGGTTATGGTAAGAATTGGATTGACAGGTGGAATAGGGTGTGGAAAGAGTTATGTTGCAAAACTGCTGAATAAACGTGGTATTCCTGTTTATGATTCAGATACTGAGGCAAAACAATTGTCAAATACCTCTAAAATTATACGTGACGGGTTGATAGCTCTTATAGGAATAGAAGATCTGTATGTAGATGGGGTACTGAACAGAAAGATGTTGGCAGAGTTTTTGTTTGCCTCTAAAGATAATGCACGCAAGGTTGAAAAAATAATCCATCCGGCAGTAAAGGCCGATTTTGCTCTTTGGGCGGAAAGTCAGAATACGCAGTTCTGTGTAATAGAATCGGCTATTCTTATTGAGTCTGGTTTTACTGATACGGTAGATTGTGTTGTTGTGGTTGATGCTCCTCTGGATTTGCGTATAAATCGTTGTATAGAGCGTGATTCAACAACGAAGGAAAAAGTGCTGGAACGTATTTCGGCGCAGATGTCCCAAGAGGAAAAATGCAGAATTGCAGACTATGTGATTTTTAATGACAATGTAAGCGATTTAGATAAACAAATAGATGCTTTATTGGAGTTTTTAACGAATAAAATGTAAAAATAATTTTAATAAATTAAGAGATTTATGTTAAGCGAAATTTTAAACATTTCAGGAAAACCGGGATTGTATTTGCTATTGACCGGTGGTAAGGGTTCTTTAATTGTAGAATCATTGGATGCAGAAAAAAAGAGATTACCAATTCACCGTACAGATAAAGTTGTTTCTTTGGGTGATATCTCTATTTTTACAGACGAAGAAGAGATGCCTTTACGCAAAGTGTTCCAACTTATTGAAGAAAAATATGGTAAAGATCAGGTTTTGACCGTAGATTTAAAAAAGGCTTCAAATCAGGAGTTACTTGAATTTATGGCAGGTGTGGTTGCCGATTTTGACCGTGAAAGAGTATATCCAAGTCATGTAAAAAAGATTATCTCATGGTATAATATTCTGGTGCAGAGCAAACAAAATGATTTTTCTGAACCGGAAGAACCACAGGAAGTGGAAGTGGAATCTGCTGAATGATAGTGATTTAAATATGTGGGGTTCGGTGCTTTTCAGCATCGAACCCTTTCTTTTTTAAGGATAAATGTTATATATAAATATTATTTATATATGCCTTAGTATTGCGTAGAATTATAAAAACATATATCTTTGCGGCCGAATTCATAAACTAACAAAGTATGGAAAGAGTAACGTTACTATCTTCAGACAAACTTTTCAACAGTTTCTTGGATGAAAAGTATATCCCTAAAGGAAAGGACAAGTATTATTTGAGAAATACCCAGGTACGTGCCCCCAAAAATGGCTGGCGTCATCTTAGCAGTAGCGAAATAGAGACTTTGGTAAAGAATGACAATACCGCCAGTAGTTGGGATAATATTATGGTAACCGATGAATTTGATCCTACAATGATTAAGAATAATCAGTTTAAAGGATTTGTTCGAATAGGCAGAGTTACATCCGAAGGGCTTCAGTATCATGATTTGCGTTTGCCATGCGGAATAACCAACAGTTCGGTTCATTCTTGCGATATAGGTGATGATTGTGCCATACATAACGTTCACTATCTTTCCCATTATATAATAGGTGATAAGACAATGCTCTTCAATATTCAGGAGATGTCTTGTACAGACCATGCCAAATTTGGTAACGGAATTATTAAGGAGGGAGAAGAGGAGAGTGTTCGCGTAAGGCTTCAGATAATGAACGAGACAGGTTGTCGCAGCATTCTTCCTTTTGATGGAATGCTTGCTGCAGACGCATATCTGTGGGCAAAATTCATAGATGATAAGACACTTCAAGATAGATTGGTCCGTATTACCCAGAATGGTTTTGATAATAGAAGAGGTTTTTATGGAACTATTGGTAATGGCTGTGTAATTAAGAATTCATGGATTCTGAAGGATGTTAAAGTGGGAAACTGCTGCTACATAAAAGGTGCAAGCAAGATTAAAAATGTCACCATCAATTCTTCCGATAAAGAACCGACACAGATAGGCGAAAATGTTGTTCTGGTTAATGGAATAGTGGGTTACGGATGTCGTATCTTCTATTCGTGTATAGCTGTTAAGTTTGTTTTGGGAAGCCATTCAAATCTAAAGTATGGTGCTCGTCTTATAGATTCATTTATGGGCGATAATTCAACAATATCGTGCTGCGAAGTGTTGAATAACCTTATATTCCCGGCTCATGAACAGCATCATAATAATTCATTCCTTATAGCAAGTGTTATTATGGGACAGTCTAATTTGGCTGCCGGTGCAACTATAGGTTCAAACCATAACAGTCGTACAAATGATAATGAAATAGTGGCAGGTCGCGGATTTTGGCCGGGTTTGTGTACCAGTGTAAAACATTCCTGTAAGTTTGCATCATATACAATGTTGGCAAAGGCCGATTACCAGTATGAACTTATAAATCCATTCCCTTTTGCACTTATCAGCAACGATGTTAAAAATGACGAATTGACAGTTATGCCGGCATTCTCATGGATGTATAATATGTATGCAATGGCACGTAATAACTGGAAGTTTGCAAATCGTGATCAGAGAATATTCAAAGTTCAGAACATTGAGTTTGAAACTTTTGCCCCGGATAGCATGGAAGAATCTATCCAGGCCAGAAAACTGCTTGAAGTATGGACTGCAAAAGCATACCTACGCAGCAAAAACGAATTTAATGATAACATTGAAGAACGCGAACTACGCATTTTGGGCAACAAACTGTTAAATGGAGATAAAAAGGTAGTTGATGCTTTGGAAATATTGGGCGAAAATATGGAGAAGAGCAAACGTAAGGTTCGTATCCTAAAAGCCTACAACAGTTATCATGCATACGGAGATATGATAATTCATTATGCAATTAAAAATGCATTGGTATGGTTGGAAGAGAATCCGGAAGAGACATTCCAAACTATGGCAGAAAAGTTGGATAGTGTCCGTCAGCGTGAATGGATGAACTTGGGAGGTCAGCTTATTATGATGAACGACATAGAGCAACTTCGTTCTGATATAAATGATGGAGTTCTGAATTCGTGGAAAGAGATACATAAACGTTATAATGAAATCTGGAAGAGTTATCCGCTTGATAAGTTGCGCCACGCATATCTTGCCCTAAAATTTGTACTTGGTGTAGAGACTATTTCAGATGAAGAATGGAATGATATATTGGATAAAGAGATAGATATTCAGCACTATATCAATAATCAGGTTTACGAAACACGTAAAAAGGATTACGAAAATCCTTTCCGTCGTGCTACATTCCGTTCCGACGATGAGATGATTGCAGCATACGGTGAATTGGAAGAAAATAGTTTTATAAAACAACAACGTGAAGAGTCTTTACAGACAATAGAACGTATTCAAACTATAAAAAAGAGATTAAATTATTGATTATCAATTTTAAACAAATACAGAAAGCTATGAATTTGAAAGATCAAAATTATGCACAGTTTGCATTGGTACGTGAAATGATGGATACTGTAGAAACCATCAAGAAGTTTGATCCGGATTGCACAAAGCAAATCGCAGAACAGGTAAAGCAGGTAAAAAATATCTATTTTACCGGTGAAGGTTCCAGCCGTATATTCCCGGCAAAGAATTCTTTAAGAAAATTCAAACGTTGGGGAATGGATGTCAATATCCAGACAGACGGTTCCTGGCAGTCAAGAGAATATGATTTAAGCAAATATGCTGTATTTTTGGCTTCGAATTCAGGTAGAACAAAAGAGGTTACTCTGTTGGCTAAAAAGCTTATGGAAGAGGGCAATAATCTGCGTTTTGGTCTTACTGCAAATGATAATACAGTTCTTTCTACATTCTGTAACTCAACACACGTTTTGGGTTGTGGTTGGGAACAGGCTGTAGCTGCTACCAAGAGTGTTGTAGAACAGGCTCTTTACTATGAATCATTGCTTTGGAATTTGCGTGGCGCCGATATGAAGGCTGCATTGGCTGATCTTCCTGAAAAGATAGAGCAGGCACTTACTATAGAGATACCTTCTGAAATAGTAAAGTGGGTAGAAGAGGCAAATACAGTATATTTTGCCGGTTACAACGATGGTGTGGCAGAAGAACTGACTTTAAAGACAAATGAAATAACTCGTCGTAAATCGGATTTCCTTGAAGGTACATACGTTCTGCATGGAATAGAAGAGGTAATGCATAAAAACGATATTATCTTTATGATTGATCCTATTGAGGGCGAATATGAAAAGTTCCAAGAATATTTGGTTGATGGTGCCGGGGTTCGTATTGTTGCTATAGCCGATCACGATACTCCTTTCCCAACTATCAAAACTCCATCGGCAGGCGATATGAATCCATATCTGTTCCTCTGTGCCGGTTGGAATCTGTTGGTTGAAATAGGTATCAAGACAGGAATGGATTTAGATCATCCAAACCGTGCTCGTAAAGTAGGAAACGAGTTTATAAAGTAAATACTTGTATATCATATTTTAGGGCAGGCGTAGATAAATATTTGCGCCTGCCTTAATTTTTTGTTGAAAACTTCTTTTATCAACATAGTATGTTGCAATCTTAATTTACTAACTTTGCCTTTCGGGCAGGCAGAACTGTCCTTTAAATCATTATTAATAGTTATGGCAAAAAAAGATTTGAAAAACGAACAGATTTCAGCTCAGTCACCAATTAGTGAAAAGCTGAAGGCGTTACAGGCTGCTACAGAGAAAATTGAGAAGAGCTTTGGTAAGGGTTCTATTATGAAACTTGGCGAAGACAATATTGAAGCAGTCGATGTAATTCCAACAGGTTCTATCGGGTTGAACGCAGCACTTGGTGTAGGCGGTTACCCACGTGGTAGAATAATTGAAATCTATGGCCCTGAATCTTCCGGAAAAACTACACTTGCCATCCACGCAATTGCAGAAGCTCAGAAAGCCGGTGGTATTGCAGCGTTTATTGATGCAGAACATGCTTTTGACCGTTTCTATGCAGCCAAATTGGGTGTAGATATCGACAATTTGTGGATATCTCAGCCTGACAATGGTGAACAGGCGTTGGAGATAGCAGAACAGCTTATCCGTTCATCGGCTATAGATATAATTGTTATCGACTCGGTAGCTGCACTTACTCCAAAGGCAGAGATTGAGGGCGATATGGGTGACAACAAGGTGGGACTTCAGGCTCGTCTTATGTCACAGGCACTTCGTAAACTGACATCAGCAATTAACAAGACAAACACAACTTGTATCTTTATTAACCAGTTGCGTGAAAAGATAGGCATAATGTTTGGTAATCCTGAAACAACAACTGGTGGTAATGCTTTGAAGTTCTATGCTTCTGTGCGTTTGGATATACGTAGAGTAACACAGTTGAAAGATGGAGATGCTGTAATAGGTAATCAGGTACGTGTCAAAGTTGTGAAGAACAAAGTTGCTCCTCCATTCCGTCGTGCAGAATTTGATATTATGTTCGGAGAAGGTATATCAAAGAGTGGCGAAATAGTTGATTTGGGTGTTGAATATGGTATTGTCAAGAAATCGGGTTCCTGGTTCAGTTATGAAGATACCAGATTGGCACAAGGTCGTGATGCTACCAAACAACTTATGATGGATAATCCGGAATTGGCAGAAGAGATAGAAGAGAAGATTATGGCTGCCATTTTAGGAGGTAGTAACGAAAACGAAGAGTAATTTTTTTTATTTATAATTAGCCGGTTGCAGTGTTTTGTCTGTAACCGGTTTTTTTATTGTTTCTGCCAAATAGTCATAAAACTGACATAATCAGGAGCGGTTTGCTTTTTGGCATAGCATTTGTTTTAACAATGGTGTGAACTGTCACAGAAATGTGACTATAAAAATGGTAGTAACAAATAAAAAAAATAGAATTATGGGAAAGATTATTGGAATCGATTTAGGAACAACAAACTCTTGTGTTGCTGTATTTGAAGGTAACGAACCTGTTGTAATTGCCAATTCAGAGGGTAAACGTACAACTCCTTCAGTTGTCGGTTTTGTTGATGGTGGCGAACGTAAGGTGGGCGATCCTGCAAAGCGTCAGGCTATTACCAACCCACAGCGTACCATCTTCTCAATTAAGCGTTTTATGGGTGAAAATTGGGATCAGGTACAGAAAGAGGTATCACGTGTACCATATAAGGTGGTAAAGGGTGATAACAATATGCCACGTGTAGATATTGATGGTCGTCTTTATACTGCGCAGGAAATATCAGCAATGATACTTCAGAAAATGAAGAAGACTGCCGAAGATTATCTTGGTCAGGAGGTTACAGAGGCTGTTATTACAGTTCCTGCATACTTCTCCGATTCACAGCGTCAGGCTACTAAAGAAGCCGGTCAGATAGCAGGTCTGGAAGTAAAACGTATAGTAAATGAACCAACAGCTGCCGCTCTTGCATACGGTATAGACAAGGCAAATAAAGATATGAAGATTGCTGTATTCGACCTTGGTGGCGGTACATTCGATATCTCAATTCTTGAATTTGGTGGTGGCGTATTTGAAGTGTTGTCAACTAATGGTGATACACACCTTGGTGGTGATGACTTTGATCAGGTAATTATCAACTGGTTGGTTGAAGAATTCAAGAATGACGAAGGTGCAGATTTGACAGTAGATCCTATGGCTTTACAGCGTCTTAAGGAGGCTGCAGAAAAGGCTAAGATTGAACTATCATCATCAACATCTACCGAAATCAACTTGCCATATATTATGCCGGTAGCAGGTATTCCACGTCACCTTGTTAAGACACTTACACGTGCTAAGTTCGAACAATTGGCACATTCATTGATACAGGCATGTATTGAACCATGTCGTAAAGCAATGAGCGATGCCGGTCTTAGCAATTCAGATATTGACGAAGTAATCTTGGTTGGTGGTTCAAGCCGTATTCCTGCAGTACAGAAGGTAGTAGAAGACTTCTTTGGTAAAGCTCCTTCAAAAGGTGTTAATCCTGACGAAGTAGTAGCAGTAGGTGCATCAATTCAGGGTGCTATTCTGAACAAAGAGGGTGGAGTAGGCGATATAGTACTTCTGGACGTTACTCCTCTTACCATGGGTATTGAAACACTTGGTGGTGTAATGACAAAGCTGATTGAAGCGAATAGTACTATTCCTTGTAAAAAGAGCGAGGTATTCTCAACTGCAGCCGACAATCAGACAGCTGTAACTATCCACGTTCTTCAGGGTGAACGTCCTATGGCTAATCAGAATAAGTCTATAGGTCAGTTTAATCTGGAAGGTATTGCTCCTGCACGTCGTGGTGTACCTCAGATTGAAGTTACATTCGATATCGATGCAAACGGTATTCTTAAAGTATCTGCAAAAGATAAGGCTACCGGTAAAGAGCAAGCTATCCGTATTGAAGCATCAAGCGGTCTTAGCAAGGAGGAGATTGAACGTATGAAGGCCGAAGCTGAAGCTAATGCTGATGCCGATAAGAAAGAGCGCGAAAAAGTTGATAAGCTGAATCAGGCTGATGCTATGATTTTCCAGACAGAACAGCAACTTAGCGAACTTGGCGACAAACTGCCTGCCGATAAGAAGGCTCCTATTGAAGCTGCTCTTGGTAAACTGAAAGATGCTCACAAAGCTCAGGATTTGGCAGCTATTGATGCAGCAATTAACGAATTGAACACTGCTTTCCAGGCAGCAAGTGCTGAAATGTATGCACAGAGTGGTGCTTCACAAGCACAGCCGGGCGCAGGCGCACAGCCGGGTGCAGGTTCAAGCAGCTCATCAAACAACGACGAAACCGTTCAGGACGCCGATTTCGAGGAAGTGAAGTGATTGGGATTGAGTTAGCAAATAACTTATAAATAAAAAATGGCGTGTAGCTCGGTGGTTACACGCCATTTCTTTCGTACAAAACTCTTACGTATATTCAGTGATGCCCACAAAACCTAAAGGTCCAATCTCATATATTTTTTACCATCAGAAGCAGTTGCCGAGATTTTCTCGGTAACTGAATCCTTTTCAAGTTCCCTAGAAGCAAAGATATTCTTTAGATGAACTCCGATGTTATCTGTAGAGCAATCAAACAGCATACCCATAGCTTTCTGGGTACACCAAACTGTCTTATCTTTATAATAGACTTCAACACCTTGTTCCTTCCCCTCAATTTGAAAGATTAGGAACTCTGCTGTACTATTTATTATTTCTTGTCGATTTGCCATGAAATTTTCATATTATATAGTTACAAAAGCTGGTACACCCACATCAAAAAGTTGTGTTATAGCCCATCACTCTCGCCAATTTGCGTGAGTTCCACCATTCCTTGCCATCAGCATCAACTCTTTCACAGCATACAAAGACAAAAACAGTGTAGTTAGTCGTTGTTGTCCATCAATGACAGAACGTTCCCTTCTTGAAAAGTCAAGAGACCGTTCAAGGTATATGATGATTCCAATAAAATGCTTATTGCGTTCTTCTTTCAGCACAGCCTTAATGTCGTCAAGCAGCTGTTTTACTTCTCTGCTTGCCGTCCAAGTATAGTTACGCTGATAGGCTGGTATGACGAACTGTACTCCTGACGATGCAAGCAGTAACTCCAATAAGCCAACCTTTGCAGGTGTATTTTCTTGTATCATTGTTCTTTCAGTTTATTCTCTTGTTTACTTCTACTAGTCTTATGGGGTATCTTACCCTCAAAGACTATGGTGCGACTATTTCCCAGTGCCCACCTTTGTCTGGGCCAATACGACGGATAACCCCTTGTTCCTGTAGTTTTCTTAAGTGCTCTTGCACGTTGCGAGAAGCGATATTTATTTCTTTGGAAATGGATTGTGCCGTAGCGTTCGGATTCTTCCAGATAATTCTAACAATCTTAGCACGCGTCGTAGATAATTTTTCTACGATACTATCTACGATGTTTTCTACGATATTTTCTACGACATCACCGCCAATTTTACCGCCATTTTCGTTGGTATAGCTCTGTGAGACTTTCACATCAACCATGAATGCCGTGATAAGATTAACGTTGAACTCTGCAGGTAGGTTGCCATTCTCCTTCAAGTCAGTCTGGACTTGTCCTACACCTCGATTGAACATATTGACATAGCCCAGCGTCTTCATGGCACTGGCTACAAGTGGGTTGCGATAGTCGTTCACACTGGGGAAATTCTCTGGACGTGCGTTTCCATAAAGCCCTCCAGCATTCAGAATCTCCAGATGGCTGGCAAACTCATAGAAGCGAAGTGGCGTATTACTCTGCATATCTCGGTGCATACAGGCGTTGAGGAGCAGTTCTCGGATAGCCTGATAGGGGTAGTTACTGACCATCTCCTCGCGTAGGATAGAAACGAAAACGGGTTTCTTCTTGATGACAGACAACTCCAAAAGTGATTCCAGACGTGGTAGCAGTTCACAATAATTGCCTTCCAACTGCATTTCGTTCTCCACCTCACTGGTCACGTCCTCACCCTTGAAGCGTACATACTGCACATAAAGACCTGGCATAAAACGGCGCGGCTTGTTGCCAAACAGAACAACTGCTGCGTATGTGGGGCATTGGTGCTCAGTGTCATACATGCCCACAGCGGCCATCTGTTCCTCGATAGGGCGAGTATCAGAATCCACTAACTCATTACCTAATAGCGGTATCAAATACTTTGTGCTTAGCAAGTCTGTATTGATATCATTCAGTTTGGCAGCCAAACAAGGCATGGTGTCGAAGGTGGCCATGAATGACATTCTTCGTTCTGCGAGGATGCGTTCTTCTGCCTCCGTAGCTATGTCACGACGAGGACCGATACGTATAAACGTGCGTCCACGATAGCGCACAGGAGGCAGGTCAGACGGACTGACCTCAGCCACCAGCAAATCACCCTCGGGGAACTGGAAACGGTCAACGCTCATAACAGGTATAGGCAGGATGTTTCCGTTGCTGCGTATGGCTGCAATCTTCTTCAGCAAGTCATCGGTGACCTTCAGACCTGACAACTCTCCATTGTCGTAAGCACCCAATATCAGGTAGCCATTCTTTCGTGAGTTTGGCAGATCATTAGCAAAGGCACAGATAGCCTCCTGGAACTTATCCATGTCACCTGTTGATGTGGTTCGCTCCACACGATAGGTTTCCGTGCTATGCAGCAGTTCTTGTATTTCGTCTTTTGTTATCATTTGACTTCGTCTTCTTCCTTCTTGCAAGGCATAGCCAAAACAAACTTTAGCTCTGCTCTTGCTTCGTACGTCATTTCGACTTATTTCTCTTGATTGAAATCTTCCTGTCTCACCAACTCCTGCACAGGCACTTCAAGCGCATTGGCTATTGCAATGAGAGCTTCAAGGCTTGGCTGGGTGGTATTGGTGACCCACTTGGACACTGTAGCAGGATCCTTTCCGAGTTTGTCGGATAGCCACTTATTGTTTAGGTCACGTTCTGCAAGAACGACTCTTATACGATTTAACTTTGTCATGATAGATTTCTGTTGTTTGACGGCAAAGTTACAAATATTAATCGAAACAAATGCTGATATGCTCAAAAAAACTCTATAAATAGGCCAAAATTTGATTAAAAGACCAATCTTTTGATAAAGACATGACAATATTCATGCTTATTATTATATATAATGTGTATTTGAAGTATCTTTTGAAATAACCGACAACCATATGGTTTTCTTCGCGGAAATCGCATTCATTTATGGAGGCAATGATAGTCTGGAGAAAGATGTGTTTGGTTCGGAGAAAAGTTCGGAGACAATCATAAAAAGTTCGGAGAGAAGTTCGGAAACAACCGCAATAAGTTCGGGAACTCACCCTCATAAGTTCTTGGACAAGCCAAGCGGCAAAGACGAGTTTGGGGGGATCCATACAACATGAAACAAGCGAAAAACATACAAGAATTCGATTTAAGTATGATTTTTGCGAGATAGCTACAAAAATCGCACTTAAAAATGGGTTGAATATCGATTTGAGGAATATTCTCTTTGTTTATCTAAGGGACGTAAAGTTGAATGACCCGGATAAAAAATGTCAAGATTGGCAAAAATATAATGTTGTTTGATTACGGCTCATGACTTATAATTCCCAAAGATGGCAGATTTGGGTAATGAAAGGTATACACCGTCACCCTTTTTAGACGTTCTTCTGCAAGTCATCCGCAATTCACGGATATTTAATAAGACGTGTGTCACTTTTTCTATAGTACACATCAAATTGTCCATGGACAATTAAAAGTATCTGATTAGGATGGTTCTATTACGGGTAGAATAACACAAAACCATTATAACCATTGAAAAAATACTCATACCTTAACTCAATAGAACTCTCATTAACAGGGGCGAGAAACTTTCCATAACCAGTATTCTCATGTCTAACATAAGATTCCACAAACGGATATTTTACACTCTCTAAATTCTCTCCAAACTCGATGCTCCCGATATCAGACAAAAATGATTGAGAATGAAATAAATCTCTAAGAGTTGCCTTGGTAGGCGTAGGATCTTTCATCACAAGTAACGCACATCGTATTGGCGAAAACTCAACAAGCCTACGAAGAGTTGCATGAATTGAAGCACCAAAGAATGGAGAAACCTTTATTGCTGTCTGTATTGTCAACGGTTCGTCTTTTACCATCTCAGCAAACTTGTCTCCTTGGAACATTGTTTCAGAGGCAAAATAACTTGCCTCTGCCTCAAACTGTTCCTTAGTCTCTGGGCTTAGCGTAAAATCATCGTCTGCATGCATGGAGGCTATAACCACCTGCCATGGAAGGTTATGTCCAACCTCATGTAATAGTGTAAACCTCTGTCTTTCTAAATTACACGACCTATCTAAATAAATTATTCTAGCCTCTCGAACAAGAAGCCCTCGCAGTTGACCAAGCAGTTTTTTAAGAATAGAGGAATCTCTATCAATATATATAGGTGTAACTATAGATAAATCCTGTGGCGATACCTTTAGGTCTATAAAAGCAGCTAATTTATCTGCGGGAGTTGGGAATGTATCAATACAACGACTTGACACAAGTAAATCATGTGACCACTTCTTGATGTCTTGTTTTGTTGATTCTTCTAAAACTATAGCCATTATTTATCCCGTTGTCTTATAAAGTTGAGATAGTTTAAGAGTTCTTTTTCTTCTTCATCAGTCAATGCTGTACCAGCAGAAGCTGCTACAGACTGAAGAATCTTGTGTTTAGGGGTGCTTTGCTCTTTCTTTTCGATAACACCACCAGCAGAAAGCAAAGTTTCCAACTCAACATCATATGTCTGAGAAAGTTTGTAGAGAGTATTTGCTGAAGGATGGGCAATTTTATCGTTCTCTAGCTGACTCAGATATGCGTTTGAAATACCTGTTTTCTCTTCAACTTGCCTTAACGTAAGCTTATTAATCTCACGGTATTGCTTTAATAGTTTGCCTATTGTATCCATAAAATGGGGGTTGTTGTAGCTTAATGACGTTGCAAATTTAGTGAGAAAATCTAAATTAAACAAGAAAAAATTGATATTTTAAGATTTTTTCTGTTAAATTTCACTAGATTTGCTTGGTATATTTAGATTTTTATTATACCTTTGCAGCGGAACAAGGAGGATTATGTCCGACTTAACCATAAATAATTAAATATTTTAGTTTAAAATAAAATTATGACACAGATTAGTTCTAAGCCCTTCGCTGAACAAGAAGGCAATCAGGGTAACGTAGGAAAACACAAGCCCAATGAAAACAAAAAGTCCTACAAGTTTAAAATCAATGGTGGAAAGCCCTACAACTGGCCCACGCCTATTATTAATGAGGCCGACATCAGAAGGCTTGGACAAGTTCCTGATGATGAAGATATATATCTGGATTTGCCAGGTAACTGGAGAGAGGCTCTTATTAATAGAGGTGAAGACGTTGACCTGTCTTCTCCGGGAATGGACAAGTTCATTACCCGAAAGAAAGGTCATGAGCACGAATGTACCATCTATGTGAATTCAGAAGCTTTCAAGTATGACCAGCCTACTATCTCATACGAAAAAGTTGCCTCTCTCGCTTACGGGAAAGATTATGATCCCAATCGTGTGTATTCAATGACATACAGTAAAGGACCATCAGAGAATGAAGAAGGATTAATGTCTAAAGGTAAAGTCGTTTATGTCACAAATGGAATGGAATTCGATGTTGCCATCTCTCATCAGTCTTAATGAGGATTTGCAGAAAATCCAAGATGAGGGAATCAGCTTTGATGTGCGCAGCGGCAATTTTGTTGCCGACTGCGTACCTTACCTAACTGAGTCGAAGGAGGTAAAGGCAGGAATACTTGTATTTCCTATGAATTGGAAGAATCAGAAGATTCTAAAACCTAATGACCACACCGCATACTTCATTGGTGGTAAGCCGTGTGAAATGGATGGTGCTCCTATAAAGGGACTAGGTTTCTTGGAGATGCGACACCCTTTGTTTGATACCATTATCAGTGATTATCGCTTTTCATGTTATCCGGATAAAGGCATGTACCCGACCTATTATGACAAGGTGCTCAACTATTGGAGAATAATAACTGCTCCAGCTGTTAACACCGATCCATTAGCGTGTAGGGCACTCAAAAAGCAGAAATTGATAAAGCCTGCAGATAGCAAACTTGTTTATTGGGACATCAATTCGTCACGCGCACATATTGCTGGTTTGACAGACATGTTCAAAGGAATGAAAGTTGCCATTATCGGCTTGGGAGGCACAGGGTCATATATCCTTGACTTTATTGCAAAGTTACCACTTGAAGAGATTCATCTATTTGACTCCGACATCTTCAAGCAACACAATGCTTTTAGGGCACCTGGTGCTGCTCCATCACAAATACTGGAGAAAAACATTCCAAAAGTCCAGTACCTAACTGAGGTATATAGGAACATGAATGAAGCTATTGTCCCGCATCCAGAAAACATCAATCCAAATAACAAGGATTTTCTGTTAGGAATGGACTTCATCTTCTTGTGCATCGACAAAGCTGCCGTAAGAAATGAAATAGCACATTTTCTGATTCAGAACAACAAGAAGTTTGTGAATTCGGGAATAGGAGTATCTCTTAGAGAAGGTGGTCTTTCAGGCATAATCCGCGTCTCATATGGTGAGCCAGACCATTACCAATACCTTAACGACGCCTTTGATGCGACAAATGAAGCCAAGGAGGATGATCTCTATCGAGATAATATCCAGATAGCAGAACTGAATGCTTTCGCTGCTATGGAATCGGTATTCAGATGGAAACAATCATTAGGGTTCTATCAAAATTCTGCAATATCCTACGATTTTGCGTTTGTATTGAACAAGAATAAAATTATTTATGATGACCCGACATTTTAAGCTAAAATTCTTGGACAACATACCAAACGAATTGGATGAGGGCGTATTATACATATCCATGAAGTACCACACAACAGCCCATCTATGTGCATGCGGTTGTGGAGAGAAGGTCGTAAACCCTCTTAACCGAAAGTATGGCTGGACTCTAACATTTGATGGTCAAAGAGTAAGTCTTTCACCTTCTATAGGGAACTATCAATTCCCATGCTGCTCACATTATTATATTAAGGAGAACGAGGTCTTATTTCTTGACTCTGATGATGACATGCCACATAGAAGAGGGTACATTCGTAGACTAATAGACTGGTTTATGAAACTATTAAGATAAGTAATGTATAACGATTGTCTGAAACATTCAACCAAATTAATACCCGAAAAGGACGGGCAAGGAAAGACATGGCAACAAATCCCCCAAGTGGCGATGGCCACAGAAACGGTATGGTACGCCAGAGAAGTCAAGTCTTGAATCCCAAAACTGGAATTTGGACAAAAGGCGGTCCCAATGGACAGTTTATGGATGGAAAACAAGATGGAACTCCATTCAAAGGCGTGAGAAAAGAAAAATGATTTTAGAATGTGCCTCGCAGATGTGAATCAACGAGGCATTTTATTTTAAACAGATCTAATTACTTGAACGGTGGAATGACATTGTGCCGTTTAGAATCATCATGAGGCCATGACATTATAGTTCCATAATATCCTCCATGAAATAGTCGAGATTATGCTGTCTAACATTATATGCATAGTCAATCCCAATCAAGAAAAATCATCATTTTTATGATTTTTTTTTCTGTGTTTTCTTTTGGTTGTTTGGGTAGAATATCACAACTGTGAATTGGTTTTGTAATATGTTGATTATCAATTTTTATTTTGATTCTTGTAACATGGACGCAACATCCGGTGCTAACGCATTGATAGTGAATGATAGTTGATTTCGAGGAAGTGAAGTGATTGGGATTGGATTAGCAAATAACTGATAAATGGAAAAGCGTGCAACTTTTTATGGTTGCACGCTTTTTTTTTGGTTTGTGGAGTGGGGGATTATCGGTTCAGAAGCTTCTGACCATCCTTTACCACAATACCCTTGTAGTTACCATCAACCTTGATACCATATAGGTTGTATGTATCTGATTCAGTTGGAACAATATCTTCCGGAACAATTTCTACATCGGTATCAAGAGTGTTAGTGAACTGAATCTTGTCTATGTTACAGTAAGCACCTGTAATAGTGATGCGGATAATCTGCTTGCCAACATCCAGATGTTTGCTCAGTTTGCCCTTAACGGTTGTGTAGTTATCCCAACTGCCATTAGCGTCGCGTGGAACAGAAACATTTGCTAAATTGGTTATCTTGTCACCATTAACAAGACTAATGCTGAATCCTGAACCATCGTTACCTGATGAAACAGTAGCGCTGTAAGAATATTCACCCGGAGTCTTAACATTAACGGTGTATTCCAGCCATTCACCATTAGCAGTGTAACCTATAGCATAACCGCCATTACCTTTTACAATATCAACACCACCATTGTCTGCGCGATAACCTACACCACCTTCGTCTTCGGTATCGGAATCGTGGTATGTATAATCCTCTTCACCTTTATCAAAATTCTCAGCCTGAATAGTTCCCGGCAGACCTACTGGAAGAATAGAATAGGTAGAACGCTTTGGATTGATAGTTATAGTAATCTTTTCCTCCTTCGATTCTAATCCGTTTGTATCTGTAGCAATTATATAGAATGTATATATACCTTTAGTACTTGTTCCAAATGAGTATACATAAGGTGCTGTTGTTAAAGTCTCTATTAAAGAACCATCTTCACCAAAGATTTTAACATTTGCAATTTCACTTGTTTCAGCAGTTGCATTTATATTTATCTTAGTGACAGTATTGACTGTTCCTGGATTTGGTTTTGCAGATACTTCTAATTTAATCTCTTCATTAACAGGTACTTTTGTGAATATAATCTTGTCGATATTACAACTGCTGCCTGTTATGTTGATACGGATAATCTGTTTGCCGGCTTCCAATGGGATTGCCAATCTGCCCTTTACAGTGCTATATTTATCCCAATTGTTTTCTCCTGCACTTGGAACGGTAATGCTCTTTGTAAGTTCAACCTGACCATCTGCTGTGCTTAGAGACAAACTGAATGCTGAATTTGTTACACCGGATGAAACAAAAGCTTCAAATGAATATGAACCTGCTTCTGCTACGTTTACAGTGTATTCAAGCCACTCTCCGCTTGATGTGTAACCAATAGCATAACCACCATTGCCTGATACAATATCCACACCTTCGTTGTCTTTGCGGTATCCAACATTTCCATCATCTTTTGTATCTGAATCGTGGAATGCAATACCATCTGCACCACTATCAAAGTTTTCAGCTTGAAGAGTACCCGGAATAGCAATTTCACCTTTATAGGTAGAACGTGGTTTGTATGCGTTGAAACCTCCTAAACGTTCATATTCAGTACCATCAGTAGCAACTACAACAGCCTTCAAATCGTAACGTCCTGTAGCTATTGGGGTATATTCAATAACATAAGGAGCTTCTGTTAGTGTAGAATGTAATTGACCCTTGATATAGAAATCAATATGGTCAATGGTCTTAGTTTTAAGACTTGCATTGATTGTAATTGCCAAACTGTCATTTATAGTAGCTTTTGTGGTTGCAGGTTTGATATAAACAGATGCCTCTTTAACCATGCCCGGGAATGGACTCTTTGCATTTTTAGCTGCATCAGTTTGCATATATTCACGCAACCACTTCATAGCCGGACGATCTTTACCATCTCTAATGATACCTGAATTACCATCGGTAGTCCAGGTAGCGCCATATATATATCCCCACAAAGTGATACCTGCACAATAATCAGCTTCCCACATATAAGGAATCTGCTCCTTGTAACGCTGCAACTGTAGGTCATCATCGGTAGTACCTATATCGTATTCACTGCTGTACATAGGCATCTTCAACTCTCTCTGGATTTCGTCCATAGCAGATTTGAATGCGCTGAAACTCATATCGGTAACATCGTGTGACTGACAGCCGTATGCATCTATTGGAGCACCTGCATCACGCAAAGTCTTTACCAAATGTATGAATTCATTCTTTTGCCACTGGAAAGTGTTATAATCGTTGTAAATAAGGATAGCATCCGGCCAGCGTTCGTGCGCCATTTCAAAAGCCTTGATAATCCAGTCGTAACCAGTCTCACCGTCACCACCCAAAGCGGCTTTGTAAGGTGCCGGAGCATGTCCCGGAACAGCTTCGTTTACAACGTCAATCATATCTAACTGCGGATAGTGCTTTTTAATAGCGTCCATCCATTCTACAATCTCTTCGTATTGATCTTTGGTACTTAGATTATCCATCCACGATGGATATTGAGAACCCCAAACCAAAGTGTGAAACTTGAATGGGAAATTGTGCTGTTTGGCGTAGTTGTAAGATGCATCACTCTGCCAATAGTAATTATCACGATTACCCTCTATCGATGACCATTTAGATTCATTTTCCGGAGTAATCTGATTCCATAAAGTGTAGTACTTTTCTGAACCGTAATCTACCTGACCTCTTGTGGTAATGTTGCCCAAGAATTTGTCAGGGTTACTCGATAACTGTGCATTGGCATTAACGCCATATAGGCAGGCCGCAACTGTCATCAAGCAAGTGACCGGCTTAATTGCGGTCAGCCACTTGTGTTTTTTAAATTCTTTTCTCATAAATATAATTGTTTAGTAAATGTTTAAATCTTTTAGTATGTAATTATTTGCGAAAGTATGAATTGTTACTCACAAAAAGAAATCTTTATGTAATATTTTAGATGAATTGATTGTATATTCTCAAAATAACATGGAAAGAGTGGATTTTTGTGAGCTTTATATCTATTAATAAAGTGGAAAATTCTAATTTTGTCGCTTGTAAAAACAATAATAGACTTAATAAATAAGAAAAATGAAAGATTTTATGAAAATTATGTGGGCCACAGTAGTGGGACTTTTTGTCTTCACTATTATTACCAGTGTGCTCAGTGTGTTTGCGTTGATTGGAATAGCTGCGGCAGGAAGTTCCAAAACAGAAGTAAAGCCAAATACAGTTTATCATCTTGTATTAGATGGTGCCATAGCAGATAGGGTTTCCGAAAATCCATTGGCTATGTTGTCAGAAGATATGAATACAGGGTTAGGTCTTGACGATATTCTGGCATCTATAGAAAAAGCGGAAAAGAATGAAAATATTAAAGGTATCTATCTGGATATTAAATCGATAGAAACATCGTATGCCACTATTCAAGAGATACGTAATGCATTGACAGATTTCAAACAGTCCGGAAAGTTTGTAGTGGCTTATGCCGATAATTACACAACCGGACTATACTATCTTGCATCGGTAGCCGATAAGATTTATATGAACGCTCATGGCACCATAGATTGGCGTGGAATGACAGGTCAGACAGTCTTCTTTAAAGACTTGTTAGATAAACTTGGCGTTAAAATGCAGATTTTCAAGGTAGGTACATATAAATCGGCAGTAGAGCCATTCACATCAATGGAGATGTCCGCTGCCAATCGTGAACAGGTGATGTGTTATATAAATTCCATTTGGGATAATATACTTAACGCCGTAACAGCAGAACGCAACATAGAACGTGAAAAGTTGTTGACTTATGCCGATAACGGACTTCTTGTAGTTGATACAGATGAATGTCTGAAATCCGGAATGATTGATAGTGTTCTGTACAAAAATGATATGGACAAGGTGCTTGCATCAATGCTACAGTTGGAAGAAGATGAGAAACCTGTCAAACTTTCTCATAGCAAGATGTTGGAAGTGCCCGATGCCGATACAGAAATACAGTCATTGTTGTCCGATGAGATTGCAGTTTATTATGCAGAAGGCGATATTGTTGACGAAGGCAAAAAAGGTATTGTATCAGGCACAGTAGCAAAAGATTTGCGTAAATTGCGCGAAGACGATAAAGTAAAGGCTGTAGTTCTGCGTGTCAATTCAGGTGGAGGCAGTGCCTTTGGTTCAGAACAGATGTGGTATGAAATAGAGCAGCTAAAAGCAGTTAAACCGGTAGTAGTGTCAATGGGCGATTATGCCGCATCCGGTGGTTACTACATATCTTGTGCAGCAAACTATATTATTGCACAGCCTGCTACTCTGACCGGTTCTATAGGAATTTTTGGTATGATACCGGAAGTAGAAAAGTTGGCAAAGCGTTTAGGTGTGGCTATGGAGACTGTAAGCACAAACAAACTGGGTGGTATGGATAATATTGCCAAACCAATGAATAATGATGCAAAGGCTCTGATACAGCGTAATATAAACGATGGTTACGAACTCTTTGTAAAGCGTTGTGCCGATGGTCGTGGAATGTCAACCGATGATATTAAGGCTATTGCCGAAGGTCGTGTATGGACAGGTGAAGATGCTGTAGAGATAGGTTTGGTTGATGCATTGGGTGGTATTGATGATGCGATAGCAAAAGCAAAAGAGTTGGCAAATGCAGCAGATGCCGTAGTGACATCATATCCGGAAAAGAAGAGCGTATTTGAAGAATATCTCTCAACCTTTACCGAAATGGCTTCTCAGCCTTCAACTCCAATAGAACAGTTAAAGCAGAGTATAGGAATTCAGTACATAGACGATGAACCATCAGTTCAGGCTCGTTTACCGTACTATATAGAAATAAATTAAGTACATGTAATAGGGTAGCTTACCTTATTACCAGTTACGTAGCTGTAAATATATAAATGCCCTGGTGGTTCTTGTTACATCCGCCAGGGCATTTGGTTTTTTGTAAGTATATATCAATTACTTAGAGGCAAAGACAAAATCGTGCATTTCGCAGATTGATGTTTCCGGAGTAGTAGAAGAGAAAGCAAAGAATAGAGCCTGCTTGCCCTGATACTTCTTAAGCTTTCTTACACATGCCTTAACTTCGGTCAACTCCTGTTTCATATTCTTCTTAATTCTAATTGTGCCAACCTTTTTACCACCCTTCTTAGGATTTCCGGCATAGATGGTAATTTTACCCTTAACACCTTGTGGTACAATATTCATCAGCAGTTTCAAACCCTTCTTGCCGTAAGTAGCATCAAAGTTGAAATATTTGTAACCGACCAAAGAACCATCTGTGTTGTTAACAACAGGATTGCTGTTTACACTCAAGTCGTATGGATTGCCTTCGTAAGCAAGACCATCGGCACGTGTGGCAGCAACATAAGAACCGGAATAGACTCTGTTAGGATACTCTGCGTATGATGGGGTAGGACCTGTGTAGTAGCAAGCAATACCAGCGGAATACCTCTTGTAAGGATCCAAACCATTGGTTTCAAAACCCATAGATGTATATTCTGCTTCGCTTATCGTAACTTTACCATCTTTAACCTGAACATCAATAGGTTCTACCATAGCCTGACGTGAATATTCGTCCACACCATTCTGTCTGTGATAGAATACATACCACTGACCGTTTATCTCCATAATACCACCATGAGTATTACCATTTGGAATGGCAGTATGTATAGTATTACCATCGTCATCGGTATCTCTGCCACGACCATCAATAATAGTTCCGCCGTATGTGAAAGGACCTAACGGGTTTTTGGAATATGCGTATGCCAAAGTGTAGTTAGTTTCAGGCAGACCAAATTCACCATTGCCTGTCCAACGGCTGTAAACAAATACATACATGCCATCTATTTTACGAATAGAAGAGGCTTCGAAGAAACGGAATTCGCCCTCCTGATCTCTTGCTGACACCATATCCTCTACAGGCTGAGTACCTTTCTTAACAGTAGCCATAGTTTCAGGGTCAAGTTCAGCACCCCAAGACTTTTCAAATCCCCAGTAACCATAAACTTTTCCGTCATCATCTACAAATACAGCAGGGTCAAAACCCAAAATACCATCAGTAACCTTAGGATTGGTTGTACTCCAGTTGCAAACAACAAACGGACCATCCGGTCTGTCCGATTTTGCAATCATACCGTTTCTGCCACCTGCCTGATTGTTAGGGTATAGGTAGTATGTCTTTTTACCATTCTCATCGGTTGTAAAAGTAACATCAGGAGCATACAGAATATCACCTCTGCCATCGCGATTCAACAGATTGCCATTGGCATCGGTCTTCGATTCAAATATAATTCCATCATAGCGCCAGTTGTTCAAATCGTCAACAGAAGCCGACCATACAACCTGTTCGCGACCGCAATATTGAGTAATCTCGGAATCGTGTGAACCATACACATAAACTCTGTACTTACCAGGATTATCTGGGTCTTCAAACACGTAAGGTTCGCCATCAGGAATATACTCCCACAGTGGCAGATATGGGTTCGCAGCATTCAAAACAGTTGTAACTGCACCCATCAGCAAAATGCTGAAAACAGACTTTTTTAGAAACATATTAATAATTTGTTAGTTGATATATTCTGATATCGTTCTGCGAAAATAGTCATAATTTATATAAAACCCATATAGAACCACCTTCTATATATAACAATGTGAAATTAATTGAACAAAATAAAGTATCTTTGCAGCAGAAAAATAACAAAACAATAATTTTATGAAACGAATATTTACAGTGATTTTAGTGCTATCGTCTTTGATAGGCACGCTGCAGGCTCAATCAACCTCGCAACTATTAAGTACACTGAAACGTACAGCAGAACAACAGAATACACTTAAGACAGAACAAGTATGGATGTTAGACAGTGTAATCACTAAAGATTATAGTAAAACATACTACAATTTCAACGAATTCGGTTATCTCACAGACGTAATGTACTATAGGGCAGAATGGGATAGAGTAGATGAATTTGGCGAACCATACAGTGACAGCAAATTGGTGTGGACACTCGTTGCAGACGAAACCGATTATTGGGAAGATGAAAACTCATATCACATAGAATATGAATTCGAACCAAACGGACGTTGTTCATATATGGCAATATATTCCTTAGATGAACAGGGTAACAAATCAACCTGCATAGGAAAAGTAGAGACAGAATACAGAGATGGCAAGTGGGTGGAAAAATACTACGAGATGGATGAATATTACGAAGGCGAAAACACGCTCACTAAGCTTTATAAGGAATCGGAATGCACCTACGACCAGTGGGATAATATGGTTTACAAACAATCTTACTCCTTAAATGCAAATGGAAATCCATACCGTGATGGACTGACAATAGCAGAATTTTCAGGCCCTGTATTCCTTATCCACGTCAGTGGTGGGTCATACGATGATTGGAAAGATGATGAAGAAATAGACCGTGAAGCTTTCGATAAGTACTGCACCAAATATTTCCGTTGCTATTTCAATGAAGACGGAGAATATGATTATGTAGATTACTATTCATTTAAGATAGAAGATGGAATCCGCTATACATGGGATTCGGAACAATCAGATTGGGTAGAGAACGTAGATGGCGATAATGAAGTAGAATACAATCCCAGTTATGCGCAGACCCGTGGAATAGACGATATCACCTTTGATAATCTGCAGGAAGGAAGTAATGAATTCACCGTTGATAAAGGCCTGTGGCAATATCAAATATATATAGATTGTTACCTGTCACCACTTTTTGACGATGAAGGCAACTATATAGCAGATACCCTGATGATAGGATACGGAAGGGCAATAAAGATGTTCAATACTCCTTCATCGACAGCACCGGAACCATTGGCGCCAAGAAAACTGTATCCTTCAATATATCCTATACCATACCTGTATATGGACGGTTACACAGAAACGTTATCGGAAATCCCTAATATTATGTACTACTACAATGAAAATGAAGGAAAATGGATATCAGATTATGATTTATCCAAAGGAACAAGATTAGGCGAATCATATACGACCAATGAACAGCGAGAAGTAATCCTTAACACCTACAGATATGATCCGGAACAAGAAAATGAATACTATGTAGAAACTACAACATACGTTCTGGACGATACCAGAAAGATGGACGAAAAGTATCTGGTAACACAAATCAGAACAGAAGATATAGTAGCCGATTACACATACGAAGAACATCCATATTCATATTTTGATGGACAAATAGAAGGTGTAAGTTATCATATCAGCACTATCACCATAAATGAAGAATTGGTAGAACAGTACTACTATACCAAACGCAGTTACCTGCCGGTGGTAGAAGTAGAAGAGATAAAGACCGATAACTCACAGAGAAATGCCGTCATCTATAACCTTCAGGGAGAGCGCATCAGCAACATAGCATCTCCAGGAATCTACATAATAGACGGACAGAAAACCTATATAAAATAAAAAAAAGGTAAATAACAAATAAAGGGGTGGTACTTCGGTATGACAGTACCACCCTTTAGTTTATGTTGGTTTTGTATTTATCTTACTAAGACTTTTTTGCCGTTGATGATGTTTATACCTTTTTCTGGGCGTTCTATGCGTTCACCGTTCAGGTTGTAGATAATATCGCTAGCAGGAGTAGGGGTGAATATAGGTGAAATACCGGTCATCTGCTGTTCTTCTAAAATCTCCAATGCCTTTGCCGCATAACGTTGTCCCAATAACTTGTAGCCTTCCGGACTGAAGTGTAGATTATCGCCACAGTCGGTACAACCTTTTGAACTAACTACATGAGCTGTCTTAATTTTACTTGGAAGTCTGTTGATAGTGTTGTTGGCACCTTCGCACTGACCTCCTTGTTCTTTATCAACTACCTGACCTGCTATCAGAGGTACATCGGCAGCCTCTAATGATAAGTCTCTAAGGATATTCTTATATATCTTATCCACATTGTTCAACCAAGTATCGCTATATGCATCGGTTTCACCCTGATGCAGAAGAATGCCTTTGATTACACCATCTTTTTGAGCTTTTTTAGCGTAGTAAGTAAGAGACCTATATGGATTGTTTTTGATTAATGTTGTGTTATAACTAGCAATGGCACTTTTCATCCAGTCCGGTGCAGTGCTAATATAACTTGAATATTGTGCATTGTCAAAAAGTACAATGGAACAACCCTCTACTGCTACTATAACTACTCCTACTCTGATACTGTCAGGGAGTTTTTCCACCATAGTACGTCCAAAATAATCGGCCGGAGTAAGACTGCCGTTGGCGCGTACCAATGGTGGTGTTGCTCTGCGCCATCCTCTGTTTGGAAAATAGCTGTTATCGCATGTCTGGTAATTTTGGAATCTTTTGTCAACTCCTGACTTATCTGCTTCAGGAATGCCGATATATGTATCGCCACCTGCCATATTGGACTGACCAATGCATAGATAAATGTAGAAGTTTGGATCAACTTCGGCTTTTACAGCCTGTTTCATACCTTGTGCTAATGATAGTGCTAAAAACGCAACCATCAACTTTGTTAGTTTACTTTTCATATTTTAGTTAGTATTTATTTTGTTTTATATGCAGTTGCAAAGATATAATTAATTCAAATACCTTATTATATATGGGCAATAAAACTTAATGAAGGTGATAAATTCAGTAAACTACACTCTTAAAAGCAAAAAAAAGTTTGTGTTTAATGAAATTTGCATTAAATTCGCACTCTGACAATTAATGAAAGTAATTATTAACGAATAATATTCACTTAAAACTGAACAAAAATGAAAAGATTGTTTAAAGCAGCTCTCTTTGTAGCTGTTGTAGCTTTAAGCGCAAACAGTGCATCAGCACAGGGTTTGAAAGACGCTTATAAGAAGTATTTTACAATTGGTGTGGCAGTTAACCCACGTAACATCTCAACACCTGAACATATTGAGATTATCAAGGCTAACTTTAACAGCATCACAGCAGAAAACGTAATGAAACCGGGTGAAATGCACCCAAGAGAAGGCGTTTGGAATTACGAACAGGCCGATGCAGTTGCTAACTTCTGCCGTGAGAATGGTATTAAATTACGTGGTCACTGTTTGGTATGGCACAGCCAGTTTGCTAACTGGATGTTCTCAGACGAAAACGGTCAGCCTGTAACTAAAGAAGTATTCTACGAACGTTTGAAGGACCACATCTTCACAGTTGTAAATCGTTACAAAGATGTAGTTTATGCTTGGGACGTTGTAAACGAAGCAATGAGCGACACTCCTGGTAAGGATTACGAAGGTTCTTTCCGTAACTCAAGACTTTATCAGCTTTGCGGTGATGAATTTATAGCAAAAGCATTTGAATATGCTCACGAAGCAGATCCAAAAGCACTTTTGTTTTATAATGACTATAACGCAGCTAACCCTCACAAAACTGAATACATCTACAACATGGTTAAGAAGATGCAGGAACAGGGTGTGCCTATCACAGGTATCGGTATGCAGGGTCACTACAACATCTATGACAACCCAAAATGGGAGAACTTTGAAGCAGCTATCCAGAAGTATTCAGAACTTGTTGACAACATCCACATCACAGAGCTTGATATGCGTGTAAACCACGAAGCAGGTGGTCAGTTGCAGTTCAGCCGCGAGGGTGCAGAAATCACTCCTGAAATCAAGAAGATGCAGGAAGACAGATATGCAGAAATGTTCGAAATCATGCGTAAGTACAAGAAGGTTATCAAGAACGTAACATTCTGGAACCTTGGCGACCGCGATTCATGGTTAGGTGCTCGTAACTATCCTCTTTTGTGGGACGAAAACTACCAGGTTAAGGACGTTTACTACATAGTTAGAGACTTCAAAAAGAACAAGAAAAAGTAATTAACCTTAAATAAGGATTATATACAGAGTTGGCTTCATAGAAATATGAGGCCAACTTTTTTTTTTATGCCGATAAAAAGTATTCAACACAATTTTGACTTTTGCAAAGTTTCCGTATATATATTAAGGTGTAGTATTTAATAAGATTTATTCCAATATTTTTGGAGTTTTGTTAAGCTTGCACTATATTTACAAAATAAATCTCCTAAATACGCTGTGTGGTGTTTGTTTAGGGTTGTAATGTGTGATAACATTATTTTTAATTTTATAATATGAAAAAGAACTTTTTATTTGCGGTTGCAATAGCAGCTATCAGCTTGTCAGTTAATGCACAAGGCGTAGAAGACTACAAACCTGCTTCTACAAATCAGGAAGGAAAACAGTACCCAATGGTAAACTCAGAGGGTAGAGTACGCGCACAGATTTCAGCTCCGGAAGCTAACAGCGTAAAGCTTGATATCGGTGGTGTAAAGTATGAAATGAAGAAAGATGAAAACGGTGTTTGGACAGGTGAATCAGAACCACAGGATGTAGGTTTCCACTACTATCAGTTGAACATTGACGGAGCATCAGTTCCAGATCCGGGAAGCCTTTACTACTATGGTGCAAGCCGTTGGGGTAGCGGTATCGAAATCCCTTCACCAGACCAGGATATCTTTGCTGTTAAGAACGTACCACAAGGTTCAGTAAACGAATTCTACTACTATTCTTCAGTTACAGAACAGATGCGTCGTTGCTTCATCTACTTCCCGGCTGAATATTATTCAAACCCAACCAAGAAGTTCCCAGTGCTTTATTTGCAGCACGGTATGGGTGAAAACGAGTTCGGTTGGTCACAGCAGGGCCATACAGCTCATATAATGGATAACCTTATTGCAGAAGGTAAGGCTGTTCCATTTGTAATTGTTATGGATAATGGTTTGAACGCTCGCGCAGCAGGTCAGGCAGCTCCTCAGATGGGTGGTTTCGGTGGCCAGATGCCACAACGTCCACAGGGTCAGGCTCCTCAGATGGGTCAGCGTCCACAAGGTGCTCCTCAGATGGGTCAGATGCCACAGCGCCCACAGGGCCAGGCTCCTCAGGGTGGTCAGCGTCCACAGGGCCAGCGTCCAGCAGGTGGTTTCGGTGGTTTCAACTTTGCAGGTGCTTTCCAGGATGTACTGCTTAAGGATATCATTCCATTCGTAGAAAAGAACTTCCGCGTTTATAATGATACTGAACATCGTGCTATGGCAGGCCTTTCAATGGGTGGTATGCAGACTCGTTCTATCACACTTGCTAACCCAACTGTATTCTCATACGTTGGTATGTTCAGTGGTGGTTCATTCAGCGTTCAGGATTTGGAAAATGCTGCTGATTTCAAGAAGACTAACAAGGTTCTCTTTATGAGTTGTGGTAGCAAAGAAAATATGGGCGTAATGGAAGCTGCAGAAAATCTGAAGAAGATAGGTTACAATGCTACAGGTTACGTTTCAGAAGGAACAGCTCACGAATGGCATACATGGCGTCGTAGCTTGTTTGAATTCGCACAGTTGATTTTCAAATAATTTAAATATACCATTATGAAGAAATTTTTAACATTGGTAGGTGCAGCTCTTTTAGCTACAACTATCTCAACAGCACAGGAAATTAAGGAAGATTTCAAACCTTCTGTTTTGAACCAGCCGGGTCAGGAATATCCTATGGTTAATTCACAGGGTTATGCTCGTTTCCGTATTAACGCACCTCAGGCACAGTCTGTTTCTGTTAGTCTAGGTCTTGGCGGTCGTGGTGGTACTGAACTGAAAAAGAATGCCGATGGTGTTTGGGAAGGTACAACAGCAGGTCCACTTGATGAAGGTTTCCACTACTATCATCTTACTATAGACGGTGGTACTTTTAACGATCCGGGTACAAATAACTACTATGGTTCAGTTCGTTGGGAAAGCGGTATTGAAATTCCTGCTCACGATCAGGATTTCTATGCTATGAAGAATGTTCCTCACGGCATGGTTCATCAGGTTCTCTTCTATTCTGAGAGCACTGAACAGGTTCGCAGAGCTTTTGTTTACACTCCTCCTATGTATGGTAAGGATAATAAAAAGTATCCTGTTCTTTACTTGCAGCATGGTTGGGGCGAAGATGAAACTGCTTGGTCAACACAGGGACATGCAAATCTTATTATGGATAACTTAATTGCTGAGGGCAAAGTTGAACCATTTATCATTGTTATGACATACGGTATGACTAATGGTACACGTTTTGGTGGTCTTGCTTCTTTCAACTTTAAGGATTTCGAAAAGGTTCTTGTTGATGAACTGGTTCCTTATATCGATGCTAACTTCAATACTATTGCCGATAAGAAACATCGTGCTATGGCAGGTCTTTCTATGGGTGGTATGGAGACAAAGAATATCACTTTGGCACGTCCTGAAGTGTTTGGTTCATACGGTCTGATGAGTGGTGGTACTTATGCTCCGGCTGATATCAAGAGCAAGGATCAGGTTGATCTTATCTTTATGAGTGCTGGTAGTAAGGAGAATCCTGATGCAGTTAATAAGGCTGCTGCCGATCTTAAGGCTGCCGGTCACAATGCTGTTTCATACGTTTCTGAAGGTACTGCTCATGAGTTCCTGACATGGCGTCGTAGCTTGTATCAGATGGCTCAGTTGCTTTTCAAGAAGTAATTTGACTTACAATAGTTTCAGAGGGGCTGGCAGTTTTGCCGGCCCTTCTTTGTGGGCTGAGGGACGTAGCTGTTCGGAGCTGCTTCGTTCACCTTTTGTTTTGTAGTAATAGGGTAATATTTGTTTCGGTTCCGCCAAAACAAGTTTTGGCTTCTTCCCGTCTCATCGCCTCTGTCGAGGCTCTTCGCCACCCGCTCACGAGCCGCGGGCGGCCACGCCTCACAAATATACCCTATTACTACTGTTAATGGGGCAGGGTGGCTATGCCAGCAAACTTACCCTATTACTACTGTTTATGAGGGTGGGGATGTTCTAATTGGTTGGAACAATGGGAGGATTTTAAAAAAAAACAGTAATTTTGTGAGTTAAAAAGAAAGTAAGATGGCAAAGATTGAGATAAAACTGCCGGAAGGTTGGAAAGGTCAGGTGGGTGAACAGTACGTTGAGATTGAGAATCTGGACGGTACAGCATCGGTAGAGGTTACTGTGGATGATATGCCGGAAGATTCTGCAGCACCCGAGCAGGCGTTAATCAACTACATAGATATGGTGGGCTTTGACGATGATGATCCGGAAGATTATTCGCCTATAGAAAAATGGGAGTTCAATAACCGCAAAGCATACGGTTTTGACGCATATCTGGAGGATGAATCGTCTATTCGTGTACTCTGTATAGAGCCTAAAAAGGGTGTTCTTGCGGTTATCAGCATTGTTGGTAAGAGTGAGCAGATTGTTGGAGAGACGATGAAATTGCTGGAGAGAATTTTAAGAATAAGGTATATTTAATAGTTTACATCGAAAACCAAGTCCCCCCAACGCCTTCGGCGTCGGTCCCCCCCCGTTCATAGGCCACGGGCGGCCAAGTTTTCTCATGTAAACTATTGAAATTTGGGGCAGGGAGCCAATGCCGCCTTGTGTCTTCTGTCCTAAATCCAAATATGCGACAAACGTGGGCAGGGCGGCCAAGTTTTCTTATGTTAAATCCCACAACGCTTGTAGTTGTATGGTAACAGGGGAGTGAAAATGAATTGAAATAGATAATAGATTGGAAACAAATATAGTCCAATTAAATAATAATAAAAAAGAAAAACTTAAAATGAAGAAAATCGTAATGCTGATTGTTGCAGCATTTATGCTGGCAGCAAACACAGTATCTGCACAGGAACAGCAGGTACCGAACATTCCAATCGACCCACAGGTGCGAGTTGGAAAACTTGAGAACGGACTCACTTATTACATTCGTCACAATGAAGAGCCAAAGGGACAGGCAAACTTCTACATTGCCCAGAAAGTAGGTTCAATAATAGAAGATGAGGGACAAGAGGGTTTGGCTCACTTCCTGGAACACATGTGCTTTAACGGAACAGAAAAATTCCCCGGTAATCGCATAGTAAAATATTGCGAATCTATCGGTGTGCAGTTTGGTGGCGATTTGAATGCTTACACCAGCCTGGACGAAACAGTGTATAACATTGACAACGTGCCATTGTCAGTAGAGGGTGCCGTAGATTCATGTCTTTGGATACTGCACGATTGGGCAGACGGATTGTTGCTTCTACCTGAAGAGATAGACAAAGAGCGTGGTGTAATCACAGAGGAGTGGCGTAGCCGTCGCGATGCTTCGCAGCGTATGTACGAACAGTTATTGCCAAAAGTTTATCCTGATGGCAATCCATATAGCAAACGTCTTCCTATCGGCCTTATTGAGACTATTCAGAACTTCCCATATCAGGCACTTCGCGACTACTATGAAAAGTGGTATCGTCCTGATCAGCAGGGTATAGTTGTAGTAGGTGATTTTGATGTTGATGAAATGGAAAAGAAAATCATCAGTATCTTCTCAACTATAGCAAAACCTGTCAATCCGGCAGAAAGGTTCTATGTACAAGTTCCTGATAATAAGGAGCCTATCATAGCAATGGCTAAAGATAAAGAGCAACAGTACGTTCAGTCATACATCTTTATGAAGCACGAAGATATACCGGATGAAATGAAGAGTTCGCTGAATTACTACATAACACTGTATGCAAAACAGGTAGTAGGCAGAATGGCAGCACAGCGTCTTGCAGAACTTGCAGAACTGCCTGAACCACCGTTTATTGATGCAGCAATTATGGACGATGATTACTTTATCTCCAAAACCAAAGGGGCATTCACAGGTATAATGATAAGCAACGAAGCCGGATTTAATACAGCTATTACAACACTGTATCGTGAAATGCTGAGAATCTTGCGTCATGGCTTTACAGCATCAGAATACGAACGTGCAAAGGCAGAATATCTGGCAACAGTAGAATCGGCCTACAACCAGCGTGCAAAGACTACCAGCGCATCATACTGTAGCGAATACGTACGTCACTTTATTGATAATGAACCAATTCCGGGTATAGAAACAGAGTATGCACTAGCACAGCAGCTGGCTCCTGCCATCACAGTAGATGTAATCAACCAATACGTAATGTCATTGGGACAGACCGATAGTAACTTGGTAGTAGCCTGTATGTTACCCGATGTAGAAGGTGCACAGTACCCAACAGAAAAGGAACTGGAAACACTACTTAAAAAGGTAGAAGAAGAGACTATAGAACCATACGTAGATAAAGTATCTAACGAACCTCTAATTAGCGAATTGCCACAAAAAGGCAGCGTAGTGAAGAGCAAAGAGTCAATACTGGGATATACAGAATATACCTTGTCAAACGGTGCAAAAGTGTATCATAAAGAGACTGATTTCAATGCAGATCAGATACTCTTTACAGCATACAGTAAGGGAGGTCTTTCACTCTATGACGAAGTTGAAGCACTGAACCTTAAGGTTACATCAGAAGTAATGAACGTAGGTGGTCTGGGTAATTTTAGCAGCACAGATCTCACTAAGGTTCTTGCAGGTAAAAAAGTCACTGTAAGCATGGCTGTAAACACCTTTAGCGAATCGCTGAGCGGTAGAGCCACTCCAAAAGACTTTGAAACACTGATGCAGCTTATCTACTTGTCATTCACAGCAATGCGTACTGATGACGATGCATTCAAATCTTGGCAGAACAAGACATCGGCACTCCTTAAGAATGCTGCAACAGACCCAATGACAGCCTTTAACGATACACTTGTGGCTAAACTTTACGGTAATAATCCATTGGCTACACAGCTTAAGTTAGAAGATGTAGAGAAGATAGATTACGCACGTGTAATGGAGATTGCACGCGAACGTTATGCCAACGCTGCCGATTTCAGCTTTGTATTCACAGGTAAAATAAGTGCAGATTCACTGCTTCCAAAGGTAGAACAGTATATAGCTTCACTGCCTGCACAGAAAGGTAAAGAGAAGCAGGGTAAAGTGTTGAAACTTAACGATAAACCAGCTGTTTCTGTCTTTGAACGCGAAATGCAGCAGCCTATGGCAACAGTAGTTTATATGGAGAACAATAAGAGCAAATACAATCTGAAACAGCAACTTATTTACAGCATAGCAATGCAGGTTCTCGATATTATCTACACAGAAGAAATACGTGAAAAAGATGGTGGTACATACGGTGTGTCAACCAGTGGTGCAATACGTGTAAATCCGGAAAAACGTGCCCTTTTGCAGATAGTTTACCAGACAGATCCATCACGTTATGAGGGATTGAATGAGAAAATTGAAAAAATCTTACAAAGCTTTGCTGTAGAAGGACCATCTGAAGAAGATGTTCGCAAGGTAAAAGACTTTATGATTAAGAACCATAAGGAGAACTTGCAACTGAATGGATATTTCAATTCTGCAATGTCAGAGTATCTTGCTACAGATCTGAATATTATAGATGGTTACGAAGTGACTTTAGAGAGTATTACAACAGAAGATGTTCGTAAAGCTGTAGCTGCTGTTCTGAAAGGCAAAAACGGCATAAAAATTGTAATGTATAATAAAGGTGAATAAGTAATTTAAATTTACTTGTTGAAAACTTTATATTATTGACATCCAATTTATTAGGTAAAATGTTTTGTCAATAAGGATTTTTAACGTACCTTTGCAACAATACGCATAGTCGTGGAGTGTTGCAAAGGGCGTTTTTTTATGTCGGCAACCGTTCCAACTGCGTAGCCTGGCAGTCGTAACTCTGTGACAGCCAGCCGCGAAGCGCGCCCAAAATTTACCAAAAGCAGTATGCAAGCAATAATTTTAGCAGCCGGAATGGGTAAACGTCTTGGCGAACTTACTAGAGATAATACCAAGTGTATGGTCTCTGTAAATGGAGTCAAACTTATAGATCGCATGTTAACACAATTGTCGTTACTAAGTTTAAATCGTGTTGTTATTGTTGTCGGCTATCAGGGACAAAAACTTATAGATCATATAGGCAATAGGTATAATGACAAACTAAATATTGAATACATACATAACCCAATATACGACAAGACGAATAATATATATTCTTTGGCATTAGCAAAACAGCAATTATCCGAAGATGATACGCTTCTGCTTGAATCTGATTTGATATTTGACAACGCAATGCTGGATTTGATTATAAGTGATCCATACCCAAATCTTGCGCTTGTGGCAAAGTATGAATCCTGGATGAACGGAACTGTAGTACGTATATCTGAAGATAATACTATCCTGAATTTTATTCCTAAAGAGACTTTTAACTACGCAGAGAGCCATTTGTACTATAAGACCGTAAACATCTATAAATTCAGTAAAGAGTTCTCAAAAACACAATATGTGCCATTCTTGGAAGCATATTGTACCGCTATGGGCAACAATGAATACTACGAACAGGTGTTGCGTATTATCACAATTATAAACTGTTCAGATCTTAAAGCACTGCCTATAACCAATCAGAAATGGTATGAAATAGACGATTCTCAAGATTTAGATATCGCAGAGACATTATTTTCTTCAGATGAAGAGTTGCTGAACAAATACTATAAACGATATGGAGGATATTGGAGATTCCCTCAGTTGAAGGATTTTTGCTACTTGGTAAATCCATATTTTCCTACACCAAAGATGAAGGATGAACTAAAAGCAAATTTTGATGTATTGCTTTCAGAATATCCTTCAGGAATGTATGTAAATTCATTGTTGGCCGGTAAATATTTTGGCATAGATGGAGATTATGTTGTGGTAGGTAATGGTGCGGCTGAACTTATTAAGAGTTACATAGAGAATCATGTAAAAGAGAATATTGGGATTATATACCCTACATTTCAGGAATATCCTAATCGTGTAATAAACGCTGAGAGAATAGTTCAGTTTATTCCAAATAATTCAGATTACTCATACACTGCTGATGATGTAAAAGCTTTTTATTCCAATAAAGAAATATCGGCATTGTTAATAATAAATCCCGATAATCCATCGGGTAATTTTATACCACTTTCGCAACTGATGTTACTAATTGAATGGGCTAAAGAGCGTGGTGTGACAATGATAGTAGATGAAAGTTTTGTGGATTTTACTGAAAATTTCCAAAACAATTCTTTGCTACATAATGATATACTGGAGAAGTATGATAATTTGTTGGTTGTGAAATCAATAAGTAAATCATATGGAGTTCCGGGGCTTCGTTTGGGTGTCCTTGCATCGGGAAACCGGAAACTGATAGACAATATGAAAAAAGAAGTTGCAATATGGAATATCAATTCATTTGCAGAATTCTATATGCAGAACTTTGGAAAATATACATGCGACTATACATCAGCGTGTGAAAAACTTATAAGCGAGCGTAACAAGTTCTTTGAAGAATTAAAAGACATATCCTTTTTGCGCGTAATACCTTCTCAAGCAAATTATTTCCTATGCGAAGTGACAGATAGGTATTCTGCCACAGAACTCTCATTTTTGCTGCTGAAAAGGTATAATGTATTGGTTAAAGATTGCGGTACCAAAAGTGCTTTTTACGGCAAAAATTATATTCGTATTGCAATTAGAAACAGAGCAGACAATGCTTATCTGGTAAATGTTTTGAAGACATTAGATAAATGCAATTAATATCTCAACAACAGATAAAAAACTTGAATATCTCGCCAACAGAGTGTGTTGAGTGGATAAAGGAGAGCTTTTCATTGAAAGAAAAGGCAACACTTCCTCATAAGATAAGTGTAAACCCCAGAGGAAATGATTTCTTCAATACTATGCCTTGTCTGCTTCCTTCTCCATATAACTATTTTGGAGTTAAAGAGGTGCATCGCATAAAGGGTGCAGTTCCGGCTTTGGGTGGAGATATTTTGTTGTATAGTTCTTTAACCGGTGAACTGCTGGCAATGCTTGATTCAGATTGGATAACAGCTATGCGAACAGGTGCTGTAGCAACCCTAGCCATAAAAACATTTAGAAAAAATAATACAGAACAATATGGTTTTGTAGGCTTGGGTAACACCGCTCGTGCCACAATGTTATGTCTGTTGCATACAGAACCGGATATACTACACAATGTTGCTCTTTTGCGCTACAAGGATCAAGCAGAAAAATTTATAGAGCGTTTTAAGGATTATAATAATGTAACTTTTACTATATGTGATGATATGAGGGATTTAGTTCCTCAGTCTGATGTAATAGTTAGTTGCATAACAGATGCCGATGGTTTGTTATGTGACGATAACACACTATATAGAGAAGGTTGTTTGGTTGTTCCCGTTCATACACGTGGTTTTCAGAATTGCGATCTGTTTTTTGATAAAGTATTTGCAGACGATACAGCTCATGTTTGTGGTTTCAAGTATTTCAATCAATTTAGGCAGTTTGCAGAGATTCAAGATGTGTTAGAAGGGAAAAAAAAGGGTAGAGAAACGGATTCAGAACGTATTTTAAGTTATAATATTGGATTAGGTCTTCACGACGTAGTTTTTGCCGGCAAGATATATGAATTGTTAAAAGGCAAATCCTGTAATAACATTGAATATGTTAGAGAAACAGAAAAGTTCTGGGTGTAGTCCATTACTACTGTATAATACTAGCTCAATGAGAATAATAGAACTGGAGGAACTAAAAGCAATACAGTGTGAAATATTGTACAAAATACACACATTTTGCATAGACAACAATATCAATTATTCTCTGGCATACGGAACTTTAATAGGAGCAGTTAGACACAAAGGATACATACCTTGGGATGATGATATCGATATAATGATGTTACGTCCCGATTACGATAAATTTATAAGTACTTTCCTGGGAGTATATCCTGAATTAACGGTATGTGCTCCGGAAATAGATTTAAATTACTATGCACCGTACGCCAATGTATGGGATAATAGAACAAAGTTAGAGGAAAGAACAGATTTAGAGAATAATACCAGCATTCACAGAGGTTTAGATATAGGAGTAAAAATCGATATATTTCCTATGGATGCAGTGCCACATAAAAACAAAAGGTTATTTGTATCTAAGTATAAGTTCCTAAGTCGCTTAAAGAATAGTTTTAATGCTGTTTCTTACTCTACCACAGTAGATAATAGGCTTTCACATAAAATTCTCAGTGCCATATATAGTTTTGTCGCTCATATTGTTGGATACAAAAGAATTCAGAAGAGCCTGATGAATTTTGCTAAAGAAAACAAGATTCAAGATTCTGAAAAGATAGATTTAGTAGTAATTAATTATAAAGAGAGAGATTATTTAAAATCCTATTTTGAGAGCTATATTGATATGCAGTTTGAACAATATACGTTTAAATCAATTTCAGGATACGATTATTATCTATCTAAATTCTATGGCGATTATATGAAGTTACCGCCTAAAGAAGAGCAAACTCCACATCATCATTTCAAGGCATATTGGATTGATTAATTAAGCGATGGAGATAAACAAATCTTTAGTGATAAAATCTCTCTTTTGGAAATTTTTTGAGAGATTAGGTACACAACTTGTAAGTTTTGCAGTTACAATACTGATTGCAAGAAAACTTTTGCCTGAGCAATACGGAACAGTAGCATTAGTAACCATATTTATAAATATTTGTAATGTTATCATAGATGGTGGATTTAATACAGCTTTAATACAAAAGAAGAATGTAGATAACAAAGATTTTTCCACAATATTATATTTTTCACTTGCTGTAGCTGTTGTATTATATACCATACTATTTACATTAGCGCCACACATAGCACTATTTTTTAATGACCCTATACTAACGGATGTAATTAGAGTTTTAAGTCTGAATTTAGTTTTTTATGCCATTAATTCTATTCAGCGAGCGTATGTCTCAAAATATATGCTTTTTAACAAACTCTTCTACAGTAGCTTTATCGCAGTAATTATATCGGGACTTATAGGTGTGGTAATGGCATACAAAGGATTTGGCGTTTGGTCTTTGGTAGCTCAGAACGTATCAAATATAGTTGTTACCAGTGCAGTGATGTGTTGCACCATAAATTGGAAACCCATACTGACATTTTCATTAGAAAGTTTTAAAACATTGTTTAGTTATGGTTGGAAGATTTTTATGGCCAACTTCATAACGGTGATATTTTTAGAGATTAGAAAATTACTCATTGGAAAGAAGTATTCTCGAAGTGATTTAGCATATTATGAGAAAGGAGACCAAATTCCAGGTCTTATAATGGGTAACATATTTACATCGATACAATCTATCCTACTACCTACATTTTCAGAATATCAAGACGATAAACTCAAGGTAAAGACAATGATGAGAAGATCTACCAAAATGTCTTGCTTTGTAATATATCCAATGATGGTAGGAATGATAGTATTGGCAGAACCAATGATTCAGATATTGCTTGGAGACAATTGGTTGGGTGTAGTACCATTTATCCAAATATTGTGCGTAGCAAACTTCTTCCGACCTATAACAATTTCAAACTGGGAAGCAATTAAAGCTTTAGGTTATAGTGAGATAACTTTAAAACTGGAGGTACTGAAGAAAGTTATTGATGTTTTAATTCTATTAGTCTCCATAAGAATGGGGGTAGAAGCAATAGCATGGGGTGTGGTTACTTATAACTTTATATGTATTTTCATCAATCTTGCTCCAAACGTAAAATTGTTAGATTATAAAATCAGAGAACAGATATTAGACGCAACACCTACTCTTATTATATCTCTTGTGATGGGAATTGCGGTATATTTTGCCGGAAATATTAATCTTGGAATATACCTTCTTACAACCATTCAGATACTGGTAGGCATTTTAACATATACACTTTTGTGCGCAGTATTAAAAGAGGACAGTTTCTGTTATCTTTTGGAGACAATAAGAAAAAAACGATGAGTAAGTTACTATATTTTATGCCTGTATCTTGGGGATGGATAAAACAACGTCCGCATTTTATAGCAGAAGAGCTAAATAAGTATTGTGATTTAACTATTGCAGAGAAAAAAGAACAGACATCTGCATCAAACAGACAATCTACTCCAGAGCCCAAAGATTTAAAAATAGTAAAATATGGAAGCTTTCCGCGTTATAATCCAATAAAAAGGCATATTCCAATACTGAATGTTATAAACTTAGTATTGTTTGTGCTACGGATTAGAATACGTCAATATGACACCATTTGGATATCATCAATCAAACAGTACGTACTATTGCGTAAACTCATACCGGAATCGGCGAAGGTGATTTTTGATTGTATGGATGATGAGTTGTCATTTCCAAATATAGTGAATAATCCTAAGGCTGTAAAAAGAGCCGCTAATATAGAGAAACAATTGGTAGAAAGAGCTGATTATATTATCTGTTCTTCAAACAATCTAAAAGAGACCATCATAAAACGTACAAACATTGAAAAAGAGATATTTATTGCAAATAATGCTACTATATTTCCCAATAGAAATATTATAGCAAATACAATCCGCAAAGAGAGTGATGATAAAACTAAATCACTAGTGTATATAGGAACTATAGCTAAGTGGTTTGATTTTAAATCTGTTCTTGCATTATTGGATTCTGACGATAATGTAGTATTACAACTTTGGGGTCCTATAGATTGCGAAATCCCAAAACATGACAGGATACAAATAAAAGGTGTTTGTAAGCATGAAGATATTTGGAGAATAATGGTTGAAAGTGATGCATTGATTATGCCATTCACAATTAATCAGCTTATTTTATCTGTAAATCCTGTTAAGTTATATGAATATATATGGTCTGGAAAACCTGTTATCAGTATTGAGTATCCTGAATCACTATACTTTTCAGATTTTGTATATTATTATAGAGATTCAGAGAGTCTTATAGAACAATATAGAACACTAAAATCAAATGGTTTTAAAGCCAAATGTCAAGATACATCAAGAATACAGGATTTTACAAATAACAATTCTTGGGTATCGAGAGTAAAAAGTGTTGTAGAGTATATCAAATTATAGATTTTTCCATTATGAAAGGAATAGTTCTGGCAGGTGGTTCAGGTACACGTCTTTACCCAATCACCAAAGGTGTGAGCAAACAGTTACTTCCGGTTTATGACAAACCAATGGTATATTATCCAATATCTGTCCTCATGCTGGCAGGTATCAGAGATATCCTGATTATTTCCACACCGCAGGACCTTCCGGCTTTCAAGCGCCTGCTTGGCGACGGAAGCGACTACGGAGTGAACTTTGAGTACGCAGAACAGCCATCGCCCGATGGTCTGGCACAAGCCTTCATCATAGGAGAAAAGTTTATAGGCAACGATTCAGCTTGTCTGGTACTTGGAGACAACATCTTCCACGGAACAGGATTGAGTAAGATGTTGCGCGAAGCTGTGCGCACTGCAGAACAGGAACAGAAAGCAACCGTTTTCGGCTATCG
>CALEFD010000106.1 GCA_937876995.1 uncultured Bacteroidales bacterium | reverse complement strand
GTTTTTGGAGAAGAGAAATCACAAGCAATGATCGGCGTGCAAACGGCGTTTTCCTACATAGGATATTTATCTATGCCAACCTTGTTCGGTTTGATTGTCGATTATATCTCCGTTTCGCTGTTGCCAGTATTTATTTTAGGACTTCTTTTGCTTATATCTGTGATGCATGAGCTTGTGACAAAAAGGAAAATTATCTCATCGAATATGGCAAAATTGGGTGATGAATTGATGTGATAATCCGTTTATCATCTGAAAACTGATACAAGAAAGGAAAAAAATTATGAAATGGAAAAACATGTCTCTCTCACAAAAAATCTTCACGGTCATTGCCGGACTTGCCGTTGTAGTTTGGCTGATCTGCAAGGTGAAACCTACCTTGTTTCCTGTTGATCCCACCTATCCTGCCATCGCGGTGGTCACGTTCTGCGAAGCCGTGGTTTGCTGGAAGGAGAACCGCAAGTGGGCCTATCTCCTGATTGTCAGTGCAGTCATTTGCATCGCTTCTTTCCTTCTGGGGCTGATGCTGCTATAATTTCTTTTGCGTTCTTATTCTATAACAATTAAAAGACAAATAAGGAGATACAAAATGAAAAAGATTGTTACGTTTATTATGTTGTTTTGTATGGTTTTTTCACTTATCGCGTGCGCCAATAAGGAAAGCGCAACGGCGGAAATTACGGTGCAGGACCTCTATGATGCAACCAATATCCCTGCTTTGCTTGAAAAACACGACAGCGTATATGTTCTGTACACCGAGAACGGAGAAGTCTACCAGGAAGAGTATTACAGCAAGGAATACTGCTATACATTCTTTGACGGTGAACTTTACGAGATGGAATCTGATATGGCATCTCTTATAACAAACCACTCTTACCATTACTGTTACGACAATACATATACACAGGGTATACTGCTTACTCCCGATGGTATGGTGGATGTGGGGAGTATCTTTGCAGAATCCTCAGAAAAGACCATTTTTTCGGAAAATCTGTTGAATGATACCATTACGTCCATAACAGAAAAAGACGGTAATATTATTGTGACGAGCGTTTCAGACCCGGAAGAAATCGAGGCTATAAAGGCTGAGGGTGTGACTGTCGGTGAAGAAGAGTGCGTGCTGGATGCAAATACGCGCGAATTGATTTCTGTAAAGAGCGTTTTCTTTAACGAAGCCGGAGAAGAGCATGAAGGCGCTATTTACTTTACCTATGATGTGGAAATCCCCAAAGGAATGGAGAAATTAATGGAATATGCCCAGCAGACTGAGAATATGCGTACGATCACGATCATTTCCAATCCCGGTACTGATACTGAAAAGACCGAGAGTGTTCAGGTTCCTAAGGGTGTGGTGGCCGGTCTTGAGGCGGATATGAGCACGGACAAAGCCTTTACCCTGTATACCGATGCAGCCTGCACACAGATCTTCAAGGAAGCGCCAGATGTCAATTCCGACGTTACCGTCTACATAAAGTGGGACGAATAACCTAATGGCTAGGCTTATTTTCCAAGACAACGGAAAACCATATAATCCATTAGAGTCGAAAGAACCGGATATTACTTTATCCGCAGAAGAGCGAACAATAGGTGGGCTTGGTGTTTTTATGGTACAGAAAATGATGGATGATGTTGAATATGAATATACACATGGAATGAACAAATTAACATTATCTGTTTGTTTGTCTGGTAGATAAGCAGGAAAAAGCGGTAACTAGAAAAGAACTGGTATCAGAATTGTTTGGGAGAGGAGACTCGCCAGAACTATACGGGATTACATGTCGAAAATAGCGAAATAAAAAGAGCCTGTTTGAGAAAAAATCAAGAAAATTTCTCAAACAGGTTCTTTGTCCTACATTTTGTCCCCATTGGGGGGGTAAAATAAAAATGGATATTTATATAAATTGAGGCGCATGCGATGAAAGCTTTACAGAATAAATTACTGATACTTATTGTTAGTAGTACTTTATTTCCCGCGTTGGTAGTTATGGCGATTGCATTTTCTAACTATGGGCGCATTGTAGAAAATAATTCGGGACAGATTATGCAGTTGATGTGTTCTGAAAAAAGACAGGTAATAGATGAAAAATTACTAAACATCGAACAAAGTGTTCATACGATATATCATTTTGCAACAGAACAATATAGTAATACAGATAATCTATGGCAGGATGAAGAACAATTTTTGGAGCATATTAGCAGGATGAGGGCACTTATGGAGACAACCGTCAAATATACAGATGGTGCAGTATCCGTTTATTATCGTTTAGATTCTGCGATACAAGGACCAAAGCAGGGAGTATGGTTGGTACAGGATGAAAATGGCGATTATATAGAGCAAGAGATGACGGATATTTCTCTGTATGATGAGGAAGATATAGAACATGTCGGGTGGTATTACATTCCGATAGCCAATGGAAAAGAGACATGGATGAATCCATATTATAACCAAAATATGGATGAAGAAATCATTTCATATGTTATTCCAATTATTATTGATGAGAAAACGATTGGCGTAGTGGGTATGGATATCGCTACAAAACTTTTATATGAGAATACAAAGAATGTTACGGTATATGATAGTGGATATGCTTTTTTAATGGATAGTGAAGGTGAGTTTGTATATCATCCTGACATGAAAGGAAATACCATTTCGGAAGAGTTTAATATGCAACACACATATCTTTATGAGAAAAGTATATTGTCAGTAGAGAATCAGAGTGTAGAAACTTATCGGTGGAATGATACGGATAAAAGATTGACTGCACAGAGACTGCGCAATGGGATGATATTTACAGTGTGCGTTACAGAGCAGGAGATAAAACAACCTCAGCAGAAAACGTTAATAGACTCTGTTTTGGTAATATTACTTATAATGTCAGGATTTGTTGCAGTGACAGTTTTACTTACCAAAGCGATTGTAAGACTGATATATACAGATGCAATGACACAAGTGGGGAATAAAACAGCATATAACGAGTGTGTTGATTTGTTATGTAAGCGGATAAGAGATAAGGAGAAGATTAACTTTCTAATTGCAGTTATAGATATTAACGACTTGAAAACAGTGAATGATACATATGGACATGAATATGGAGATAAATTGATACAAAATGGAGCTTCCATTCTGAAAAAGGTATGGGGGAGTGATTACACTTACCGAGTAGGCGGTGACGAATTTGTGATTGTGTATTCGGATATGGATATGGAATGTGCGAAGGAGAGGCTGTCATTGTTTGAAGAAGCAATAGAAGACTATAATCGCCAAAATAAATGTGAAAAAACATATTTGCGAATGGCAATCGGAACGGCAGTATTCAGTTCGGAGACAGATAAGGAATATATGGATGTATTCCGTAGAGCGGATAGTGCCATGTATGAAGATAAAAAACAGAAAAAGATGAAACGTAATGTAGTTGATTTTTGATAGAGAAAGGAAGGATAGCGATGAAAATAGGCAGGAAATGTAAAGCATGGATTG
>CALEFD010000105.1 GCA_937876995.1 uncultured Bacteroidales bacterium | reverse complement strand
ACGTGCTGAAAGCGTAACGTTTACAGATCCGCATTTTGAAACTTATGGTGTGGCGATCATCCGCAGAGAAAATGCTGCCGCAAGCAGCGCAAAGACACTGGCGGACTTTGAAAACGCAACCATTGGCGTTATGACAGGCACAGTTTACGATGATTTTGCAAAGGAACGTTTTCCCAATGCAAAGCGCGAATATTACAACATGATATCCGATATGATCGTCGCAGTGGAACAGGAAAAAATAGACGGCTATTTATCGGAAAGTACCTATGTTACTGCGGCGATCTGGGAAGGAGCAAAGATCCAGTCCATCGATGAGGCCATCGACCACACGCAAGCTGCATATATATTCCAGAAAAGCGAACAGTCAGCGCTGCTGCGGGAACAATTGAATTCCTTTATCCGCGCGGCGAAGGAAAACGGAACATTGGATGAACTGGCGGAAAAATGGTTTGGTAAAACCGAACCGACAGGAAAACTTGATTTCAATTCTCTGACAGGTGAAAACGGCACTATTCGGATCGCGGTTGCGCCGGATCTGAAGCCTATTTCTTACATAAAAGATGGCGAACTGACAGGCTATGAGATGGAGATCTTGCTGCTGTTTGCAAAGGAATACGGCTATAAGCTGGATATGTCGTATATGACTTTTGATGCAATTCTTCCGGGCGTTACCACGGGAAAGTATGATATTGGTACCGGCGCCGTTACCATTACAGAGGAGCGCGCACAGAGCGTAGACTTTTCGGAGAGCCATCTGACGGTGGATGTTGTTATGGTGGTGAAGGATGAATCAGACATTTTAGCGCACAGTAGCTTCTGGAACGAACTAAAAGAAGATTTCAATAAGACTTTTATTCGGGAAAATCGCTGGAAACTGATTGTGGAAGGTATCGGCGTTACCATGGTTATCAGCATTCTCGCTATCCTTATCGGTTCATTATTGGGCTTTGCATTGTATATGCTCAGTCGTTCAGATATTAAAATACTTCGTGGACTTATAAAAGGTATTTCAAAGGTATACTCCAGATTTATTGCCGGCACACCTGTTGTGGTTATACTTATGATTCTGTTTTATGTTGTGTTCGGGAATATACGGGATATGAGTGGAATTGTTGTTGCAATTTTGGGATTTTCATTGGTTTTCGGTGCATTTGTATACGAGCATATGCAGATATCGGTTGATAGCGTTGATAACGGACAGACTGAGGCGGCTTATGCTCTCGGATATAATAAAAATAATACATTTTTCCGTATTGTTCTTCCGCAGGCTATGAAAATCTTTCTGCCGTCTTATTGCGGTCAGATTGTTGAACTGATAAAAGCAACTGCCGTTGTCGGCTATATTGCAGTAAACGACCTTACCAAGATGGGAGATATAATCCGAAGCAATACTTATGAGGCTTTCTTCCCTCTGATTGCAACAGCAGTTATTTATTTTATTCTCACTTGGATTGTTGCATCTTTACTTAAAATTATAAAGTTTAAATTTGAACCCAAACGCAGAACTGAGAAGACAATCCTGAAAGGAGTAAAAAGATGATTAGAATAGAACACTTAAAAAAAGTATATCCAAACATTACTCCCTTAAAGGATGTGAATGTAACCATAAATAAAGGCGATGTAATTTCTATTATAGGACCTTCAGGAACAGGAAAATCTACCCTTATCAGATGTATCAATATGCTTGAAACTCCTACAGACGGAAAAATATTTGTAGACGGAGAGTGTATTAACGATAAAAAATGCGATATCAGTAAAATTCGCAAGAAAATGGGTATGGTGTTTCAGTCGTTTAATTTGTTTGGTCATATGACTGTAATAGAAAATATTATGGCGGCACCGATGGATCTTTTAAAAAAGACAAAACAAGAGGCATATGATAAGGGTATGGAGCTTCTCACTATGGTAGGTCTTAAAGATAAAGCGTTAAGCTATCCGGATGAACTGTCGGGCGGGCAAAAACAAAGAGTTGCAATCGCAAGAGCTCTTGCAATGGAACCTGAAATTGTTCTGCTTGACGAACCCACATCTGCACTTGATCCTACAATGGTTGGTGAAGTTCAGGCGGTAATCAAAGAGCTTGCCCAGAAGGGACTTACTCTTATGATAGTAACCCATGAAATGCGATTTGCAAGAGAAATTGCAAACCGAGTTTTTTATATGGATGACGGAGGTGTTTATGAAGACGGTACTCCGGAAGAAATCTTTGATAATCCAAAGAAAGAACGAACAATTCGCTTTATACGCCAGCTCAAGGTTTTTGAAAAAACAATAACAACCAAATCCTTTGACTTTTTAGGATTTAATACAGAACTTGAAGAATTCGGAAGAAAAAATCACATTTCACAAAAAAGCATCTACCGTACACAGGCTGCATTTGAAGAGCTTTGTATGCAGAATGTTTTGCCAAAACTTGAAGATGAATTCTGTCTTAAAGTTGAGATTGAATATTCTTCGGATGATGAAGCTGTTAATATGCAGATAAAATATACAGGTGAAATTTTCAATCCTTTAGAGAGTGATAATGAACTGTCCCTCAAACTTTTGGAAGGTATAACCGAAAGTATAGCACACAATGAATGTTCTGATGGCGAATATACCAATGTGGTAATGGTGGATATAAAAGAAAAATAAGCAGTTTCAAGAGCCTGTTTACAGAATTTAATGATTTAATTAGGAGCTACACTATGAAAATAAAAAATTTACGTATTCCTGCAATTTTACTTGTGGGATTACTTGTAGCATATGCGATTCTCACGGTGATTCTTTGCTATAATACAAAACCTGCGATAAGCGAAGGGGAATTTCCTTTTTCCATTACCTATGAATATAGGGGTGAAACCGGAACGACTTCAGGCGTTATTATTTGTAAATACGAGGGATCTCAAACCATCTTCAACGAGCACACCAGATATTGGAGTGAAGAAACTGTCTATACCGAGGGTGACTACGTTGTTTACCAGGATGAAACGAAGACACTTGCAGTGCAGCCGGGAACGGAAGCAGGCTACCTTATGGGCGATCCGCTTTATAGTGACTATCATCAGAAGCATTATGATATGGAAGAACCCGGGGCTTATGTTGAGTATTACGATTATGAAAAAGATATCTCCATTTCAGGTTATCAAAACGAAGAAGAATTGGCAGCTGTCGGCTTTAGAGTATTAGACTTTTATTATGGGGAGCCAATTGAAAACAGCTTTTCTTTCTCCGGAGTTACATATGAACCGGACAACATCATCTTCTTTGTTGTGCTGATGCTGATATTCCTGCTCGTATGCATCATATTTGTCCGTAAGGACAAAGAATATAAATATTCCTATCTTGATAAATCCTGCATCATTGTAAACTTCATTGTAGGAATCATTGCGGTGCCGTTTATCAGTCTTATCTGCACGATGTTTGGACTTACAGGAAGCGGCTATGAATGGATAGATCAGTGCATATACAACATTCCGTCATTTACAATACTGTGTCTTGCACTTTCGGTAATGCTACGCCGTAAAGGTTATTCAAAGCAGGGATTCTTTATTCAGTTTAGTGGAATTCTGGCTTTTGTACTTATACTTTTGACAGATTTAATATAAAATTTAATTAAAATCAAGGACAGTTTTGAGATATAAAAAATATTTTGCTTATATTTTCAATTTGTCATAGGTTTGTCATAGCGGATTTTATATAATAGCCGGAAAGGGTGATATAGAGTGAAAATACAATCAATGCAATTTAAAGTTTTAATGACAGTTATATCCGCTATGCTGGCTATTACGGTATTTATAGGTGGATTAAGCATATATGAGGTTGACCAGTTTGTGCAGCATCAGACAGAGGACTATATAAATGTCACCTGCGAAAAAGATGCTTCTCAAATCAATGACATTTTCGGCGATATGGAAAAGTCAGTACATATTATGGAAAGCTATGTGCTCGGTTTTATAAACAGTAAAGCTGACATTGAGGATGCAAAAAAACAGGCTGAAATTTTAAGTCGTTCGGACGAAATGTTTGTTGATGTGGCAAATAATACTGACGGTGCAGTAGCGTATTACTTCAGATTTACTCCTGAACTTTCGCACAACACCTTCGGGTTATTTTACAGTAAAGTAATGGGAAAGGACGGATTTATTCGTTTCGAGCCTACTGACATATCGCTATATGATAAATCTGATACTGAGCATGTGGGATGGTACTGGCAACCATATGAAGCAGGAAAGCCTGTCTGGATGTTGCCATACTACAATAAGAACAACGATATAACGATGATTTCATATGTTGTTCCGATGTACTTTGAAGATGAATTTATAGGCGTTGTTGGAATGGATTTTGACTATACCACTTTAACAGATAGGGTTCATAATATAAAAATTTATGAAAACGGATTTGCACATCTTGAGTTTGAAGGTGCAGACATCTATAATTCAGAGCACGTCGAAGACGCAAAACTCCATGAACATCCGGAAGAATACTTAAGCGTATCCAAAGAATTAACAAACGGAATGACTCTTATCATTTCCGCAAGCTATGACGATATAAGACAGATACGATATGATATAGCTCTTAAGATACTGTTTGTTGTACTTATTCTTGCTGTGTTTTTCTCTTTGATAGCGATTTTTGTTGTCAAAAAAATTGTATATCCGTTAAAGAAACTGACTGACGCATCTGTAAAGCTTTCAAACGGAGATTATGATGTTGAGATAGTACATAGCAATACATATGAGATAAGGCTCTTGAGTAGTGCGTTTGAGAATATGGCACTTCATCTTAAAGAACATGAAAAACTGCAGCATCTTTTAGCCTATCGCGATTCACTTACAGGGCTTAGGAACACAAATTCCTACTGGGCATGGATTAATGATTTTGATAAAGAAATTGAAACGGGAGAAATCGATTTTGGTGTTTTGGTTTTTGATATCAACTATCTTAAAGAAACGAATGACAGATACGGTCACGATGTTGGAAATAAGCTTATTGTAAGTGCGGCACGGGTTATATCAGACACATTTAAAAGAAGCCCTGTTTTCAGAATCGGTGGCGATGAGTTCTGCGTCATACTTCAAGGCAGAGACTTGGAAGATAAGGAAGCACTTTTGGAAAGCTTTGATTCTATGTGCTCGACAACACACACAGATAAAGATGATGTAAAGCTTCCGGTGAGTATTGCGAAAGGCTTCGCAGAATTTGATCCCGAAAAGGACACTCAATTTTCAGACGTTTTTGAACGTGCAGATAGCGAGATGTACAAAAACAAAAGGGATATGAAAATAGCGAGCAACTAAAAAAATACGAGAACCCCACTGGATATGCACTACCCCAAATTCAACCTTTTGGGTGGTGCATATCTTTTTTAGTGTTCTCGTATTTTTCTTTTTTAGTTAAACAAAAGCATCGCGCAGGTTTCCTCCGCCCAGCTGTACTGT
>CALEFD010000104.1 GCA_937876995.1 uncultured Bacteroidales bacterium | reverse complement strand
GAGCAACAGCCTTCTAAGCTGTGGGTCTTGGGTTCGAATCCCAACCGAATCACAAGGTTTAGTAAAGCGCCTAACGAAAGTTAGGCGTTTTTTTATTGTATATATTTGAGCCAAACTTGTTTGAGCGAAAATAGAACACAATAAAAAAACATAAGTTTGTAAAACAAACGCTTTACTAAACCTTGTTAGATGGCCCCCGGAGGGCAGGGATGCCGCCGTTAGGCGGAATCCCAACCATTACACCACATACACAATGTTATACCAAAGTTGATGATTTTTCGCAACTTTGGTACAACATTCCCCTCAAAATACATTATCTTTACACACATACATTAAAAATAACCCAATACAACCAATATGAAGAAAATAGTACTACTTGCAGCAATACTGATAGCAGTAGCCGGCACATCAATGGCACAAACCAAATCCTGGACAGCCGACAATGGAAACGGAACCTATACAAACCCAATATTCTACGATGAATTTTCAGACCCTGATATAATAAGAGTAGGAGAAGATTTTTATATGGCCGGAACAACCATGCACACAGTACCCGGAGTAGTAATAATGCACTCAAAAGATTTAGTGAACTGGAAGTTCCTGAGCTATTGCTTTGATCGTTTCACTTTTGGAGAATCATTTGAACTGAAAAATGGACAGGAAGAGTATGGACAGGGCATTTGGGCTCCCTGCATACGCTATCATAATGGCAAATTCTATGTCTTCTCAAATATTAACGGCGTAGGAATGCAGGTCTTTATAGCAGAAAATCCGGCAGGACCATGGGAACACATCAATATGGAAGGCGATATATACGACCTATCGGTACTATTTGATGATGATGGAAAAATATATGCAGTATATAAGTACGATGAAGTTCACCTGATAGAAATCAAACCGGATTTCAGTGGCTTTGTGGAGGGCAGTGAAAAAGTAATTATTGAGGCCGGAAACGCAATGGGTGAAGGTCACCACTTCTATAAGATAGATGGCAAATACTACATAATCAGTGCCAATTATTCACCTGTAGGCAGAATGCAGTGTGCGCGTGCTGATAAACCCGAAGGACCATACCAGACAGTAACCATCAGCATGCGTGAAACATTTGGTGAAATGGCACAGCATACTATAAATAATGTGGGCCTGGACAGACCCGTTCCTGAACACGGAACAAAATTCCAAATAAACTACCCAACAGGTAACCATTTCAGCGCAGTACCTCTGCATCAGGGCGGTTTGGTAGATTTGCCAAACGGTGAATGGTGGGGCTTCTCTATGATTGACTTCCATTCAGTAGGCAGAACTACCTGTCTATCGCCAGTTACCTGGGTAGATGGATGGCCATATTTTGGACTTCAGGGAAATTTAGGCAGAACCCCCAGAACATGGTATAAACCAAATGTAGAGGCTCAAGTAGAACCATCAGCACCATACAATCGTAACGATAATTTTGATGGTAAAACCCTGCAACCAATATGGCAGTGGAACCACAATCCCAATGATAAAATGTGGGCACTTAGTAAAGGCAAATTACGCCTAAAGACTATGCCTGCAGAAAACTTCTTGTGGGCCAAAAATACACTAACCCAACGTGCTATAGGACCTGTTTCTATAACCACAGTAGAACTAGATGCATCGCACCTGAAAGAGGGCGATATGGCAGGATTGGGAATACTGAATATGCCGTATGCTATATTAGGAGTAATGAAACAAAACGATGAATTGGTGCTGCAACACTATAACCAACAACTAGATAAGTGGATAGAGATAATGATGTCTGATACCAAATTCTACCTGCGTGTAGAGGGTGAATACGATAGAGATATAGCGCAGTTCAGTTACAGTTTGGATGGTGAAAACTACACTACCATAGGCGATACAGTACTGTTGCCATACCAACTAAAAACCTTCCAGGGAATGCGTACAGCACTCTATGCATTCAATGTGGCGGGTAAAAATGGAGGCTATGCGCTATTTGATAATTTTACAGTAGATGAACCTATGGCAGACCGTTCAAACAATATACCATTAGGTAAAATAATTACACTGACAAATCTTGCCGATAATAGTCGGGCTTGGGCAAACCCGCACGGAATGTTACACAAAGCAAATCGTGGCACTAGAGACTATAATGGTGCAGGATGTAAATTCCGCGTTCACGACCGTGGTAACGGACTTGTAGCGCTTGAAGCTATGAATGGCACCGGTTTCTTAACAGTAACAGGCATTGGACTCTCTTCTGACGTTAGAATGTTGAAAGAAGAGACAGAAGCATCTCTATTTATGTGGCAAGATATGCTACGCAGTGAATGTATGCTGCTCTCTATGAAAACTCAGCGCTATGTAGGTATAGCACCTGATACCGGTGAACCTTACGGAGCAGATTGGGCAGGTCCCAAACCAAACCGTAAAGACGGCACAGTCTTCCACTGGTCTATAGCAGAATCTAAATAAAGGTTTGGAGAAGGTTTTAATAATATGTAAAGATTTGAGCTAAAAACTTTGATTGAAATAAATGGAAAGGATTATTAAAACATTTTTGTTGTTAATGTTTATAGTGTCGTGTAAGGGCAACGAATTCTTTTCTCCCGTTATAGACGATACTTGTAATGTCGTTTCCATAAATACCAATAATGATTCAGCCTATTTTAATTGTATAACTGACATCACTTTTATTCCATTGGAAGTGAATGAAAAATCAATCTATTTGAATAATCCTGTAATGCTAAATCCTAACGATAGTACAATAGTTCTAATTGATAAAAGCAATGGTATGATGTTAGGATATGTGAATTGTAAAAATAGTTTTGGCAGACGTTATATAGGTAGGGGCCGTGGTGAATTTATTGAATTTGGAAATGCTTTTGTTTACAATGATTTAATTGGTATCTATGATTGTTCAACGGCAAGATGTCTTTACTATAATACAGATGGAGACTACGTTAAACAGATTGTATTAGAAGATAGATATTGCGATGAATTTTATCAAAAATCAAACGATTACTCCGTAGGCTTTAGTCTTAGTCGTGAGTTTCAAAATGGCGATGATTTTTGTAATGTTTACAATAACACAAGTGGTAAGATTATTCATTCGGAACTCTTTTTAAGCCGATTACATTCTAAAATTGTTAGTCATCCTTATCCTGTATCTACACATAATGGAAAAATAAGTTTTTATATCCCTTATGGCTATGTTATTTTTGAAATGGATTCTACCAGTAATGATGTTTTTCAGAAGTACTACTTAGATTTTAATGATAAATTAGAAAAATCATTAGTGAGAAATAAGTTGAACTCTTCAAATCTATTTGCTGAGGTTTTATCATCGGGTGCATCAGGGAACTTGATGGATTTTTATGAAACAAATAGATATTATAGCTTTTCTACAATATACGAAAGGACTATATATAAAGTGTTGATTGATAAAAAACAGAATCAAAGCTATGCTTTTGATACTTCACATGGTAGGAAAAAGAATGATTTGTTCATAAATCAATTGTTCATGACCATAAGACCTATAGGATCTTACAACAATGATGTGTATATGTATTGTGATTATAAATCGTTTTGCAGTATAGAAGATAATTGCAGTATGGCATCTGATAGTTTAAAGGATTCTCTTATAAAGCAAATTCAAAAGTATAGAGAAGAATATACCTTAGATGATGCAACTAAATTATTCTTTAAAATATCGTTTCTAGAATTTTAGTGTTTTTTTTTATGATTTGATTAGTTACTATAAATTTTAGTTGTATATTTGCCGTTGAAATTAAACTGTTTCAAATAATCAATTTAATGAAGCGTATATTGTTTTTACTTATCATTATTTTTGTCACTTCCTGTGGCAAGAATAATGATTTGAGCGGTTATAAAGCTAAATATAATCTTTCTTTGAATGTGACAGAAGAAGTAGAACTATCTGATTTTATAGATTCTATTTCTGTAGTCCCTTTGGAAATAACCAATGACTGGAAGTATATAGTTTATCCGTCAATATCGGCGTCCGAAAATCTGTTTGTGGTGTTAGATGCGCATTGTTACCGTCTGATGCTATTTGACAGAAAAGATTTAACTCTGCTGTTTTCTAAAGATATTAAAGGACGCGGTAGAGGAGAACTCTTATCCCCTGCCAATTCGTTCATTTTAGGCCGGGATACTGTATGTGTTTTCGATTCAGGTACCGGACGAATATGTATGTATGGCAAAGATGGTGGATTTATAGATTTTCTGAATAATAGTGAAGAGATTTGTGCCGATTATGTATATCCTATTAAGGGAAATCTTGTTGCAGTATCGCAGGATGGTGGTAGTTTGTACAACAGAGATTACGTATCTTACTACAAACAAGATGGTTCTTTGTTGGAGAGACAGCTTAAGATTCCTAATGATGTTTATGAATGTGGCGTTTATTCAGGCGACGGACAAACCTGTTTTATGTATAATGATACACTAAGATTCATAATGCCTTTTACGTATCATCTGTTTTCTTCAACCCTAGACCGGTTGGAAAGTACATATTTCTTTGAAACAGACAGAGCAATACCTGCCGGTTTCTTTAAGGAATCTGATGATATGATGGTAAGTATAGGAAACATTACGAAGAACGAATATGTATGGCATTTTCATAATATTTTTGAAACAGATAGCCATCAGATATTCTCTTACTTAGAAGGTCAGAAAAGCTATATGGCGTTTATAGATAAACGTACAGGCAAAATATCCATAAATGCAATGACTACAAATCCTAAATACGATAAGGTCTCACTTGTGAATATTTGGCGATACGTATTAGCTACTACAACGATTATCTATGCCGATAACGATTATCTGTATGGATATGTTGCTCCCACTCAGTATGAAGTACTGAAATCAGTACATGATCTTGATTCAAGACTTGAATCTTATTCTCATTCACTGGGTAGTTACATAGAAAAGAATAGTAATCTTATAACAGATGCAGATACTCGTTTGTTGATAAAAATAAAATTAAAATAAGAAGATATGGTTATGCAAAAAAAGAAGAAAGTAGCAATTATTATTATATCAATAGTCGTGTTGCTATTGATAGCCGTAAAAGTGTTGATAGGTAATCCTATTGAAACATTAAAGAATTGGAATAAGCCTATGTCAATACCGCTGCCTAAAGTGGAAGTAAAACTGCCTAATCAGCTTATTTCCGTAGGTTTTGATAGTACTACCGTTGTAAACAACTTAAAAATAGATAGGACCACCCTTTTGGTTTGTATTGATTCTGTTCACTGTATGCCGTGCAAGGTTGATATGTTGCATAATTATGAAGAGATGGACAGGATTCTTAAAAACAGTATATCGGATAGTATTCAAACTATGGCCGTATTATCTCCCAAAGAATCGGAACTGGAGGCACTTATTTATAAATTAAAAAGAGAACAATTAAAGTTTCCTGTATATATAGATTCAAATAATGAATTTCTTAAACTGAATCCATTCTTCATGAGTTTTAACGAAACCGGAGAATTTACTATATGTACGGACAAAGAGGGTATATACGGGCTTTGCCACGTAGTGGGACCTTGCAATATTTCATCTGTCTCTTTGTTTGAACATGTTATGTCTATTTTGCATAAGTTCAATTACTATGGTGTTGAATTAGAAAATTCCAGAATCAGGAATAATTACTAGCTCATCACAAAAGATTATCTGATATTTCAAACCAAATTCGAATTTTATTTAGAATGTTTATGAAGTCGCCATTGTTTTTAATAGTTATTGCGTGTTATTTATTTAGTGGTTGTAAGACTGACAATGATATAAAAGAAATAACATTGGAAGAGATAAGTTCTGATATACAACTTTTGCCAGTTAAATACCATGAGCCCATGAAGGATATATTATTGTATTTAGATTATGAAGAGTGTGGTTTCCTTCTATCCAACGATTTTCAAACCATCTATCGTATGGAAGGCGATACTATAACATCTGTATTAGAAAAGACAGGTAGAGGCAGAGGAGAATACCAAGGTATTCATACATTTACATATTCATCGGTAGATAGTTTATTGTATGTTGTGGACAACAATAGTAAAATATACATATACAAAGGTAGGGATTATAAATTTATAAAACATATAAATGACCTACCACGTATTTTAGCAATTAATTCAATTGGAAAGAATAAATTATTGATTGCCGCAGCTATTTTGGAAAACAACGTTGATGAAAGATATGGATTATATATTCTCAATACAGAAACAGAAGAACTTTCTGAAAGAATGTTAGCCATGAATTATACCGGATCAGTTTTCCATAATTTCACTAATTACAATCCATGTGACAGTTCTATATATTTTTCTATAGCTGATCATGATATAAACAGAATTTATCGTTACGCGGACAATATGCTGAATACAGAATTGGAATTCTCGTATCCTAAAGAAATGAGGATACCTAAAAGGGTCATAGTTAACAATCCAGATAATTTAAATGAGTTACTAACATTCAATAATTATATCAAGGAATATGAATTTTGCATAGGAGCCGGTTATCCTATATCGTTAGACAAAGGTAAACGTTTAGCTTTCTGGTCCTTTCCAAAAGCAAATGATAACATATTGAATATAGTTTCTTCTGGTAAAATAGAGAAGTATCATGTTATAATTCCTGGAATGAAAGGATATATCTGTCCTGAATGCGCTGCAAATAATCACTATTTTTTACTATATCAACATATTTCAAAAGATGAAAGATTAAGTAATATAGACAAATCGGATTTATCAGAAAAGATTGTGCAATTATATGAGAACAACAATGGGAATCCAGTGATATTAAAATTCGATTTAAAATAGATAATTGTATTAAAAAGCGGAAGTATTATACTACTTAACAAGCTCCGCTTTAAGAGTCTCTAATTTGAACATCTCGTCACGATATTGGGCGGCTTCCAGAAAATCCATTTTGGCAGCCGCTGCTTGCATCAGGCGTTTGGTATTAGCTATAGCCTTATCAAGCTGTTGAGGTGTCATATATTTGGTAACAGGATCTGCCACACTCTGATGAACAGATGGAATAGAATACTCTTTTCTCTCTTTAGTGGTAGTGCTATCCTTTTTGCTCAGTTCTGCCAATGGCGATGTGTTGATGGCCTTTTCAATCTGTTGAGGAGTAATGCCGTGCTCTCTGTTGTATGCCATCTGTTTTTCTCTTCTGCGCTTAGTTTCGTTCATTGTAAGCCGCATACTCTCTGTAATCTTATCGGCATAGAGAATTACCTTGCCGTTTACATTGCGGGCTGCACGTCCGGCGGTCTGGGTAAGAGAACGATGGTCGCGTAAGAATCCCTCTTTGTCTGCATCTATTATGGCTACAAGCGATACTTCCGGCAAATCCAAACCTTCGCGCAACAGATTAACACCCACCATCACATCGTATAGACCGGCACGCAGGTCGGACATTATCTGAATGCGTTCCATCGTCTCTACATCGCTGTGAATGTAGTTGCAACGTACTCCGTTCTTAAGCAGATAATCTGTCAACTCTTCCGCCATACGTTTGGTAAGTGTGGTTACCAAAATGCGCTCGTCCCGTTCTATACGAACAGCAATCTCTTCCATTAAATCGTCTATCTGATTTTTGCTGGGGCGTACCTCAATTTCCGGGTCTAAAAGGCCTGTGGGGCGAATAACCTGGTCCACTATAATTCCATTACTCTCTCTAAGTTCGTAATCGGCAGGGGTGGCACTTACGTATATGGTTTGGTTTGTAAGTTCTTTGAACTCTTCAAATTTAAGTGGCCTGTTGTCTAATGCGGCAGGCAGACGGAAACCGTACTCTACCAGATTTGTCTTTCTGGCTTTATCGCCACCATACATGGCGTGAATTTGTGGTACACTGACGTGACTTTCGTCAATTACCATAAGAAAGTCTTTGGGGAAGAAGTCAAGCAGACAATAAGGACGTGTTCCGGCTTCTCTGCCATCAAAATAGCGGGAATAGTTCTCTATTCCGGAACAGTGACCAAGCTCCTTTATCATCTCCATATCGTATTCCACACGTTCTTGCAATCGTTTGGCTTCCAAATTTTTACCTATCTCTTTGAAATATTCTACCTGGGCAACTAGATCGTCCTGAATACGCCTAATGGCATTCATCTGGCTCTCTTTGGTAGTCATAAATAGGTTGGCGGGGTAGATATTATACTCTTCGTAGCGTTCTATGCGTTCACCTGTCAGTACATCGAACTCTTCTATAGAATCTATTTCGTCATCCCAAAACTGAACACGCAGAGCTATGTCATTGTAAGCTAAATTTATATCTACATTATCGCCTTTTACGCGGAAACATCCACGAGACAATTCTATGTCGTTTCTGGTGTATAGGCTATCTACCAACTTCATCAGGAAACGGTTGCGGTCTATTCTATCACCTCTTTTTATCTGAATTACGTTGTTGTAGAAATCGGCAGGATTTCCCATGCCGTATATGCATGATACAGATGAAACAACTATTACATCTTTTCTGCCGGAAAGCAGTGATGATGTGGCAGACAGTCGTAGTTTGTCTATCTCGTCATTGATAGCCAAATCTTTTTCTATATATGTATCGGTAGATGGAATGTATGCCTCCGGTTGATAATAATCGTAATAAGAAACGTAGTATTCAACGGCATTGTCAGGAAAAAAACTTTTGAATTCACTATATAGTTGCGCAGCTAATGTTTTGTTATGGCTTAACACTAAGGTGGGGCGGCCTATGTTTTTTATTACGTTTGCTATTGTAAACGTTTTACCCGAACCGGTTACGCCTAACAGTGTTTGTGCGGCTACTCCGTTCTTTATACCTTCGGTCAACTGCTTTATGGCTTCCGGTTGGTCTCCGGTAGGTTTGTATGGTGAAACAAGTTTGAAATCCATAGACTGCAAAATTACTTATATTTTTCATTATAGCCATAAAGCCTGACTTCTATAACAAAACGTAACATTTAATTGCATTTTGATGGTTGTTTTTTCGCACTTTATGAGTAACTTTGCCGATTGAAATGAAAAGAATAAAGTTGAACATACTATTTTTGCTTCTCTGCACAGTTGTATTGGGCGGATGTTCAGGCTATAACAAGATAATGAAAGCGTCAGATTACAACGCAAAGTATAATCTTGCAAAGTCGCTTTATGTAGAGGGTAAATATACCAACGCCAGTACTATACTTGAAGAGTGTGTGATAATGTTACGAGGCACGTCGCAGGCAGAAGAGGTGGTATATATGTTGGCTAGTAGCTACTATAATCTGTCTGACTATATTTCTGCGGCACAGTACTATAAGAACTGCTATATGACATATCCTAATGGAGTCTATTCTGAACAGAGCCGTTTTTATTGTGGTAAGAGTCTTTTCTTAGATACCCCGGATCCTCGTTTAGACCCTACAAGCACATATCAGGCCATAGAGGAGTTACAGGTGTTTGTTGAGGGTTATCCCGGAAGTACTCATCGTGCAGAAGCAGAGGAAATGATTTTCACTATGTACGATCGTTTGGCAGAAAAAGAGCTAAAGACTGCGACATTATATTTCAATATGGGAAACTATTTGGGTAATAACTACGAATCTTGCGTTATTGTTGCTCAGAATGCACTTTTGGATTTCCCATCGTCAAAATATAGAGAAGATTTCTCTTTCTTGGTGCTTAAGGCAAAGTTCCAAATGGCAGAAGAGAGTGTTTTGGAAAAGAAAGAGGACAGATATAGAGATTCTATAGATGAATATTATGCATTCAAGAACGAATTTCCGGAGAGCGCTTTTATGAAGGAAGCGGAAAAAATGTTTCAGAAGGCAACAAAATATGTAAACGATTAATAACAACAATATGGATTTTAAAAAGACCAATGCTCCAACCAACACCGTTACTCGCGACTTGGTTGATTATGTAAAAGAGACAGACAATATCTATGAAAGTGTATCTATCATAGGTAAACGTTCAAATCAGATTGCTGTAGAGATGAAGGATGAACTGAAACAGAAGCTTGAAGAGTTTAGTAGTTCTACTGATAATCTGGAAGAGATGTTCGAAAACAGAGAACAGATTGATATCTCACGTTACTACGAACGTCTTCCAAAACCAACTCTTATTGCAGCTCAGGAGTTTATAGAAGGAAAGGTGTATTTCCGTAATCCTGTTAAGGAGAAAGACAATTTTTAATTGTAAACAGTAATTTATAGGGCTTCTCTGTATTTATATGTGGAGAGGCCTTTATTATACCGATTATGAATATAGAGAAATACGTACATCAGATATGGCTTTCAGTAATTTGTATATTGCTGTTTGCGGGATTGTTTTTGCCGGTGGGCCAGTTTTCAAATGAAGAGGGAGCAACAGCTTTGCTAACCAATTTTCGAATGAATTATATAGAGGGAACTCACGGAGCAGGAATGTGGGCATTGGCAGTGCTTCAGATTGCAGCATTGGTAGTGGCACTGTTTGAACTGCTTTTATCCGGATTTAGAAACTTTGTATTACAGAAAAGATTGATAGTGTTTGTGTCGTTGTTATTGATAGGCTACTATATTATATATGTGGTTTATGTACTTCTGGCAAAAGGCGATGCTTCTTTTATACCTTTGTGGGCAGCATCCTTCCCGTTGATATCACTTATATTTTGTTATATGACATTTCACGGGGTACAGAAAGCCGAAGCAGATATAATAGCGCGCGCAAGCGGATTTAGATTGAGAGACTGATTAAAGTCTCTCTTTTTTTATTTGGTTACTGAAAACATATATGCTGCACGAACAGATATTGTACTGTTTGCGGAGCGTGCAAAATAGTCTTTTTTGGAATTGTTGAATATGTCTGACAGACCAAAGTAATATCTGCCTTCCAAACCAAATGTGCCTATTCCGGTTTTTAGTTCAACTCCAATACCTCCGGTTATACCATATTCAAAATTCTTATCAAGTGCTTTCCCGTACTGTTCTACTACATTATTAGGTCTATTGGTTACATCCCATGGAAGTTTGCCTCCGTAGTATTCTTTGTCGCCCAAAGAAAATCCTATCTGTGGTCCCATGTTTAAATAGCCTTGTAAACCACGGTATTCACGTCCTACTCCAAGATGGGTAAGGAATGGTATCTCTACATAATTGATTACACGGGTATATTCATTGCCTGAGCCATCTTCTATAAGCTCTGTCCAGCCTCGCTGTGAAAAGTTTACTTCAAGTTGTGTGGCGCTAACTAACCAGAAATACTTTTCAGATGTATATCTAAGTACTAAACCACCTGTAATGCCCGGACTGAAAGTTTGCTTTATAGTTGGAACAAATGATACACTGCTGGTACCTGCACCACCTGCAAAACCTACAGAAAACTCATTTCTCAGGGCGCCTACCTGTGCTGTGGCAGGAACTACTGCCAATAGTAGTGCTATAATAACTGCAAACTTTATCTGTTTCATTTGTCAAAGTCTATTTTTGTTACTTTATAATCATTTGACAGATGTATAAAGAATACCTTGCGATTTATAAATCCACCCCAATTGTTAACGCGTTCAAACTTGAAACCCATCTGAACAGGAGTAGTTTCAATTTCGTCTAAGTGATTACTGAAATCGGTTCCAAATGTAGCCAATCCTTTTAGGAAATAATAGGCCATGTCATAACCGTATGATGCAAAACTTGGGTAGCTTATCATCATCTGTCTGCTAAATGCCTTTCGGAATTTGGAATTGAATGCTTCTGCTTCAGGAAGGGTGTTGTTGGTGTAGAACCAAGAATAGAACCAAGTGTCAATTTCATAAAACTCTTCCAAATTGTTTGCTGCGTATATCTGGTATTCAGGATAGCCGAACAGATGTGTTTGAATTCCTTCCGGTTTGTTTCTGTTAACCAGCTGTAATACCGGTAATATATCTGTCAATGGAGCGCTTGAACTTGAATTTATAACAAATATGTTCTGGCGTTCAGCATCCAGAGAATCAATATACATCTGTGCACCTGTATCTATAGGCATGGTAATGTGTGGAATGTTGGCATCGTTCAAACTTAACTTGAAACCATCTATAAAATCGTTCTTCTTATACTCTTCAGCATCTAAAATTATAACTTTAGATTTAGGAAACTGAAGCAGGAAATGGTCATAGATCTCCTGCATGAAATAACTCTGAGGAGTGTTAAGCTGGAATACGTATGGGTTGTTGTAAACATCGTCTGCATTAGAACTGATAGGAAGTACTAATGGAATGGCATGTTCTGCAGAAAAGTTAGAAGCTTCTCTGATATGGTTGTTAAACTTAGGGCCGAAAATAATGTTTACGTCCTTCATCTTCTCACTTTCAAGCAGAGTTTTTATGGATTTATCTTCTCCTTCGGAATCCAATACTACCAATTCTACAGAGACATTCTCTTGTTTTAACTTTTCTAAAGCCATAAGAACGCCTTGGTAGAATTCTATCATCTTTTTCTGTTCTGTGGTTGTAGAATCGTTAAGTTCAAAAGGAAGAATCAGAGCAGCCTTTATTTTATCTAAATGGGTGGTCTTGTCTTCGTTTAGTGTGAATAGGGTTTCGTCATCCAAAGAATCTATCTGTTCTACAACCTCTTGGCGCTCTTGTTCCTGCTCTTGTATCTCTTCTTTTGTGTATGGAATGTTTATAACGTCGCCTGTGCGTAACTTGTTATAGCGCAACTGTGGGTTGGCATCTATCAGTTCTGCCTGGCTGATTCCATAGTTTTTACATATCCTGTAGATAGTCTCTTTTTTCTTAACTGTATGGGTGGCTTTGTATTTTGGAATCTCTTTTGTTGCCTTTTCTGTAGCTTCTGCCAGTACCTGTTGCGAAATATTCTCTCCGGCTGCTTCTAAAGAGGATTTTATAGGCGCTTCGTCGGTTGGTGCAGGTATTACAATAACCTGACCTGCTTTGAACTGCTCTACAGACAGTCCTGGATTGGCATCGCAAATGTTCTTTACCGAAACTCGGTTCTCTACCGATAGTCTGTATAGCGTTTCGCCCGGCTGAATAGTGTGGAAACGCTGCTCGTTATTGCTTTCGCGTTTATGTGGAATTTTTAGCTCCTGGCCTACCTTTATTACCTTTTCACTGCCCGGATTCAGTTGAATAATCTCATCTTCTGTAACATTGTACATTCTGGAAATGGAATATAATCCTTGTCCCTTTGTTACAGTATGTAGAAAATATCTGGAATCTTGTGCAAAAACTGTTGATACAATACATAGTGTGCACGCAAAGACTAATTGTTTGGCTATCCTTTTTATCATTTTCATTGTTATTTTGCTTCTATAGTGCAAAAGTAAGTAAAAAATAGTAGTTCGTAATGCATTTTGCATAACTTTGCGTTGTTATGAGGTATATGTTGATGATAATTCTGCCAATATTGTGTTGTTTGTTCTCAATGACCAATAACACTGAAGTTGGAACTGCAACAGTTTCACTTGATTTGAATCATCAAATTGAGTGCGAGGTGGTGCAACATTCTGATATGGTGGCAGTACTGACATTTGAGAATAATACAATAACTATACTTCATCAACCTTCAAAATTGAATCATACACGTTCGTATTGTCTTCAAAACAATGCGAAATTTTTGTCGGGAAGTTCAAATATATCCCACGCATGGTTGCATAATCAGGCGTTACACTGTTTCTTAAGATCAGTTGACAAATATGTGTATGCCATACACAGAATAATCATTTAGCGTTTTTATACATCTCGTTTTTTGGGGGATGTTTCCCTGTTTTAGAGGAAGACGAAAGTATTATTGTGCTTAACTCTTTCAGTTAGGCACAGACAATAGTATTAACAGCTACAAGATTATTAATATGATTCCTATAATTGTCACAATATTTGTTTTAGGTTATGCGTGTATTGCTTTGGAGCATAAATTAAATGTAAACAAGGCGGCTACAGCGCTTGTTATGTTTGGGTTGATATGGACTATATATGCATTGCATTCGGGCGATGTAACGTCCAGCCTGATAGAGCATTTGGGTTCTACGTGTGAAACTTTGGTTTTTTTAATAGGTGCAATGACCATAGTTGAAATAATAGATAGTTATGGTGGCTTTAATGTTATTACCAAATATGTAACGACCAACAATAAATTCAAGTTACTATGGATTGTTGCCATAATGACCTTCTTTATATCGGCAGTATTGGATAATATGACAACTACCATCATTATGATTATGATGTTGCGCAAGATTATTGATGAACCGAAAGAGAGAATGTTTTTTGCTTCAATAGTTGTAATTGCTGCCAATAGTGGTGGAGCATGGTCTCCGATTGGCGATGTCACAACCATTATGCTCTGGATGCGTGGTAATGCATCTGCTATGGGTCTTATGTCGTATCTGATAGTTCCAAGTCTGGTGTCGCTTTTGATACCTGTATTCTTGATATCGAGAAAGCTCAAGAACAGTACACCGCTTGTAATGTCTTCTGTAGAAAATAATAACTCGGTAGTTGGCGTGAGCAGCAGATTGAGCGCTATGGTTTTGGTAGTAGGTGTTATGTGTTTGGTTTCAGTGCCGATATTCAAGAGTCTTACCGGATTACCTCCATACCTGGGCGTGATGTTTTCGTTGGGAATATTATGGGTCTTTACAGAGATAGTTTGTGATTACAAAAAGAACTTTTATGAAGAATCAAAATTCAGAGTTGTGCAGATTTTGAGACGTATAGATATGGCTACAATACTATTCTTTTTGGGAATATTGATGTCTGTGGCGGGATTACAGTCTATGGGTGTATTGAAATCTGTAGCAAATTTTCTTGATACAAACGTGCATGAAGTTTTTTCCATTACTACTGTAATAGGTATGCTGTCTTCTGTAATAGATAATGTTCCTTTGGTTGCAGCATGTATAGGAATGTATCCAATTGTAGATGTGGCAGAACTGGCTACTGCTGTAGATCCGCAATATTTGCAGTTCTTTACGGTTGATGGACTGTTTTGGATTCTGCTGGCATATTGTGCAGGCGTAGGAGGCAGTTTGTTGATAATTGGGTCAGCAGCTGGAGTAGTAGCCATGGGGTTGGAAAAGCTGGATTTTATGTGGTATATGAAGAATGTTACACTCAACGCCTTTTTAGGTTATTTAGCCGGTGTTATGGTTATCTTTGTGGAATCCTTGATATTTATGTGACGAAAAAAGTCTATATTTGCCATAGAATGTAAATTAGGAACAATGAGGGTAGTATATATACTTGTTTTTTGTCTTTTGTCTATGCACTCCGTGGCTCAAATGCCATTGGTAAGACCATTTGTGGTGTTGCAGGATATAAGTGCAGAGGTAGATACTCTTTATGCGGGTGATGCCGGAACTGATTCGTACGAAGCACCGCTTCAGGTGTCGTTCAATGCCGGAGTATCGGGCGTGTCCGATGGTACAACGGTGTTTGCAGAATGGCGCGTTGATAGAAGTTTTATGCAGGACGGCAAACAGAAAACAGAAGTCTATCTTAAAAGACAAGATTTAGAGACGGAATATACCTTTAATGATTATGGTACATTTACTGTACATTTTGCATATTCTTACAGAGAACAGGGTAGTGAAAATACAATTCCGGGCGAAGAACAATCTGCCATAACATTTCAAATAGATAATTCTGAATTGAGAGTACCAAATGCGTTTTCTCCAAATAATGACGGCATAAACGATCTGTTTAAGGTAGAAGTACACTCTATAGTAAGCTTTAAAATGTCAATTTTTAATCGTTGGGGGCAATTAATTGTTTCCGGTGATGAAAAGTCATTACAGTACGAAGGCGATGTGGATGGCGGGTACTATATCTGTTGGGATGGCACTCATAAAGGTGAGACTGTTGGTAATGGAACTTATTACATTCGTATAGATGCAATAGGTGCCGGCGGAAAGAGATATACGCGCCGTTCAGATATAAACGTATTGTTAGGAGTAGGAGACTGATATGGAATCGGATAAGATATGTGTAACAGGAGCAAGGGCCAATAATTTGAAAAATGTCTCTGTAGAGATTCCTTCAAAATCTCTTACCGTAATTACAGGACTGAGTGGTAGCGGTAAATCTTCTTTGGCATTCGATACTATATTTGCAGAAGGCCAGCGCAGATATCTGGAGACATTCTCTGCATACGCGCGTAATTTTTTAGGTAATCTGCAGCGTCCCGAAGTGGATAATATTACGGGTTTAAGCCCTGTTATATCCATAGAACAGAAGACAACAAACAGAAATCCTCGTTCTACAGTAGGCACTACAACAGAGGTTTATGACTATCTGCGTCTGCTCTTTGCACGTGCAGGAACTGCCTATTCATATATTACAGGTAAGCCAATGGTAAAGTTTACAGAAGATCAGATTCTGGAACTTATACATAAAGAGTATGATGGACAGCGTATATACATATTGGCTCCTTTGGTAAAGAACCGTAAGGGACACTATGCAGAACTGTTTGAAAGTATCAGAAGAAAGGGGTATCTGAATGTTCGTGTCGATGGAGAACTGCGTGAAGTTAAGGTTGGCATGAAATTAGACCGTTATGTTAATCATAGCATAGAGGTGGTGATAGAGAAACTTGTGGTGAACGAAAAGTATCATCAGCGTCTTGTGGAGAGTGTGCGCCTGGCTATGAAACAGGGCGATGGCCAGATGATGATACTCTCTATGCCTAACGATTCAAATGGTATTCCGGGGTTGCAACAACAGGGTGTGGTGCGTCACTATAGCCGTCAGTTGATGTGTCCCGATACAGGACTTTCATACAAAGAACCGGCACCGCATAATTTCTCTTTTAATTCACCGCACGGATATTGCCACAAATGTAAGGGGTTGGGATATGTCTCTTTAGTAGATGAAGACAAGGTCTTCCCTGATAAGACACTCTCTGTGCGCAAAGGGGCAATTGCACCATTGGGACCATATAAGAATACGCTTATATTCAGACAGATAACAGCTTTATTGCAAAAGTATGATTTTACACTTGATACTCCCGTAAACGAACTTACAGAAGATGTTATAGATGAACTTTTGAATGGTTCCGAAGAGCGCATCAAGGTGCAGATAACAGGTATCAACAGCGAAGAAGATGCTGTCTTTATGGAATATGAGGGTATTTCCAAATATGTGCGTTCATTGCAGGAACAGAAAGATATAACTGCAGCAGAACAAAAATGGGTGGATCAGTTTGCTGTTACAAAGGTCTGTCCCGAATGTGGTGGAGCCAGACTGAATAAAGAGTCTCTGCATTATCGTTTAGGAGATAAGAATATTCATCAGTTAGCCACAATGGATATATCGGAACTCTATGAATGGACTTTTACAATAGAGGATGTTCTGAATGATAAACAACGTGCTATAGCGGTTGAGGTACTCAAAGAGATTCGTGCCAGATTGAAATTTATGCTGGATGTGGGTTTGGAATATCTGTCGCTTAATCGTCCTTCGGAATCGCTTTCCGGTGGAGAAGAGCAGCGTATTCGTTTGGCTACACAGATAGGTTCAAAACTGGTTAATGTGCTGTATATTCTTGATGAACCGAGTATAGGGTTGCATCAACGCGATAATCGTCGTCTTATAGATTCTCTTAAGACGTTACGCGATATAGGAAATTCCGTTATTGTGGTGGAACACGATAAGGATATGATGCTTGCTGCAGATTGGGTTGTAGATATGGGACCTTTGGCAGGCAGAAAAGGTGGTAAGGTGGTCTTTTCCGGAACTCCTCAACAGATGCTGAAAGAGCAGACTCTTACTGCTCAATATCTGAATGGAATGTTGAATACAGCGCCGGCTAATATGGTACGCCGTTTGGGTAATGGACAGAGTATCAGGTTAAAAGGTTGTACGGGTAATAATCTGAAAAATGTAGATTTAGATTTGCCTCTGGGTAAACTGATATGTGTAACAGGTGTGTCGGGCAGTGGTAAATCGTCACTTATTAAAGAGACTCTGCAACCAATACTCTCCAAACATTTTTATCGTTCATTAAAGGAGCCTCTGCCATACGAAAGTATAGAGGGTATTGAAAATATAGATAAGATAATTGATGTTGATCAATCTCCGTTAGGACGTACTCCGCGTTCGAATCCGGCAACATACACAGGTGTGTTTAGCGATATTCGTAACCTGTTTGTTGAACTGCCTGAATCTAAGATTAGAGCATATAAGGCAGGACGTTTTTCTTTTAATGTAAAAGGCGGACGCTGCGAAACTTGTTCGGGTAATGGATATAAGACCATAGAAATGAACTTCTTGCCCGATGTTATGGTGCCTTGCGAAGTTTGTCATGGCAAACGATATAACAGAGAGACTTTAGAGGTTAGGTATAAAGGTAAATCTATTGCAGATGTGCTTGATATGACTATCAATATGGCAGTGGAATTTTTTGAAAATATTCCGGTTATATTGAACAAAATCAAGGTTTTGCAAGATGTTGGGTTGGGCTATCTTAAATTAGGACAACCATCTACTACAATCTCCGGTGGTGAAAGTCAGCGTGTTAAGTTGGCTACAGAACTTGCAAAACGCGATACGGGTAAAACCTTGTATATACTTGATGAACCTACAACAGGGCTGCATTTTGAAGATATTCGTGTTTTGATGAAGGTTCTTAACAGGCTTGTAGATCAAGGTAATACTGTAGTGGTTATAGAACATAATCTGGATGTGATAAAACAGGCAGATTGGGTTATAGATATGGGTCCGGAGGGCGGACGTGGTGGTGGTCAGCTACTTATACAAGGCACCCCGGAACAGGTGGCTGCATCCGGGGTGGGCTATACTTCTGCATTTATTGCCGAAGAACTCAATCTGGAATAGAGAGAATTGCTTCAACTGCAGGTTTTGGTGTTAAGTCTCTGTTAAAAAGCAACGGATAGTTTGTTCTGCGTGGGATAGGGTAGTCGTTTTTCCAGGACATACTATCGTGTAACCCCCAGAACGTCACTCTGTCTATCTTGTCGCGTTTGTCGTAGAATATTTGCAGTAGTTCTTTGTAACGTGCTGTAAGTTCTGTTTGAACATCTGCAGGCAGTCCATCTTTGTATGGGTCAAAGAAAATCTCAAATTCTTCTAACTGGAACTGTGGTTCTTGCATAGATTTTCCAATAATCTGTCCCTCTTTGGTAAGTGGAAGTACGTCAATGTCCATTTCAGTTATCATAACCTTAACTCCAAGGGCTGCAAAGGTGTCTATGGCTGCAATTATATATTCGTTTTTAGGGAAATTTAGTCCCCAATGCGCCTGAATGCCTACGCCGTCTATGCGTACTCCGTTTTTCTGTAACATTCTTACCATACGAGCTATTCCGTCTCTTTTTTCAGGACGCCATGCATTAAAATCGTTGTAATATAGTTCTGTACCGGGTGCATATTGCTCTGCAAATTTGAATGCGCTAAGTACAACAGCATCGCCATCGCCACCAAAACTGTTTACCCAAGTGGTTGGACGGTATGAACCATCGTTATCTATAATTTCATTTACTACATCCCAGGCGTCTATTTTGCCGTTGTAGCGTGTTACTACCTTTTCTATATATTCACGCATTACTTCGGTCATCTCTTCTTTGCTCTTTGCGGTTCCGTCTTCATTCTTAAAGAAGAAATCCGGTGTCTGGTTGTGCCATACTAAGGTGTGTCCTAGTATGTGCATGTTGTTTTTCTGACCAAACTCTACATATCTGTCGGCCGGACCAAAATTCCATACTCCCGGGCGTGGCTGTATGGTTTCTGCTTTTAGTTCGTTTTCCGGAGAAATAGCGTTGAAATGGTGCAAAACCAATGCATTTGCCAAACTATCTCTGCCACTGGCTATACTATGATTTATGGCACAGCCTATTTTAAAGGCATCGGCATACTCTTGATGTAGTGATTCGTTACTCTTCTCCGGGCTATCTACACCGCATGCGCAGAGTGCCATTGCAAAGGCTGTTGTTAGTAATGCTGACTTTTTCATTGTTGTTATGTTATTTTTTCTTCTCTTTCTTTAGGCGACCGCTCTTGTGGAGAGCTTCTGCTATAATCCACTGGAGCTGGCCGTTGGTAGAGCGGAATTCATCTTCCGCCCATTTTTCAACAGCCTCCATTGTCTGCGCATCAATGCGCAATACAAAACTCTTATTTTGCTCCTTTGGCATAATGCAAAGATAGATTATATTTATTAATGATGCAATGTTCCTGCATTAACTACCGGCTGTGCCGATTCGTCAGAACACAAAACTACCAATAAATTGCTGACCATAGCGGCTTTGCGCTCTTCGTCAAGTTCTACAATCTCTTTTTCTGATAGTTGATCTATTGCCATCTTTACCATTGATACAGCACCCTCTACAATCTTTTCGCGAGCTGATATTATTGCATCGGCCTGCTGGCGACGTAACATTACAGCAGCAATTTCAGGTGCGTATGCCAGATAGTTAATACGTGCTTCAACTACCTCTATTCCGGCCATTTTAAGACGCTCTGCCAATTTCTGTTCAAGTTCGTCATTAATTTCATCGGCATTGGAACGTAGGGTTAGTTCTCCTTCTACTGCTGCATTGTTGTCATATGCGTAATTACCTGCTACTTGTCGCAGGGCTGCATCGCTCTGTACTGCAACAAAGTTTGCTAATGCATCCATGCGGGTATCGCTCATTGCTGCATTGATGTTTACCTGTTTGTTGGCATCGGTAGTAGTGGTTATTACCTGTTTAGGTGCATCTATATTGAAAATGGCTTTATATATTTCATTTGCCTTTACTTTCCATACCAGAACCAATCCAATCATAATAGGATTACCCATCTTGTCATTAACCTTTATTGGGTCTGCATTAAGGTTGCGGGCACGTAGTGAAATCTTTTTGACGCTCATAAAAGGATTTACCCACCAAAAACCTTCGTCAAGCAGATTTCCACGGTATTTTCCAAAGAATACCATGACTCTTGCCTGATTTGGTTCAATAACCATCAATCCGCAAAGCATGATAATACCAACGATAACTCCTATTATGCAACCTATAACCATTAAAGTTGAATTCAGGTTAGCAGAATAGATAATTCCCCAAATACTGCCTGCAATAATTGCAAGTGAAACAAATAGCATAAAAAAGCCGTTGGCTTTAAAACCTTTGTACTCTGTATTCAAATTCTTTTCCATAATTTATAAAAGTATTAAAGTGATATCATTTTGATATTGCAAATGTAAGTGTAAAATTCAATATCATCCAAATTTTTTTTCTCTTTTTTTTCAAAATAATTCAAAATATCTTCAGTTTATGGGTAACTATGTCTATCGGCCAAAATGACAGCTAAGATATTGATTTAAATGTCAATATGGCATAAATTTTATATTGGTTTCTCTTTTGAAGTTGTATGGTTGAGGACAATTTTAAAGTGAGAAGCTATGAATAATAGAAATGAAAACAGAGAATTTCTTGAAAGGTTTGCAATAAATCTGAACGAGAGGGCTAAACAGGCAAAACTGGATCCTGTTATAGGTCGCGATGATGAGATTAGACGTGTACTACAGATATTAAGTAGAAGAACTAAAAATAATCCTATATTAATAGGTGAAGCAGGAGTAGGTAAGACTGCAATAGTAGAAGAATTATCAAGGCTTATTGCTAATGAGGAAGTGCCTAACAGTTTACTTAATAAAAAAATTATTTCTCTTGATATGGCTACAATGGTAGCAGGTACTAAGTATCGTGGTGAGTTTGAAGAGAGAATGAAGAAGATAATTAGAGAACTTGAGGATAATCATGATATTATTTTATTTATAGATGAAATTCATACAATAGTTGGAGCTGGAGCTGCAGAAGGTGCAATAGATGCAGCAAATATTTTAAAACCACTACTTGCAAGAGGCGAAATTCAATTAATAGGTGCAACAACAATTAGTGAATATAGAAAATATATAGAAAAAG
>CALEFD010000103.1 GCA_937876995.1 uncultured Bacteroidales bacterium | reverse complement strand
TAAAAATTGTACCTTTACCCACTATGAAGATAATATGTGTTGGAATGAACTATCGTCTGCACAATAAAGAGTTGGGCGAGACGTTATTAGAACAAGAGAATCCTGTTATTTTTATGAAACCGGACTCATCTCTGTTGAGAAATCGCAGGCCATTTTTCCTGCCCGATTTTTCCGAAAGGATAGAGTATGAAACAGAACTGGTGGTAAGAATATCAAGGTTAGGAAAGAGTATAGAGGCCAAGTTTGCCGATAGATATTGGGATGCAGTGACCCTGGGAATAGATTTTACTGCCCGCGATTTGCAGAACCAATACAGAAGTAAGGGACTCCCCTGGGAACTTTGTAAGGGTTTCGATTCATCGGCAGTGGTAGGTGATTGGATAGAGAAAGAAGCGTTAGAGAAGGAACTTCAAGATTTGAATTTCCGTCTTGATATAGATGGTAAAACTGTTCAGCAGGGATATACCGGAGATATGATCTTCTCAGTAGCTGCGATAATAGAATATGTAAGCTCTTTCTGTACCTTGAAAACAGGTGACCTTATCTTTACCGGAACACCCGTAGGTGTAGGTCCGGTGCATATAGGTGAACATTTGCAGGGTTATCTTGACGACAAAAATGTATTGGATTTTCATATCAGGTAGATGAAAAAGTTGGTACTCTTCATATTGATGATACTTGCTTGTCGAATAACTATGTTATCGGCAGGCGAATCACTGTTTCCTGTTATAGATTGGCAGGATATGAAGAGTGATACACTTTTGCCTTACTACGGAACCAAACTACAGTTAGATGGTGATTATGCCGATTCTCTCTATAGCGTAGAGATAGAGTATCCGGAACTGGAAAAACTTTCTAAAGCAGATGCAGATAGATGGAGACTATCTATAAAAAATATTCCGCAGTGGCCTGTAATAGATACCCATATTTCGGTTTCAGTGAAAAAAGCGAATCTTGAAATAGGATTCATTCCTTTAATTTACAGAGATGGAAGTTACTATGCCATAAAGAGTTGCAAACTGAATGTAAATGCAACAGCTACACCAAAAGCAGCACGCGCAATGGCGCAAGCAGGTCAATCTACAGAGAGTAGATATGCCGATAATTCTGTACTTTCAACAGGTAAATGGGTTAAGATAGCTGTTCCATCTACAGGAGTCTATAAACTATCGGATAAGTTTCTGGCATCGGTAGGTTTTAAGAATCCGTTAAAAGTACGTTTGTATGGTTATGGTGGTGCAGTATTACCGGAAACGGGACTGCATAATCTTACAGACGATCTGCCTGAACAGCCCTTATGGAGAGAAAAAGGCTATATGCTCTTCTATGCGCAGGGACCTATATCCTGGAGCAGAAATTATAATGGTGAATATCTGCATAGTGAGAATAGCTATTCAGATTACGGCTACTATTTCTTGACAGAGACAGATACACTGCCGGCTTTTGGTATGGACGTAGAGCAGACAGATTCGCTTGTCAGTAATGAACTGTTGAATACATATCCAGACTATGCACTGTATGAAGCCGACGGTTACAGCTGGTATCACTCAGGACGTACTTTCTACGATACAGATGCTTCTCCTGTAAGAAATGTATTGTTGGAAACTCCCAATATGGTGGATGGAGAAGCTGTATTGAGAGTAAGGTATGCTGCAAATGCTTCTGAAAACAGTTATCTGCAGATAAACTATAATGGTAATCTGTTAGATAACAAATATATACCAAAGATAGGCGATAACGATGCTGCAAAAACTGTGGAATCGGTAAAAAGTTTTGATGCAGTTGGAGCAGATAAATCTGTGATTAAGCTTGAATACAGCGCTCCCGCCGGTGCTGAGGGCAGAATAGACTACGTATCGTTTACATACAATAGAAAACTGGTTATGCAGAACAACTTTATGGCCTTTAGAACGGGGGCTATGAAGTATGCGGTAAGTATGCAGTTAGAGAATGCCACCTCCGATATTATCATTTGGAGAAGGAGTGCCGATGGTGAATGTACCATAATTCCGTCAGAATATAACGACGGTGTTCTAACCACATATTCATCAAATATCAAAAGTAATGATGAACTGATTGCAGTTAAAAGAAATGCAAATTTTCCGGAACCAATTGCAATAGGCAGCATATCAAACCAGAATCTCCATTCATTGGGACATACAGATATGGTGATATTAGTGCCGCAATCGGGGAAACTAACTGCTCAGGCAGAACGATTGGCAGAACTTCATAGAGATGCAGACGGACTGAATGTTGCTGTGGTACGTGCCGATATGGTTTATAATGAGTTCTCGTCAGGAACTCCCGATGCAACTGCTTACCGTCGTTTTATGAAGATGCTGTACGATAAAGCCGAACCGGGTAAAGAACCTCGATATCTGCTATTGTTTGGAGATGGCGCTTGGGATAACAGAATGAAAACATCAGAATGGCGTGGCGAAAATCCGCATGATTATCTGCTCTGTTATGAATCGGATAATTCAGAGAGCAAGGTATCGTCTTACGTAATGGAAGATTATTTTGGCCTGTTGGACGATACAGAGGGCTATAATCTGCTGAAAGACCGTCCAGATTTAGGTATAGGCCGTTTGCCTGCTATTACAGAAGCTCAGGCAAAAGCCATGGTAGATAAAATAGTGGCATATTCAGGTCGTAAATATGCAGGAGATTGGAAAAACAGCATATTGATGCTTGGCGATGATGGCGATAACAACATACACATGCGCGATGCAGACAATGTGGCAGAAAAGATAGCTGCAACAGATTCTTCGTTGTATGTAAACAAGATCTATTGGGACTCATATAAGATGGAGGTAACAGCTTCCGGTAATAGTTATCCTACAGTACGCAAAGAACTGTTAGAGCAGTTGCAAACAGGTGCATTGCTTGTAAACTATTCGGGACATGGAAGTGCCGATGTGCTTTCCCATGAACTTGTGTTGAATAAAGGCGATATGTCTGCTTTGGTGTCGTCTTCAACTCCTTTCTGGATAACAGCATCGTGCGACATAGCTCCATTTGATTCTCCTTTGGAAAATATTGGCGAAAATCTTATTCTTAACGGAAAGGGTGGTGCAGTAGGACTGCTGACAACCACCAGAACGGTATATGCAAGTATGAATTACAGAATGAATACTCTCTATACCGAATATCTGCTTAAGCGTGATAGTAACGGACAGGCTAACACTGTGGGAGATGCACTGCGTCTGGCAAAGAACGATATTATAGCAGGAACAGACGATATACAAGATCTGACAGAGAACAAACTCCATTTTGTGCTGTTGGGCGATCCTGCCCTGAAACTTGCTCTGCCTGAATATACTGTAGTGGTAGATTCATTTAATCATCAGTCTGCCCATATAGAAGGACATTCGGCACAAGCCGGTGCCATAGTATCTGTTAGCGGACATATAGAAGATGCATTGGGAAATAAAATCACCACCAATGGAATTATCTACCCTAAAGTATTTGATAATGAAAGAGAGGTTACCACACTGAATAATGCAGCTGCCACCAATCCGTTTACATATAAAACCAGAGACAGGATACTCTATTCCGGAAGTGATTCTGTGGTGGGTGGAGAATTCAGCTTCTCATTCCCCGTTCCGCTTGATATAAACTATTCCGATAAAAACGGGCAGATACTTCTGTATGCAGAACTGGATAACGGGCAGAAGAGTGCAAACGGCAACTTTAGTAATTTTATAGTGGGAGGTACAGCAGAAAACATAGAGACCGATTCAGTAGGACCACAAATAAAGATGTATCTGAATACTCCTGAATTCAGATATGGTGCCGATGTGAATAGAACGCCTATGTTTGTGGCCGATGTGTACGATATAGATGGCCTTAACAGCTCCGGAAACGGTTTGGGACACGATATATTGATTTCAATAGACAATAATCCTCTGTATCAGTATGTAGTGAACAGCTATTTTACATCGGTAACAGGCGATTACACCAGAGGCAGAGTAGTGTTTGAACTACCTGAACTGCCTGTTGGTAAACACACTCTGATGTTCCGTGTGTGGGATATTAAGAACAATTCATCTACTGCCTATCTTGCATTTAATGTGGTAGATGGACTTAAACCGGTACTTTCTGTTACTCCTATGGAGAATCCTGCATCGGAATCAACCACATTTGTAGTAGAGCACGACAGACCGGCGGAGAATGTGTCGGTAACACTTAAAGTTGTATCGACAGATGGAAAAGAGGTGTGGGGCACATCTGCAGAAGATGCTTCGCGTTCCGGTATCTGTTTGGTGAATTGGAATCTGGCAGATACCAAAGGCTCTAAAGTCTCTCCGGGATTGTATCTGGTCTATGCCATATTGGAAGATGAAAATGGTGCTCAGCGTAAGGCTGTTAATAAGTTGATAATTGTGTCACGTTAATACAATAAAAAGGTATTACGGTAGTTATATATAAGTAAAGAATTAAAGTTATGAAGAGATATTATGCTATTATGATAGGTGTTCTGTTGGCAACCGCCATACAGAACGTTAATGCGCAGAAGCAACTTTTTAATCCTGTATATACAGGTGTAACATCGTTATCCATTGCTCCCGATTCACGTGCAGGTGCCATGGGTGACGTAGGTTGTGCCACAGATCCATATTACGATAATAACAATCAGTATTGGAATCCTGCCAAATATCCCTATACAAAGAGTCAGGCAGGTGTATCGTTGTGTTATACACCCTGGTTGCGTCAGTTGGTAAGTGATATAGATTTGGCAAACCTTACAGGATATTATAAACTTGACGATTATTCGGCAGTAAGTTCATCTCTTACCTATTTCTCTTTAGGAGAGGTTCTTGCAGATTCATATACCATTCGCCCATACGAAATGGCAGTAGATTTTGCCTACTCTCGTAAACTGTCAGAGACATTGTCGGCAGCGGTAGGTATGCGTTTCATCTATTCCGATTTGCAGTACGATTATGCAGACGATGTAACACCCGGTAAAGCATTTGCAGCCGATATGGCACTCTACTACAATAATTTTGTATCGTTAGGACGCAGAGACTGTATGTTGGGACTGGGTATGAACGCATCTAACATAGGTAGTAAAATTTCATACGATGGCGGTCAGACCAACCAATTTATTCCTACAAACCTAAGATTGGGATTATCGTTGTTGATACCTATAGACGGCTATAATTCAATATCAATCAATGCCGATGTAAACAAACTGATGGTTCCTACAAAACCCACATACGCACAGTTCCTTGTAGAGGCATCAAATCCGGATAGCAACTGGTTTATATCGGAAGATGTAGCAGGTGACGATAAGTATAGCTATGCATCGGAATATCAAAGCTGGGTGGAATCTACCGGTTATAACGATGTCTCTCCTATAGCAGGTATATTCAAATCTTTTGCCGATGCACCCGGAGGATTTAACGAAGAACTGAAAGAGGTATATTGGGGTGTAGGTCTGGAATATATTTATAACGAACAGTTCTTTATTCGCGGTGGTTATCACTACGAAAACGAATATAAAGGAAACAGAAAGTATTTCACTGTAGGTGCCGGCTTTAAGATGAATGTCTTTTCACTTGATGCTGCTTATCTTATCTCTACAGCACAGAGTAATCCGTTGGATCAGACCTTGCGCTTTACTCTTTCATTCGATATGGATGGTCTGAAAAGTTTGGTAGGCAGATATTAAAATACAGCTTATGGCATTTAGAGTAGGAATGGGTTTTGATGTTCACAGATTGGTAGAGAATCGTGAACTGTGGATAGGAGGTATTCAGATTCCTTTTGAAAAGGGACTTGACGGACATTCAGATGCCGACGTGGCTATACACGCAATATGCGATGCCATTTTGGGAGCAGCCAATATGCGTGATATAGGCTACCATTTTTCCGATAAAGATCCTAAATTCAAGAATATAGACAGTAAGATACTATTGGCAGAAACAGTAAAGATAGTTGCTGAAAAAGGTTATAAAGTAGGTAACATAGATGTTACTATATGTGCCGAATATCCAAAGATGAATCCGCATATTCCGGAAATGTGCAGAGTACTGTCAGAAGTTATGGGTGTAGATTTGGATGCAGTCTCCATAAAAGCCACTACAACAGAACGTTTGGGCTTTACAGGCAGAATGGAGGGCATTTCTGCATACGCTGTAGCTCTTCTTGAACGTTAGCGGGCACAAGGTGTTCTATAGGCAAACCCTCTTTAAATTTCTGTAGAACCATAGTAGAACTGATATCCAAAAGCGGCATATCAAGTACAGTTACACCCTTTGGAAGAGTGTCTGTTATGGGGTATCCGGGTCTGGGATACACAATAATATGGTGATTTTTTAAGAAGTATTCGTAATCTTTCCACTTGTTGAAAGCAGTCCAGTTATCGGCACCAATCACTAAAATGAATTCTCTGTCCGGATAATCGTTCACCAGAGATTTCATGGTATTTACAGTGTACGACGGTATAGGCAGATTGAACTCATAATTGCTGGCATAGACTCCGGGAATCTGTGCAGTGGCTTTGGCTGCCATATCCAGACGGATATTGTCATCTATCAGTTCTTTGCCCTCTTTCCAGGGATTCCTGGGTGTAACCAGTAACCACAATTCATCTGTCAGACCACTCTCCATAATGCATTTTGCTATGGATAGATGCCCGTTGTGAATGGGATTGAATGTACCCCCAAAGATGGCAGTCCTGGTTTTATTCAACATTAAGAAACTCTTTAACGGCAGTCAGAGCATTGCTGTAAGCTTCCTCTAACACATCGTTTATAATGACAACATCAAAACGTTCTGCAAATGTCAGTTCATATTCTGCTTTTGCAATACGGGTTTCAATCATCTCGGCAGAATCGGTCTGTCTGGCAACAAGTCTTTTTCTTAACTCTTCTACCGAAGGTGGCTGAATAAAGATAGACATAGCCTCATCGCCAAAGAAGTTTTTTATGTTACATCCACCCTCTACATCAACATCGAAAACTACGTTATAACCGGCTTCAAGCTTATCGTAAACCTGCTTTTTCAGTGTACCGTAAAAACAGCCTTCGTAAACCTCTTCGTATTCTAAAAATTCGTTGTTGGCTATGCGCTCTTTGAACTCTTCTGTAGATAAAAAGTAGTATTCCACACCATCCTGCTCTTTGCCACGGGGCTTGCGGCTAGTGGCAGATACAGAGAATACCATTTTAAGTTCAGGGTGAGTAAGCAGATAATTCACAATGGTAGATTTACCGGAACCTGAAGGGGCTGAAAAAATAAGACATTTACCTTTCATAATCATTACATTACATTAAGAACCTGTTCTTTAATCTGCTCCAGTTCATCTTTCATCATTACAACAATGTTCTGTAATTCTGCCAGATTACTTTTACTACCCAAAGTGTTGATTTCACGTCCCATCTCCTGAGCTATAAAACCAAGTTTCTTGCCCTGACCCTTTTCATCTTCTATAGTCTTGATAAAGTAGTCAAGATGGTTGGTCAAACGCTGTTTCTCTTCGTTAATATCTAACTTTTCTATGTAGTAAATAAGCTCCTGTTCAAAACGGTTGGTATCATAATCGGCACCAACGTGTTCTACAAGGGCATTCTTAATTCTATCCTTTATCTTACTTACGCGGGCAGATTCGTATTGATTAACAGATGCCAGCAAATCAGATATATTACTTATCTTTTCTCTAAACTTAACTTCCAGTGCCGCACCCTCTGTTTTTCTGTATTCAACTAGAGCATTTACAGCATCTTCTATAGCCTTCTTTAGAATATTCCAATCGTTTTCACTAATCTCTTCCTGCTGAGTGGTGGAGTAGATATCCGGCATTCGCAGAATGGTTTGGAACCAGTCCTGTGGCATATCTAAATTTTCGCTTTCAGCTATCTCTTTAATCTGTTGCAGATAGTTTTTGAATACAACCTTGTTAATGCTTTGGGCATTTGTAGTATTGCCTGAATCCAGATATATACACAAATCCACCTTGCCGCGTTCCAGTACTGTAGTGACAATAGAACGAATCTCAAGTTCCTTCTCTTTGAACAGAGGAGTAATTCTTGTACTCAAATCCATTGCTTTGCTGTTAAGCGATTTAATCTCTACAATTATCTTTTTTTCTCCTATTTCGGCAACGGCTTTTCCATAGCCTGTCATTGATTGTATCATATCTGTTTTAATTACGTTATGTAAAGGATGTGTAAAAGTAGTGATTTTTGGTGACTCTTGTTAAATTATTTCCTTACTTTTGTATTTTAAGACATACAGATTGATAAAATGAGTGTAATTTTACATATAGAATCGGCTACCGAAGGGTGTTCGGTGGCAGTAAGTCAGGATGGAGAACTGTTGTTCGATAAACACGACAGCTCCATAAACAATAATGCCGTAACATTGGGAGTTTTTGTAGATGAAGCCCTGGCATTGGCAGATAGCAGAGGAATACTTTTAGATGCAGTGGCTGTAAGTGAAGGCCCCGGTTCATATACCGGATTGAGAATAGGTGTTTCTATGGCTAAGGGAATATGCTATGGCAGAGAGATAAAACTACTGTCAGTATCTACACTTAAACTGCTTTGTGTTCCTGCATTGCTGAACATGGATCTGCCGGACGAAGCTCTGCTGTGTCCTATGATAGATGCCCGCAGAATGGAGGTCTATTCTGCCATATACGATAGAGCGTTGCAGACCATTCGTCCTATAGGTGCCGATATAGTAGATGCCGATACTTACAAAGAGTATTTAGATAAGGGACCGGTCTATTTTATGGGCAATGGTGCAGCAAAGTGTAAAGAGATAATAAATCACCCAAATGCTCATTTTATAGACAATGTTAAACCGTTGGCAAGATGGATGTTCCCATTGGCAGAGATGCAGTTTAACAGAGAGGAATTTTGTGATGTTGCATATTTTGAACCATACTATTTAAAAGATTTTGTAGCAATAAAACCTAAAAAACTAATTTGATGAACTACAATTACAATACGCAAAGAGATAAACTGCCAATGCCTGAATATGGTCGTTCTATTCAGAAAATGGTAGATTACGCACTTACTATAAAAGATAAGGCAGAACGCCAGAGATGTGCCGATTCAATCATAGCCATTATGGGTAATATGTATCCGGCACTGCGTGATGTCCCCGATTTCAGAAACAAACTGTGGGACCATCTGGCATTTATGTCGGACTATAAATTGGAAATTGATTACCCTTGTGAAATAACAATACTAAAGAAAGGACGTCAGGAACCGGATAGGATAGAGTATTCAAATGGTGATATACGTTTTGTACACTATGGCAGAATAGTTCCTGAGCTTATAGAAAAAGTTTCTCAAATGGAGGAGGGCCCTGCCCGTAATCAGTTGGTAAGGTTAGTTGCTGTACAGATGAAGAAAAACCTTATGACATGGAATAAGGAGATGGTAGATGATGAACGTATAGCAAATGATATGTATAATCTTTCGCGAGGCAGAATTCAGCTTAGAGAGGGAGACCTAAATGTAACATTTGCACAGGCACCTCCACAGCAGAATCAGCAGAAAAACGGTAAAAAGAAGATCAAAAAGAGATATTGAATATGGCATCATTCATTATTGAGGGCGGACACAGACTTAAAGGAAGTATCACTCCGCAGGGCGCAAAAAACGAAGTGTTGCAAATATTGTGTGCAGTACTGCTTACAAAAGAAGAGGTAGTAGTGGAAAATGTGCCGGACATTCTTGATGTTCGCAATCTTATTGATATGCTTATTCGTTTGGGTGTAAAGGTTAAGATGCTTGCACCCGGAACATACTCTTTTATAGCAGACGATTTGGATGCCGACTACGTAGATAGTATGGAATTCATTGTGAAGGGTTCCGGATTACGTGGATCGGTTATGTTGCTTGGTCCGCTGTTGGCCAGACTTGGTAAAACCGTAGTGGGTAAACCCGGTGGAGACAAGATAGGTCGTCGCAGACTCGATACCCATATAGTGGGATTGCAGGCATTGGGCGCATCGTTCACTTATAACGACAAGAAGGGCTTCTATGAACTTGAAGCAGAACATCTTAATGGCTCCTATATGTTGCTTGACGAAGCATCTGTAACCGGTACTGCCAATATACTTATGGCAGCAGTTCTGGCAGAAGGTACAACCACTATTTACAATGCAGCTTGCGAACCATACCTGCAGCAACTTAGCAAAATGCTGGTAAGAATGGGTGCCGACATACGTGGTATAGGTAGTAACCTGTTGGTCATAAACGGTGTGGAAGAACTACACGGAACATCGCATAAGATATTGCCCGATATGATTGAGGTGGGCAGTTTTATAGGTATGGCAGCCATGACACAGAGCGAAATGCTTATAAAGAACGTATCGTACCAGAATCTTGGTATCATACCAAAAAGTTTTGAACGTTTAGGCATACAGATGGAACAGCAGGGTGACGATATCTTTATTCCATCGCAAGAGCATTATCAGATAGAATCATTTATTGATGGCTCTATTATGACCTTGGCAGATGCACCCTGGCCGGGTTTGACACCAGACCTTTTAAGTGTGTTGCTGGTAACAGCTATTCAGGCAAAAGGAAGCGTATTGATACATCAGAAGATGTTTGAAAGCCGTCTTTTCTTTGTGGATAACCTGATAGATATGGGCGCACAGGTAATACTTTGTGATCCGCATAGAGTAGTGGTGGTCGGTCATGACAGGAATATGGCATTGCAGGCCAGAAGAATGTCTTCGCCCGATATACGTGCCGGTATTGCGTTGCTGATAGCAGCAATGAGTGCAGAAGGTACCAGCAGAATAGATAACATAAATCAGATAGATCGTGGTTATCAGGATATAGACGGTCGTCTGAATGCCATAGGCGCAAGAATTACCAGAGTAGATTGACAGACAATGATAGAACTGCACGAAGTACAAAGAATGGGTTATGTACTAAAAACCCACGGAGTGAATGGAGAACTGGTGGTTTCTGTTCCCGCCGATATGGGTTGGTCGGAAGATACCGATTATCTGGTATGTTCCATGGATGGAATTTTAGTGCCGTTCTTCATTGAATCCATACGAGGCAAGAGTAGCACCAATATCCTGGTAAAGTTTGACGATATTGACAGTGTGGAACAGGCCCGTAAGTTCCAGGGGGTAGTAGTGTATCTGCCCAATGAATATGTAGAGAATAATCTGGACCAGATGTCATGGAGCACCTTTATTGATTATAAGGTAGAAGATGCAGTGGCCGGTTATTTAGGCAATATAGTAGCGGTAGATGATTCCACTCTTAACGTATTGTTCCTGGTAAAACAGGGCGACAGAGAGAGAGTTATACCTGCAAACGATGCCTGGATAGAGAGTATAGACAGCATGAATAGAGTAATAAAGTATAATTTGCCCGAAGGCGTTGCAGAACTGTAATAGTTATGAAAAGTATTAGAAATAAACGCAAGAGAATTGCCAAACAGAGTCTGTGGGACAAGTTGGTCTTTAAGTATAACATTTCCATTGTCAACCAAAATGAACTGAGAGAGGTGGTAAATGTTAAACTTTCACGTCTGCGTTTAATACTTTTGCTTTTGTTATATACTGCGGTTGTAATAACATTGGGAATACTCCTTTACAACAAAACTCCTAAACAGAGAAATGATACATATCAGGACAATCTTATGCGACAGACCATTATTGACGAAGCACTTCGCATAGATTCGTTGGAATATATTGTCAATTTGCAAAATCATTACATAACAAACATACAGGACATCTTTGCCGGAAATATAAACCTGGACACAGTCTATTCCGTAGATTCACTTACCATAGTAAGAAGTGAACAACTGATGGAAAAAACCGATAGAGAAGAGAACTTTGTAACCGCTTACGAAGAGGCAGAACGTTATAACATAACATCGCCTATAGCCACAGGAGCAAAGTTACAATCGCTAAATATGATACGTCCAACCATAGGAATAATAGCACAACGCTTTAATCCAACAGAAGACCACCGGGGTGTGGATATTGCAGCAAACCCACAAGAGAGTGTGGTGGCTGTTATGGACGGAACAGTGGTGGTAAGTGCATATACATCTACATCGGGTTACATTATCTGTCTGTCACATCCGGGTGGATTGATGTCAGTATATAAACATTGCGAATCTTTGCTGAAAAAGCAAGGCGATAAAGTTAAACAGGGCGATGTTATAGCTCTTGTATCGGGTAATCGCACAACTTATCAGACAAGTCCGCATCTTCATTTTGAATTGTGGTACGAGGGTCAACCACTTGATCCTGAAAAATATATTTTATTCCAGTGAAACAGATAGCAATATTAGGTTCAACAGGTTCTATAGGCAGTCAGGCACTTGAGGTAATTGAATCTCATAGTGAAGAGTATTCAGTGTATGCTCTGACAGCCAATAATAATGTAGAACTACTTATAGAACAGGCTAAAAAATTTCAGCCTGACACTGTAGTTATAGCAAACGAGAACCATTATCAGAGATTATGTGAAGCATTGAAAGACCTTCCTATTAAAGTATATGCAGGAAGTGATGCCATAAACCAGATAGTTACAGCCGATCCTATAGATATAGTATTGGCATCTATGGTAGGCTTTGCAGGTCTGTGCCCAACCATAGAGGCAATAAAAGCCGGCAAAACCATAGCATTGGCAAATAAAGAGACATTAGTAGTAGCAGGTGAATTGATTACATCTTTGGTACAGGAATACAGAGTACCTATGCTGCCTGTAGATTCTGAACACTCTGCCATTTTTCAGTGTTTAACAGGAGAACAGTATAACAACGTAGAGAAGATTATACTGACAGCTTCGGGCGGTCCGTTCCGTAATTGCAGTTATCAAGAGTTGAAAAGTGTAACCAAACGTGAAGCTTTGAAGCACCCTAATTGGAATATGGGAGCAAAAATAACTATCGATTCTGCCACTCTCATGAACAAAGGATTTGAAGTGATAGAGGCAAAATGGCTGTTTGGCGTACCTTATAATAAAATAGAGGTGTTGGTACATCCTCAGTCTATTATCCATTCAATGGTACAGTTTGAAGATGGCGCAGTAAAGGCACAGTTGGGTGCTCCCGATATGCGTCTGCCCATACAATATGCATTCTCTTATCCATACAGGCTGAAGGCCGATTTCCCACGTGTAGATTTCTATACAATGGAATCGCTCACCTTTGAACGTCCCGATATGGAGCGTTTCCGCAATTTGGCTTTGGCATACAGAGCTTTAGAAGAGGGTGGAAGTATGCCTTGTGTGCTTAATGCTGCAAACGAAGTGTGCGTAGCTGCATTCTTAAACGATAAGGTGGGCTTCTTGCAGATGAGTGATATTATAGAGAAGACAATGCAAACCATTCCGTTCCAGAAACAGCCATCACTGGACGATTATATAACCATTGATGCAGAATCGAGATTGGTAGCAAAAAGATTAGTAGATGATTTTAAATAAGGAGTAGTTTTTTATGTCAGCATTTTGGATTCGTCTTATTCAGTTGATTTTATCGTTAACCATACTGGTTGTTATTCACGAATTTGGACATTTTCTTTTTTCAAGAGTTTTTAAAGTAAGAGTAGAAAAATTCTATGCATTCTTCAATCCAAACTTTTCACTTATCAGAGTAAAAAAGGTAAACGGTAAGCTAAGAGTGAAATTCTTTGCCAAAAACGTACCGGAGAGTTATGAAGAGGAGAAACGCTTTAACTTTGAAGGAAAAGAGGAGGTGACCTACAAACCTATAGATTTGGATACTCTGCCCGATGATGACTGGAGAAAGTATCCGGAAAATACAGAATTTGGTGTGGGCTGGGTTCCATTTGGCGGTTATTGTAAGATAGCCGGTATGATAGATGAATCTATGGATGTGGCAGCCATGCAGCAGGAACCTAAAGCCTGGGAGTTCCGTACCAAACCGGCCTGGCAACGTCTGCTTATAATGGTAGGTGGAGTAATGTTTAATCTGATATTGGCCTTTATGATATATTCTGCTGTGCTTTGGAAGTGGGGTGACAGCTATATTCCTGCCACTGAAACAGAGTATGGAATGGAATTTAACGAACATGCCAAGTCTTTGGGCTTCCAGGATGGCGATGTAGTTTTGGCTACCGATGACAAACCTGTAAAACAGTTTGATGCCGATCTGTATCGTGCCATAGCGAAAGCAGAACAGGTAACCGTTCTACGAAATGGCAAAGAACTAGTGTTGTCTATGCCTGAAGAACTGTCGTTGTTTGACTTTACTCGCGAAGTTCCGTTTATATCTATTTTAAGTCCTATGACAGTAGATAGTCTTATGGTTAATGGTCCCGCATATAACGCCGGAATAGAGCCGGGTGATACTATTATTAGCGTAAATGGTATTCCTGCTCAAACCTGGACATCATTCCGTACAGTGCTAACTGATTTGCGTATAAAGGCAGAAAACGAATATGTAGATCATAATCTAAGTATGATAATAGGAGGCAACAGTGGCAGAGATACATTGACAGTAGCTGCCGATGCCGATTTCCTGATAGGTATCTACCATTTTACAGATGAATATCAGGTAAAACAGGAAGAGTATGGATTCTTCTCTTCTATCCCTGCCGGTATTAAATACGGATGGAATACTCTGCGCGGATATGTAAGCGATTTCCAGTATGTATTTACTAAAGAGGGCGCAAAATCATTAGGTGGTTTTGGAACTATAGGCAGCATATTCCCTGAAAAGTGGAATTGGCATTCATTCTGGTTGATGACAGCATTCCTTTCTATCATCTTGGCGTTTATGAATATTCTTCCTATTCCTGCTTTAGATGGTGGTTATGTGCTGTTCCTTCTGGTAGAGGTTATTACAGGCAGAAAACCTAAAGATAAGTTCCTTGAGATAGCAAATACCATAGGTATGTTTATTCTGTTTGCCTTACTCATTGTAGCCAATTTGAATGATATACTTAGACTGTTTTCCTAACGTAGGTTAGAAGTAATAGGTTTTAGTAATAGGCTTTTAGTAATAGGTATATTTGTTTCGGTTCCGCCAAAACAAGTTTTGGCTTCTTCCCCCC
>CALEFD010000102.1 GCA_937876995.1 uncultured Bacteroidales bacterium | reverse complement strand
AATCAGAAAGAATTTTGACCAACAAGACAGAACTGAAAACAACCAACAGCCACAACAGCCACAAAATCGCGAAGACCAACACAGACGTAGTAGAGATGGTCATTGGAACAGAAAAGATAAGTTCCACAAACGTAACAACAATAACAATAACGTAGAACAATAAATAGTAGCGGACAGTCTCTTAACGGGCTGTCCGTTCGCAATCCATTCTAAGGAAGATAAACAACAGAATGGTAAAGCCCCATAATGAAGAACCACCATAACTAAAGAAAGGCAAAGGGATACCAATTACCGGAGTTATTCCCAACACCATTCCTATATTTATAAATAGGTGGAAAAACAGAATACACGCTACTGAATATCCATAGACTCTACAGAAAACTGATGTCTGTTGTTCTGCAAGATATACTAAACGCAGTAATAATCCCAAATAGAGCAATAGCACAAATGCCGACCCTAAAAAACCCTGTTCTTCACCAACAGTACAGAATATAAAATCGGTATCTTGTTCAGGCACATATTTCAGTTTGGTCTGTGTTCCTTTCATAAAGCCCTTGCCGGTAAAACCTCCTGAACCTATTGCTATTTTTGACTGATTCACATTATAACCTGCTCCGTAAGGATCGTCTTCCAATCCAAGTATCACATTTATTCTGGTCTGCTGATGTTCCTCCAGGACCTTTTCAAAGACATAATCGACAGAATAGAGATAACCCACCGAACCTATAGCAAAGAGAGCTATAAAGAAATACTGTCTTATCATATCTTTAAATCCGTAGAACAGAAGCAACACTATAACTATAGAAATAAGTACAATCTGTAATATTGTCACATCAAAAGGATAAATTAACATAGAAACAGATATGCCCAATAACAATCCACCTATATTAATATAGGAGGATAGCGCAGTCATTCTTCTATCTTTTGAATACATCCATATAAGTATAGTTGTTATAATCTGGATTAACGACAAAACCAACCAGACACCTACACTGAATATTTGATTTGCAAACTCAAATTCGGAATACTTTATGCCCAGTATAAAGAAGAGCACCATACAAAAGCCTATAAGCAAAATATTTCCGCTCATACCTTCGCGAAACAGGACTAAGAAGAAAGCTAAATAGACTATGGCAGATCCGGTCTCCTTTTGTGCTATAATAAGCAATAAAGGTAGCATGAAAATTCCGGCAGCTTTTATCAGATTGCCCCACTTCTCCAATACAAACCCATGAGTATCAACAAGTTTAGCCAACGCCAACGCAGTTGCGAATTTTGAAAATTCTGCCGGTTGCAGACTCACAGGTCCAAAACGCAACCATGAACGGGATCCTTTGGTATCTTCTGCTATTATTATGGTAACCAGCAACAAAAGCAACAGTAATACATATATAACATAAGAATACTTCTCTATAAAATCTTTAGTAACAGCCAATATACCTGTTGCCAAAACAATAGAGCAAAGCATCCAGACAAGTTGTTTACCCGGACGTGTAGAAAACGACAGTAATTGAGTAACATCTACATTAGAACTTGCACCACAGATACTCAGCCAACCACAAACCATTATGAGCAGGAAAAGAGCAACTGTAATCCAGTCAAGATTCTTAATTACATTAACGCGTTTGTTCACCATAATCAATCACTCTATTGGCAAAATACTCAACTTTCTTTTCACTCTCTTCCGACAATGTTCCCGTTAAATACTGTTCCATCATCAAAGCACCTATAGGCACACCGTATGTAGCTCCAAAACCACCATTCTCCACATATACGGCTATTGCTATCTGCGGATTATCCATAGGAGCAAATCCCATAAAGACTGAATGGTCCTTTCCATTGTTCTGCGCAGTACCTGTCTTTCCACAAACTATATAGTTTTCAGAAGCTGCAGATGCACACGTTCCTTCTACAACAGCCTGACGCATACCCTCTACAACAAGTTCATAATTTTCCCTGCTTATATTTACGTAATGCTTACTGGTATATATTGAATCTATCTCTGCTCCTTCTATCTGTTTAACCACATGAGGGGTAATATAATAACCTCTGTTAGCTATGGTTGCCCCTAAATTAGCAATCTGCAATGGTGTTAAAGTAACCTCTCCCTGTCCTATAGAGTTACTTATAATGGTCAAACCATTCCAACTCTTGTTGTATAACTTATCGTAATATTGTGCATTGGGTATCATACCACGTTTCTCACCTGGTATATCTACTCCAAGCGTATAGCCAAAACCCATATCCACCATATAGTCTTTCCATACGGTCATAGCCTGTTGCACAGAACCATACTTTTCGTCGCCTATCATTCTAAAATAACCCCAACAGAAATAACTGTTACACGATGTTGCTATAGCCGGAGCCAGTGATATAGGCGATGAATGAGCATGACATCCCACCTTAAGCCTGCCATATACAAAACCATTGGAACATGGATACGATGTTCTGCTATCTACTATACCTTCTTCTAAAAAGGTAAGTGCCTGAGCTGTTTTAAAAGTAGAACCGGGAGGATATGTACCCATGATAGTTCTGTTCAGCAAAGGTTTTGATTTATGATTGGAAAGTTGCTGATAATTTTCACTTCTATGTCTGCCCACCAATTCTGTAGGAGAAAATGTGGGAGCAGATACCATACAGAGAATTTCGCCTGTTGATGGTTCTATGGCAACTATGCTGCCTATTTTGCCCTGCATCAATCTTTCACCTAACTGTTGCAAAGCAATATCTACACTCAGCGTAAGATTTTTTCCGGCTACAGGTGCCACATCGTATTCACCATTCATATAACTACCCTGTATTCTACCATACGCATCTTTCAGCATCACTGCCACACCTTTTTCACCACGCAGATAGTTCTCGTAGTATTTTTCCACGCCCTGTTTACCTATGTAATCGCCTCGGTCATAGAAATCGTCTTTATCCATTTCGCTCTTTGAAACTTCACCCAAATCGCCCAATAGATGTGCACCTACATTGTAGTGATACTGACGTTGAGTTCTATTTTCTATGCCAAATCCCTTAAAACGATACAGGTTCTCTCTAAAAGTAGATATCTCCTCTATAGATAACTGAGACATGAAAACCTGTTCTGTATAGGGAGAATAACCCGGATTCTTTTTTGAGTTCTTAATATCTTTTATGCGTGTCTCAAAATATTCCTTGGTAATATCTAAATGCCGGCACAACTCCAGCGTATCTAAGTCTTCTTCAATATTACGCATTACAACAGTTACATCATAATACGGCTGATTTCCAACCACTATATTGTTGTTCCTGTCATAAATAATACCGCGTAAAGGAAATAATGTTTTGTTGTAAAGGGCATTTGTACGGGCACTCTCACGATAAGTCTGGTCTATTACCTGAATAGAGAAAAGACGACAAATATAGACCACAACAACTATCATAAAGATACTCATTATGGTATATTTTCTATTCTTATACTTGTAGCCCTTCACCTTCTACCTTTTTTTGCATTCTTTACGTATGAACCCTCTACAACCACTATAAGCAGCACAGTCAGAACAGTACTGAACAACACTTTTGCTATAAGCATAGACCAATCTGCCACCGGAATACTTTTTAGTACATAATAGAACAGATGATGAATTATTACACAAAGCGTTACATAACCTACAAAAGGCCCTCTACGCATAGTATCAATACTTGGGATTATCTGTTCGCGCCTGTCGTATGTAACAAACAGTTTAAAAATGAATGGTTGCAGAAATGCCAACAAGGTGATGGCAGCAGAATTCATACCGGGCGTACCGGTAAACATATCCACCGCTAACCCTGTAAAAAAAGATAAAAGCAAGAGACCGCTCTGAGATATATTGTTGGCAGCTTTTATGGTTATCCAAATATAGAGCATAGGGGTAACATAACCAAACAAATTAATTTTGTTCAGTAATAGTACCTGTAACAATACCAACAGAATAATCTGTCCTATCTTCTTTAATAAAGATATAGCTTCCATACTATTTTTCTATCTCTTTCCACAGTTGTTTTAGTTCATCATCAGCCTGCGTGGTATTTATGTACACCCAACCTAAATTACTCAAATCGGCAGCCAGTCTTACACTCACCTTCAATGTATAACCCGATGTAACTTGTTGCACATCAGAAACCACACCTACATTAATACCTTCAGGAAAGATTTTAGAGTAACCACTAGTAACAATTGTGTCACCCACATTAACAGTTGCATAGTAAGGCAAATCTCTCAATTCAGCTTTAGAAGCATCGCCACCCGACCATTCCAAAAAACCAAAGCTATTGTCACCTTTAATCTTACAACTGATACTGCTTTTACCATTAATAACCGGTAATACTATACTATAATGCTTTCCTGTAAGCATTATTACACCTACTGCACCATTTGAATCGTAAACGCCCATTCCTTGAGCTATACCATCTTTAGATCCTCTGTTCAAAGTGATATAGTTGTCATCTTTACGTATGGAATTGTCAATAACGCGTGCAGTTATAATATCATTACCGCTCTTTGCAATAGAACTATCGGCTATTGAATCACGCAACATAAAAAGTTCAGCTTGCAACCGCGCATTTTCGGCTGCAAGCTTACTATTCTCTTTTCCCAGACTAAAAAAGCCTGAGACATTGGTTCTTGTTTCAAGAATAAAACCGGACACTGAATTTGCAGAGGTCATAAAAGCCTCCTTCTGAAGGCTGTTGAAGCCAAACAGCAGAACCAGCGATACCGTTTCCAAAACCAGGAACAAGATAACATAGCTGTGCTTAATTATAAAGTCAAATAGCGAACGCACGGCAATGTCTCCTATCCTTTTATCTCATCAAGAACGGATATTTTTCTACATTCTTCAGAGCAGCAGCAGTACCCTTAGCTACTCCAAGCAAAGGTTCTTCTGCCACACGGAATTCTATTCCAAGTTTGTCAGTCAGACGCTTGCTTATACCTCTCAGCATAGAGCCACCACCCGACAAATAGATTCCATTCTGCAAAATATCGGCATAAAGTTCCGGAGGAGTGCTCTCCAACGCATTCAATATTTCTGTCTCGATACGCGAAATAGAATGATCCAAACAATGGGCAATCTCCTGATAACAAACAGGTACACGCATAGGCAAAGCTGTAATTCTGTTTGGACCGGCCACAATATAATCTTCCGGAGCATCTTCACCAAGATCTGTCAACGCAGCACCCACATTAATCTTAATGCGTTCAGCCATACGTTCACCTACTTTAATGTTATGCTGACGGCCCATATATTCCTGGATATCGGCAGTAAAATCATCGCCTGCAACCTTTACAGAACGATTGGAAACCAAACCACCTAATGAAATAACCGCAATTTCTGTAGTACCTCCACCTATATCAACAATCATATTACCAACAGGTGCCAATACATCTATACCCAAACCAAGAGCAGCTGCCATAGGTTCGTAGAGCATATAAACATCTCTACCACCTGCATGTTCGGCCGAGTCACGTACAGCACGCAATTCTACTTCTGTAATACCGGAAGGAACACCGATAACCATCTTTAACGATGGAGAAAACAGACGTCTGCCTGTATCCACCTTATCTATGAAGCCACGAATCATCTGTTCACACGCTTCAAAGCTTGCTATCACACCATTTCTTAATGGTCTGATAACCCTGATGTTCTGAGGATTTCTCTCATACATCTCTTTAGCCTCTACACCTACGGCAATAAGTTTATCGGTCTTATTGTCCAAGGCTACAATAGATGGCTCATTGACAACAATCTTGTCTCTGTACATTATGATGGTATTGGCAGTACCAAGGTCCATCGATAATTCTTGTGTCAAAGAAAAAAGTCCCACCTTAATATAGTGTTAATGGTTAATTAATGTTTGAAATGTCTGAAACCTGTAGTTACCAAAGTCATATTGTGCTGTTCGCAATAATCAATAGTCTCTTGGTCACGAACAGAGCCACCCGGATGAATAACATTCTTCACACCTGCATTATCTGCCAATTCTACGCAATCAGGGAATGGGAAGAAAGCATCGCTGGCCATTGCAGCTCCTTCTAAAGAGAAACCAAAGCTGCCGGCTTTCTCTACAGCCTGTTTCAAAGCATCTACTCTTGATGTCTGACCAACACCACTTGCCAACAACTGTCTGTTTTTAGCAAATACTATTGAATTACTCTTACTGTTCTTTACAATCTTGTTTGCAAAGAGCATATCTTGAATCTCTTCATCAGATGGAGTTCTTGAAGTCATCAGTTTCAAATCGTCAGGAGTCTCAGTTTTTGAATCTTTATCCTGCACCAAAACACCATTCAATGTAGAACGAACCTGTTTTTTCAATAGTGGTTCATCCTTACGAACCAAGATTATTCTGTTCTTCTTCTGACCAAGGATTTCCAATGCATCGAAAGCATAGTCAGGAGCTATAATAACTTCAAAGAAAAGTTTGTTAATCTCTTCTGCAGTAGCCTTATCAACTGGCACATTAGTAATAAGAACGCCACCGAATGCAGATACAGGGTCGCCTGCAAGAGCATCTGTCCAAGCCTCTAACAGAGTATCTCTTGAAGCCACGCCGCAAGCATTGTTATGCTTTAATATAGCAAATGTAGTCTCGTTGAATTCATCAATCAAATCTACAGCAGCTGCTATATCCAACAAGTTGTTGTATGAAATCTCTTTTCCATGCAATTGGTCGAACATATCTTCAAAATTGCCATAGAACAGACCTTTCTGGTGTGGGTTTTCACCATAACGTAAAGACTTGCTGCCATCTACTGCAAAACGGAAATGTGAATCTTCCTGATCGCCTGCAAAGTAGTTATAGATACAGCTGTCATAGTATGATGAAACTGCAAATGCCTCTTTGGCAAACCAACGACGCTCTTCCAAAGTAGTCTCTGCACCACGATCGTTAAGTATATCCAACAGAGGTTTATACTGATCCTTGCTTGCTACAATAACAGCATCCTTAAAGTTTTTAGCACCTGCACGAATAAGAGAGATACCACCTATGTCTATTTTTTCAATAATATCTGCCTCCGGAGCACCCGATTTAACAGTTGCTTCAAATGGATACAAATCTACGATAACCAAATCTATTTCCGGGATATCGTAATTTACAATCTGCACCATATCTTCATCTTCGTCACGACGACAAAGTATTCCTCCAAACACCTTTGGATGAAGTGTTTTTACTCGGCCACCCAATATAGACGGATAACCGGTCAAATCTTCAACAGGCTGACATGGAATACCCAGTGATTCTATAAAACGCTGAGTACCACCTGTAGAAATAAGTTTAACACCCTCCTCGTGAAGTTTTGTAATAATCTCATCAAGTCCATCCTTGTGATAGACTGAAACCAATGCTGATGAAATCTTTTTTGTACCTGACATCTTGCTTATAAATTAGTATGTATAATATTCCGCGAATTTAGCCATTTTATGGGACTGTCACAACAAGAGAGAGAAAATAATAAGCAAATATTTCACCATACATAAAAAAAGTTTCAATAAATATCTTTATTACAATCCAAATCACTACATTAGCAAACTAATTTAGAAAAATTGTGTATTAACGTATAACTAAATTTCATACTGACCGATATGGATAGAAGAGATTTTCTTAAAACACTTGCAGCAGCAGGTGCTATGCTAACAGTGAAGAGCAACGGAGTTATGGATATTATGGCATCCACATTGCCGGGAACAGCCACAGCACAGGCAGCTGCCGACAACTATGCAGATATGGCTGCAATCATGAATGGTGAACCTGCAGCAATGCTTCGCGCCGCTTTGGAACAGTTAGGCGGTATAAAAAGGTTTGTAAAGAAAGGCGATAAAGTGACCCTAAAACCAAACATTGGTTGGGATAGGACACCTGAACTTGCTGCAAACACAAATCCGGACCTTATTGTAGAGATGATTAAGCAGTGCCAGAACGCAGGTGCAGCAGAAGTAAGAGTATTTGATCACACTTGTGACGAATGGACCAGATGTTATGACCATAGTGGTATAGACAAGGCAGTAAAAGCCGCCGGCGGCATAATGGTCCCTGCAAATGAAGAATCATACTATCAGGAGATTGAACTACCTAAAGGCAAGGCTCTGAAAAAAGCAAAAGTACACAAAGCCATTCTGGAAAGCGATGTATGGTTCAATATACCTGTTTTGAAGAATCATGGTGGTGCACGTCTTACCATTGCAATGAAGAACCACATGGGTATTGTATGGGACAGACGCGCATTCCACAGTTTAGGATTACAAGAGTGTATTGCAGATATCACAACACTTTCAAAACCGGCAGCTTTGCACATAGTAGATGCATATCGCATAATGACCGACAACGGTCCACAGGGTAGAAATGCAAACGACGTAGTACTGACCAAAGCACTATTTGCATCGACCGATATAGTTGCAGTAGATACAGCTGCTGCAAAATTCTTCAATCAGTTCAGACAGATTCCATTGGAAACCGTTTCACATATTGAAAATGGTCAAAAATTGGGTATGGGTACAATGGACATAGACAAACTGAACGTAAAGAGAATTAAACTATAACACTAATTCATTATGCTAAAAAAGATTAGAGTTGTTTTGGCTATTGCAGTCATAGCAATCCTTACATTCGGTTTTATTGATTTTGCAGGAGTTATTGAAAACCCCTGGTTGCAAAAAATTCAGTTTGCACCTGCGCTGTTTTCATTAAGCATAGCCACTCTTATAATATTAGTGGTGGGTACGCTTCTGTTTGGCAGAGTATATTGTTCTGTTATATGCCCATTAGGTATATTTCAAGATTTATTTAATTGGATAGCCAAAAAGACAAACAAGAAAAAGAAGTTCGGTTATAAACCTGAACGCCCTTGGCTAAGATGGGGTGTTTTGGCAGCACTTATCATTGCCTGGATATTTGGTTTTACCTTCTTGGTAAGTCTTGTAGAACCATATAGTGCATACGGACGTATGGCAACACAGTTATTCAAACCAGTTTACATATTGGGCAACAATCTGCTTGCTGTAATATCTGAAAAGACAGGCAGTTACACATTCTTCTTTGTAGAACTGACCATAAGGTCTGTTACATCGTTTACAGTAGCTGTGGTCACATTAGGAATTATAGGTTTCATATCATTCAAATTTGGCAGAACCTGGTGTAACACTATCTGTCCTGTTGGAACTGTTTTGGGAGGATTATCAAGATTCTCTGTATTTAAGGTACAGATAGATACAGACAAATGTAACCACTGTTCTTTATGCAGTCGTAAATGTAAAGCATACTGTATAGATTCAGCAAACCAGACTATAGACCATTCACGTTGCGTAACCTGTTTTGACTGCATAGACAACTGCAAACAGAACGCAATCAAATATGTTCCTTCATGGAAAAAGTCTTCAAAAGAGAGCGTTGCACCTGTTGCTGTAGATGAATCTAAACGTCAGTTCTTGAAATCTGCATTGGCAGTAGCAACAATGGTACCGGCAACTCTTACCACCAAGGCTGCAGAACACGCTTGCGGCTGCAAAATCAGAGAGGAGCTCACTCCATTGTCACCTCCGGGTTCTATAAGTCACAAAAACCTGTTGCAGCACTGTACAGCCTGTCATCTATGCATAAGCAAATGTCCATCTAATGTACTTAAACCAGCCGGTCTGGAGTATGGTATAGGCGGAATAATGCAGCCTGTAATGAAGTTCGACAAAGGCTATTGTAACTACGATTGCACAGTTTGTAGCGAAATCTGTCCAAACGGAGCCATAAAACCTCTTACTGTAGAGCAGAAACATAAAACCCAGCCCGGTAAGGTAGCCTTTTCACAGTGTAAATGTGTGGTAGAAGTAAACGGGACCAGTTGTGGAGCTTGTGCAGAACACTGCCCAACCCAAGCTGTCAGAATGGTGCCTTACAAAAATGGCATAACTATTCCGGAAATTCACCCGGAACTGTGTGTAGGCTGTGGTGGATGTGAATTTATATGTCCGGTTAAAGCCATCTTTATTAATGGTAACGAAGTACATTTAGAAGCAAAAGAACCGGAAAACACCAAACGTGAAGCTGTAGAAGACTTCGGATTCGGATTCTAAAAAGCATTCAACTATAATTAAAAGTGGCTGTTCCAAAAAACAGCCACTTTTGTCATCTAATATATCGTCATATCAAAGATTACCCTTCGGAAAGAAGAGTTCATATACATCTAATGGTAATTTCTCCTTTAACCTATACTTCTGTTTATACACTGCATCTTGACTTCGTCCCTGAATATCTGCTATTTGCTTAACAGATATATTCAACGCCGATAATATACAAGTCAATGTTTCATTTTCAGTCAAACATGGATACTCTTCATGAAGATATATTATTACCGGACTAAATGTCTTAAAAACTGTGTCGTATATCCCGGATACCAAACTCGCATTGATACTATTTAAAGACTTTATCAACTCATTGTATATAGACATTCTTTTAAATTCATCTATACACTTTAATAACAACTCATTGTATCTTTGTACAACTACATCTCTATCTACAGTTACACCTGTTTCATTTTGAATCAATTGTTGCCTTTTTATATCGGCTACAATAGAATTAATTTCACGTTTATGTTTCAACAATATAATCTTATTCCGTCTATTCAGAATCAACCAAGTAATTAATAAGATAGAAACAGACCCTACCATTAGTAAGGCTATGACTATATTAGCTACAATAGCTCTATTTTTAGCATTTATCTGCTCAACTGTCAGTTTATAATTATTTGTCAAATTCATTATACGTTTATCTTCTCTATTCTCGTAAAGTGAATCCTTTAACTCAAGATACAGAAAGTAGCATTGTAGCAATTATTATCAGTACTGTTATCCTATTTTTCATTTGTTACAAAAATAATCTAAATTCACTT
>CALEFD010000101.1 GCA_937876995.1 uncultured Bacteroidales bacterium | reverse complement strand
AATCTGAGGAATGTGTCCAATTGGATAAGGAGCATAAGTATGTGGTTGTATGTGGTAGTGATGAAGTCGTCGAGGCTGCTGTTCAAGAGGGAATTCGGACGATTGTTGTAAAGGATGGCAAAGATATCGGAGCGAAGTTGGAAGAAAAATGTTGGCAGTCTATAGATAATTTGGAAGACATTTATGAGATGTTTGAAAAGTTGAGAATATTATTTGAATAATGAATTGTAAGAGAATAGGAGGAAAACGTACAAAATAATAACAAGTTAATTTTACACGTTGACATGCGGGTTTATAGATGATAAACTAAATTCAAGAAAAAGGTTTATTGATGATAAACCTCGCGAGGAGGCGAGTATTATGTTAGAACACATTCATGACAAGTATCCAATTGGTCAGAAACTACAAGACCTAAGAAATAATCGAGCAGTGTTAGATATGTTGATGAACAAAAAGCAGGCAGACCCGAAACAGGTAAAACCGAAAAAAACGCTAAAACGGAAGACGGTTGCGGTCTTGACTAGTTGCTTTTTCGTGGCATTGTATTTTGTTTTCATGATGCTTGCTACGAATCTGGTGAGAAGAGATCGAGAAGATACATTTAAACGAAATGTAAACGATGTTATCCGATATATTTCTGCAAACTTTGATGAATCAAGAGCAGATAGGTTAAATGATATATATGATATTGGTGCCACAAAAGACGGATATCAATATATCTCAGCAGAAGTTTATAATTCTAATGGTAAGCTGGTTGGTTCAACAGGAAGATATCTGTGCCTCGACGTGGAAGATAAGACATACTATGTTGTAGATATGGGGAATGGTTTAATACCTCTTCCTGTAACCATCAAGCGAGAAAGGACGGATATAACCAATTGTTGTCCGGCCTGTGAGGAAAGTGGACGATATCCGTTTATGGCCTGTGAGGATTACAAATTAAAAGCAGCGGTATGTTGTGGTGTGGATTATAACAAAGCGAAGTTAGGAGGATTTACAGCAAATACCTGCGATAATGCAAGTGAATTACCAATAAGAGTAAAACCAGAAATGGAGTAATACTTACCTTTTGTATTATTATTAAAAGTCCAACTTGTAGTCTGTGGAGCTGCCGCATAGAATGAGTAGTGAGCTGCTGATTTATCCCAATAGCTTACAGGAGAATAGCCCCACTTGCTGTCAGCGAATGTTACAAGTTGGTCTGCAAACACCTGAACATCGTTACCGGCTACATTCTTATAACCATTAACTACAAAAGTAGTATGATAATTACTTAAACTATTTACTTCTGTAGCATTTGAATTGTCTGCTTTAGAAGCAACAGGCTTCTGGATATAGGTTGAGAAACCTATTTCCACTTGATCTTCAGCTATATTTTCGCGAACTGAATCGTTTGTACATGCAGCGAATATTGCTGCTGTTGCTAAAAATAAAACACTCTTTTTCATAATTCTATCAATTTAATTTAGTTCTTGGCTATTTAATTCTAATCTACTTATTTATATTTATTGCTCTATAGTTACATCACCATTATTTCCTTTTTGATTACCATCAACACAGAAGCTACATACTGAAATTACGTCAAAATTAATTGGTAATGCACCGCCTCCTATTGTCAACTTATAAGTCGTATGTGAATCGGTTCCCCATAACTGTGTTTCTTCTATTTTTGCACTTTGCTCAGTAAAAGTTTCCTTAGTACCATCCGCATAAGTAAGAATATAGTCAACAGTAAATGTCAAACCATTTGCAATGTTTTGAGGTACCATAATGTATGAATTTAATGCTTTCGAAGTGTTTTCATCATCCAACACAGTATTCTCATCTATTAACACAAGTTCTGCATCATAGCTATCATCAGAAAGAGCCCATTCAGAACAATCTAATACTCCCCAAGTTCCATCAGTTTTACTTTGGTTGAATGTTCCTGTTGCATCATTATAACCAGACATTTTTAGGCGTGTAATTTCAATAGACTCCTTTTCTGCCACACCTTTTATTACTTCAAACTCTACCTTTGCCATAATATGATGGAATTCAAATCCAACAGCCTCATTAGCAGCAGAGGTACGATTACCTGAAATATTTTCTTCGTCAGTAAATGTACGATCTATTAAATAATCTTTTGAGTCCGCTGCCAAACCTGAAGTTACATTCTTAACAACAAACTTATTATTAACTAAAGAATAATTAGGTGTTGCCTCAAAAGGAGCTATGGCATAGAATGCGTAAGTAGCTGTTTTATCCCAATAACGGATTTGATTGTATTTCCAATTATTACCACTATTTTCACTATAAACGTTTACACCATCAAATACAGCTTCAGATGAAGTTGATTTGTAACCAAACACTGCGAAGCCACCTCCTGAAGCAAGAGCTGCCTCGTTAACAATCTCTGCCTTGGTGGTTTTGTTCAATACCTGATCAAATTTGATCTCCTGCTGGGAAATTGCATCGTTAATTTCCTCGTTCTGTGTACAAGCTGCAAAAGAAGCAGCAACTGCCAAAAGTAAAATACTCTTTTTCATAATGTTTTGTTTTTGATTGAAATTATTAATATTATTAAACTCATTCTTTTTGTTTTGGCTTACGCCCTTAAAGTTATAAAAATTCACATTCATAATTGTTTAGTTTTTAGTTGTATTTATTAATTATTTTAAATTGTCACACTTGCATTATATTCATTACCCCAATTTTCAACAGAAGCATTGAAACCACCACCATTATTATTACCACCACCCTGAGGTTTATCAATATACTTATCATCTATCTCGCTTGCATCTACAATAATTGTAATAATGCCACCGGTTGGACGCTGATGCATCTGTTCTGTAATATCTACGGTGTAGTTATATACATAACCCGAACGAGTTACTAAACCAACTCCTATATGATTTTCTTCTTTCACCTCTGTAGAACCTTTTGTGCGTTCCTGCAATGGAGCAACATCGGGCAATCCCCATGAAACTATACGTGATGCAAAAATTTCACAATCAGCTGTTGTTCCATTTGGAAGTTCTAAATTTTTAAACGACTGAGTTGGTTTAACATCTTCTGTTGTTACAGATACTGCTTCCGAATGAGTTCTGCGTGAGAACAGTTCTACACCTTGTGCCATACCTGTAAGTGTTAAGCCCTTACCGCCAAGTACTCTTGCACCTTTATCGTCCTTATTATTCACTATTACAACTTGGAGTAAATAAATAAATGTATAAGGCTTAAGTGTAGTCTCTATATTGAAAACGCTTACAACATTGCCTAGAGAGTCAATAATGTGTTCATAATGGTCCGGGTCTTCTGAAATCTGCATATCATCTATAAAGCTACCAAACAACTCATCAGGCTGGTTGTAGTCTGAATAGTATCTTGAAGGCATATCGGCATCTTCTTCTGAAGCACGAGTATAAACATTATGCGATGTTGAACGTGTAGTAGCCATATAATCAGAGTTTAAATCGTTCTGACCAAAGATGATATATTCTGTATCGGCGTTATAAAACAACATATCGTACCACTGACCTGCTGTTAGTGAGACTCTTCCACCGGCTCTTGTAAAGTTACGGTTAAAGCTACCGGTTCTGCTAAATGTAGATGAATTCAAATCATAAATTGTTGCACGAATCCACTCAGGTTCTGTATAACCCAAACGACCATGAACCTGATCGTCCCAATTATAAAGCAGTCCAGCTCTCCAATCATCACCCCAAAGCATATCCAGGCTAATGTCGTTGATGTTAATTCTAATTTCAGATTGGTCAATTCTTAAGAATAGATCCTTACGTGTGCAGCTGGTAAATGTTGACACAACAAGCAAAAGCAGACAGGCTACTATCTGCATCATTGAGTTTTTGTTTGTTCTGCTTTGTGTCATTTGTTTTTTGCAATCGATTACGATGCAAAGGTACTTATATATATACGCGACGATTTTTCAACTTATAAAAGAGTTTGTTAAATTTTGTTCAGATAAAAAATTAAAATCTCACAATATGAAAACAAAATGCAATTTTAGAAAAATAAAACAAATCTTTAAATACAAATCAGCAAAAAGACATCGCACAAAACTCATTATCAGCTATTTATACAAATATTAATACTTTTGAAACTCGAATTTGTAAATATACAAATCTCATACATTACAAGCGGACGCGTATAAATATATACAGAACAAAATTGAACAATAAAAAAACTCCACCACAATATTGTAGCGGAGCACAACAATAAAAACACTAAAAAAAATTATTCACATCATCTTTTAATCTTCTGTTTTATATGTATAAGATCGTAACTAATAGTAGCGCCAACACCTGTAGGTCCAAAATATCTTAAACGCCAATTTCGTTCCACAAACTTATTAGGGTCGTCAAACCAATGATAGTAATACTTACCCAAATAAGGATCTCCTGCATCATACGGATCGTAGTAGCTTTCATAATAACCGGCTTTAACAAAGAACTCAGCCTTCCAGCGCTTGGTCTTTCCAAATGGAAGCACATAGCCATAACCTAAACCTCCACCAAACCCTTCACCCTGATAGCCACTACCACCCTCTGCATCAAAACATATATCATACAGATTGACATTTGCATAAGCAGAAAGATAATGCCCGCCATAGCTATTATTCTTCTTAAAATATCTACGCGCTTCAAGTTGTGTATTAAGTATTTGCAAATACTGATGCTTTTCATCTTTTTTCATCCATGGAAATATATGTTCCACCATAAAAGACCAGCGACCATCAGCTTTAGGATATAGTTCCAGTTCAACATTCCAAATTGGCGCAAGCCCCATATCGGGAGTAAAGAATGCATTATAAAGCATATTCGTCTTAACGGCCAATAACGGGCGTTTTATATATTGCGCCCCCAATTCATTAGGTGGATAATATATATAAGGTATAGATTCGTCCATCGCTTCTACATCTCTAAATCCTGCAGGCTTGAATATATCAACAAGATATACAATATATATACCAGTATTTCTAATCACAGGATAGTAGGTTTCAAACAGATATTTATATATATCTCCAACAACAGAATCTGTGCCCAAAGAATATTTCATACGTCTCTTTGCCGTATCTAAATCATCATCAACTCCATCTATAACCTCTAAAATTCTCTGCTTACTCTGCTCTTGCAACAACGGATCTGCCAATACATAATAACGAAGATTCTCCCAGGATTCCGCTATCTTTCTAACCCTTACAAGAGGCTCCAGATTGGTATATCTAAACAACAAAGAATCATAAACAACCTGCGCTCTATGCTCTGTAAGCCACACATTTCTACTATAAGGACCTTCCGGAGATGATTGAGAAACCAAATCTATATACAAGATATTACCTATTCCTAAAGAATCTATCACAGACGCCAATTTATTAAAGGAGGTTTCATTATCAAGATATGTAAAATCCAATTTGGCATTATCAAGTCTAAAGTGGACATCAGCCTTAAAGGTATTTGCCATACCACTACGCTGCAAATTAACAGGAGAGATATAATTATAAGAGACTCCGTTACGCACAAACTGCGAATCTTGAGCAAACAAAATTCGCGGAATAAATAAAACAACTAAAAACAGGCACTTCAGTAACCTAAGCAAATCAATTTTCATTCTAAGACTATTTTTCATTTGCAAAGTTCGCATTTTTTAAAACATACAGACACAACCAAACGAATGATTTTTGTTTCAATATATAAATAAGGTGTATCAAGAATGAACAATTTATAAAAAATAGCACAAATCATAAAATACATTTTGCAATTTATTAAAAATATATGCAATTATTTAATTTTATATCGAAAATTATTTATAATTTTGCAGAGAAAATACATACCGACCTTTCAACAATAATTTTATGTTAAGCCTAACGCTTACATTGATTCCATGTATTTTATGCGTCATGTGGTTTATTTTATCCACTACACGCAAAAGCAAAGACCTTCACCAGAAAGCCTTTGTAGTTATTATGTTTATATTCGTAATTTACTTCTATATATCTGCAAGCTATACTTCACCCTTAGTAAATTATGAACACCTGGTAGTAATGGACACAATTTCAAAGTTCATGATACCATTCATATTTCCTATAAGTTATTCATATTTCAGAATGACTTTAAACATAGACAAGAAGAATGCTCTACAGCAATTCTTATATATTCCTGCCATAATAATAGGCACAGTAGCTATATTCTCAATATTTTATCTTGGATTTGAGAACATGCAGGAATATGTAATAGCGAAAGAGACTGAGCATACACGTTTTCCAAACGGTTATGACACTCCTGAATACAGAAACTATTTCTTTTTCTGCACACAAGTCTTTTCTAATTTAGTCATCTTAAGTGCAACCCTACTTGTCATCTATATTTCCATTAAGTTATTCCAGCGTAATAAAGGAAGAAAAGGCAGATATTACCTATTTATACGCAAAAGCGTAGATAGAACTACAGTTATAGGCACTATGATGATTATAATTTGCATACTATCTGCTATGCGTACCCATATGGGACGATTCTTTTTGATAGAAAACAACACCCTATCTACAATAATGTTCTTTATTCAGGCTATAGCCGTTTTTATATGGGGGTTTATAGAACTATTCTTTGTAGAAGAGATTATTCCACTTAAATCGTTACTAAATCCTATAAAACAGATTTACGATTCTGCACCACAGAATCTAAGCGCAGAGGATATTGCAGATATTTTATCTCACGAAAGTTCTGAATCTATAAATTTCTATCAGCATATAAACCAAAGATTCATAGAGTTGATGGATAATGACCATTTGTATCTTACACCCGGTTTATCAGTAGATACAATTGCAAAAGAGATAGGAACGAATAGAGCTTATATCTCCAGACTGCTTAACCGCACATACAATTCATCGTTTCCTGAATTTGTAAACAACAAACGCATAAAGTACGCCAAACAGCTGTTACAGGACGAACCGGATGCCGTGCTTGAATATGTTGCTATGAAGAGCGGATTCTCCACTCTATCTCAGTTTACAAGAAAATTCAAAGAGATAACCGGACAATCGCCACGCCAATGGCAGAAGTCAAACAAAAAGATTATCAGACCATTATGATTGAGATAGTAATACTTTTAGCACCAAGCATCTTCTGCCTCATTTGGGGTTTGATAAATGTAATGAGTAGCGCCAGAACTTACCGTTACTGGATATTCAGTTTACTTATGTTCACAGCTACACTTTATCTATATTCAGAAACTTTTCTGTTTACCGGTTTGGACAGCAAAAGAGCGCTTATGATATCAGACTTTGTATATCGATTTGCTGCACTCATATTACCTACAGTTATTATGCTGTACTCCAGAAGAGTAGCATTCCATAAATATCATTCCAACTGGATAGCAACATTATTGATATTAGCAATTATCCTGGTAACAATAATAGCATACACAGCCAGCTTGATAGGCACCGACAATTGCATTAAATTTTACAACGATAAAAGTCGTGGTATAGACACAGAAATATACCACAGCAGCATATATACCATACATTACACACTTACATTCCCTGTTTACTGGATATACGCTCACGGACTATATTTATGCACATTTGCATACATCATATTCTGCCTAATTAAAAGAGGAGTAAATTGGCAGATGATTGTAAAATTCCTAAAAGGAGAAAAGATGGAAAGACACAATCTTCAACTGCTGTTTATAATTATATTCACCTTATTCATATATACCAGATTCTTTCTAAAAAGATCTTTCTTGAACGATTACACTATAGGTTCTTGTTCGGTCTCTCTTGTACTTTGTATTATTGTACTAATAGTAGGATACGTAGAGGTTTTCGTTAAAATGCCTATGATACAGGCTACAGCCATACTACATCCTATAGAAGTAATAACGGTACCTGAACCGGTTAAAGAGAATACCGAAAAAAGACTGGAAGTAGATTTATCTATAAGCAAAAAATTCTTAGACAATCAGAGCAAATTAAACGAAATGTTTGAAAATCTGATGGAGAAGCAACACTACTACACCACAAAGGGACTCACTCTGGACGATGTGGCAAAATCTATGCAAACAAACAAAACATACATTTCATTGTTGGTAAACAACATATATAAGAAGAGTTTTCCTGACTATATAAATTCCAAACGAGTAGAGTTTGCAAAAAGACTTTTTAAGGAATCAAAAGGCAGCATGAAGATGGAAGAGATAGCCGATAAGAGCGGATTCCAATCTGCAGCACAGCTTGCAAGAAAAGTCAAGGAGATAGAAGGAATAACACTTCGCGAATGGATTACAATTGCAAATCAAATAAAAAACTAATCTAATATTAACTAACCAAAAAAGAGTGAGGCAGCGATTGCGAAAATCCCTGCCTCACATTTTTTAGTAGTATAACTCTATTATATCAAAGTCCCATTGTGCCTAACATTGCACCGGCATAACGACGACCTAATTCACGCACGCCCTTAACATTAAAATGCAAGCGATCTCTACCTGCAGGACATCCGTAGGCAGGAATTACTATTGCTTGTGGCAATGTTTCAGGAAGCTTCTGGATTACGTTATTATGTCCGGCACAAACACCCTTCTGGTCGGCAGAAACAACTTCGCCTGCCAATAGAGGAATAGAACCAGCCTCTAAACCAAGGTCTGAAAGTATATCGTCGTACACCTTCTTAACATTTGCAGGCCAATTTTCATCGTTTGTATTTGATTCACCCTGGTGTAAAAGAATACCTTTTATTACACCATCTTGCTGAGCCTTTTTACAAAGTTCAATAAGACGATTATAAGGATTTCCACCATATTCGTTCGCTATATTCTTCATCCAGTCTGCAGCCGATGCTGTATATGCCTCACATTTGTCTTTATCGAACATATCTATTGAACAACCAGCTACTGCTACCATAACTACACCAACCTTTACATCTTCCGGCAAATTCTGAACCATAGTACGGCCAAAATAATCGGCAGGAGTAAGACCTGTATGACAACGTGCCAATGGTGGAACTGCTGTACGCCATTCGCCCATCTTGTTATCACCACAGTCAACTGACTGCATTGTTAGGAAACGAGGACTGACATTCTCTAAATCCTGAGCTTCAGGTCTTGGATTACCTTCCATATTTGACTGTCCTATACAGATGTAAATGTGGAAATTTGGATCTGGCTGTGCCATAAGTTTTATTGGAGCAAAAGCCAATGCTGCCAATAAAAGAACTGATAATTTCTTCATTTGTTATTACTTTTAGTTATTTATAACGCAATTTTCGTAATAAAAACGGATTTCTGCAAGAAAATAGGCACCTTTCAATTAATTTTGTCAAAAAATTGAACTGATTTATGGGCAAACTAACAACAAAAGCAAATAACGCATTCTTATTAGGCGGTCTTATTATGATGGTAATGGTATTTCTAATAGTCTTTATTTTTATCTTATGGGCTTTCCGTATAGACCGTAAAATGAATATTGGAGAATCTTTTCACGAAAGATATGAATTCGTATTGGACGAAAGCACTCTTAATAAGCCATTGCAGATGTATGTAAATGACAGTCTGATTTTTAGTGGCACACCGGCAACAGTATTTACACTGAATATTGACAGATTCGCCAACGAAAGTACACTACTTGTAGTAGATGGCGAAACTGATATGGTTAGCCTTATAGAATTATCTGAAGAGGGCGAAAAACTGATAATAAGCAAAGAGGGAACAGAGTATATAGGTACTAATCCTTAAGCACCTGTAATATATCTCTATATGCATCAGGATTATTTAAAATTCCTATTGCCAAATCCAAGCATTTATCCTCTTTAAGACTATGATATAGTCCTCCGCGCTGATAATAATAGCGTGTAGCAATCTCTATAGCCATCAGGCGTTTCAGATCTTCGCGGAAAACCTCTAAATCCTTATCCATATCATATTGCAGCTTCTCTGCTAAAGATTTAAACTCTTCTGTAGCTTTATCTGCCAACCCTTCGAGTTCTGCCATATCTTTAAGCATTTCAAGAGCCTTACTACTATTACTTTCAAACTTGAAATTTGAATGACGTATAAAATCCACAAATTCATCAAACAGAGAATCACTCACCACAAAATCCTCCATCTTACCTATTGTAGGATTCTTTAAACAGTAGTTATTTATAAAGTCAAACAGTACAACATCGGTAGAGATACGATACAATATATCGGGCATAGTATCCAGTACACAAACCGTATCAGGATAAATGCCACCATCCGATTTCACAGTTCTTCCGGCTGCAGTATAAAATTTGGTTTGCAATGTATCTGCAGTTTGCTTATCATCCGTTCCATTTCTACGAGCCGCATAATCTATCTTCTGAATACAACGTCCACTTGGTATATAATATTTTGATGTAGTTAATTTCAAAGTGCTGTTATAAGGCAGAGGGCGAGTACTCTGCACCAAACCCTTACCAAATGTTCTATTACCCACTATCACTGCTCTGTCTAAATCCTGCAATGCACCCGATACAATTTCTGATGCCGATGCAGACTGTTCATCTACCATCACCACAAGAGGCAGTTCCGGCAATACTGGTGCGCGGTTTGTAGAATATGTTCTGGCCGATTGTGGTGCTCTTCCCTTTGTTTCTACCACTTTGGTTCCTTTTGGAACAAAAAGCCCAACCATCTCTACAGCTTCTGTCAGCAAACCACCACCATTACCACGCAGGTCCAAAATCAAACCTTCAGCACCCTGCGAGAGTAAATCTTCAATAGCCCTTCTTACATCTTTAGAACAACCATCTGTAAAACTCTCCAACATAATATAACCGTACCTGTTCTCAACCATGCCATAATAAGGAACAGCCGGTAGCGCTATGACACTACGCACCACCTCTATATCCAACGAATCTGACACACCGGGACGATTAACAGTTATCACCAATTTAGTATCCGGTTCACCGCGCAGTCTGTCACTAACCTCTGCATTTGTCTTACCACGCATATCTTCTCCATCTACACGCAAAATCAAATCGCCGGCTTTTAAACCATATTTTGCAGCAGGCATACCTTCGTATGGCTCCTCTATAGCTATCAGGTTCTTTTCCGGGTACTGTCTTATTATAGCACCTATACCGGCATATTTACCGGTAGTCATCATTTTAAGATCGGTCTCTTCCTGTTCTGAATAGAACTCGGTATATGGATCCAAAGAGGAGAGCATGGCATCAATACCTTTATTAACCGCTACCTCTAAATCTACCGTATCAACATACAGCATATTAAGTTCTCTTAATATGGAATGAAATATATCCGAACTTTTAGAGGCTTGAAATCTCTGGTCCGATTGTCTGGCTGCAGCTAATGTTACTAAAGCAGACAGAAAAAACAGTACTATCAATGTTATTTTACTACGTTTCATATTCAATTTTCATTATACAACTGCGAAGTTATGATATTTTTTGTCTGAAATGCGTTTTTTTTTGAAAAAGCTATTGCATATTAAAAAAAAGGCGGTAAATTTGCACCGCGTTTGAGCAACAAAGGTTCTTAAACAGTGATTCTTCCTTAGCTCAGTCGGTTAGAGCATCTGACTGTTAATCAGAGGGTCCTTG
>CALEFD010000100.1 GCA_937876995.1 uncultured Bacteroidales bacterium | reverse complement strand
CAAACTGCACAATCACTATTGAAGGGTTGAGCAAAAACACCTATTATTTATGGGATGTAACTGCTACTGCAGACAATTATTGCGATAGTAAGAAACCTTCTGTTCTAACTAATGAATTTACAACCCTAGATGTTTACACCGTCACCTTTAACACCGATGGTGGCACGGATGTAGCACCTCAAACCGTAGATCACGGCACTAAAGCAACAAAACCAGCCAATCCAACAAAAACGGGCTACACTTTCGCTGGCTGGTACACCGAAGCAGATACTGAATTCGACTTCAACACTCCTATCACATCTGCAACCACTATCTACGCAAAATGGAATGCAAACAAATATACTATCAGATTCCGCCAACAATGGGGTAATGGAGGTACAGAAACTGCTACTGTCCACTTCAACAATAATGACTTCTCCGTTAATCCAATCATAGTCCCAACACGCAATGGCTATACTTTTGGTGGCTATTATACTGCAGAAAGTGGCGCAGGAACACAACTCATTGATGTTTCTGGTGCTTGGTTAAATGCACCTACCTACATAGAAGGAGGAAAGTGGGTATATGCTGATGACCTTACACTTTACGCAAAATGGACACAGAACTTTACAATCACATGGATGGCGAATGGTCAACCATATCACACCCAAACGGCTATGATGGGTACCGCTATTGCAAAACCAGATGATCCTGAAGCAAATGAGTTAGCTTGTGATGACAAAGTGTTTGTTGGTTGGTTAGATAAGACCATTTCTGGCAGCACCAACGAAGAACCTACATTTGTGACTGACTTTGGTACTATTCAGGCAAATAAGACCTATTATGCTGTTTTTGCAACAGTTACAGGTACACCATCTAATGATTACAACCAAATTACTGATATTAATGATCTAACTGATGGCGAGTATGTGATTGCATATGGATATGATACCTCGTCTCCATCTATTATATTGAAGGCAGAAACTAATAATGAAACGACGTTAGTTGCAACATCAGAAACTCCTACAAATGATAAATATACTAGTCCAGCAGCAACAAATGTTTGGGAGATAAAGAAAAATAATTCTATATATACAGCAGCACATTTAACAACAAAACATAACAATAATGAATTTAAGACAAATACAGGTGGCTGGGTTGGCTACACTCATAAATTCGGAAAATGTTCATTATCAGCAGAATTGCAACAAAATATCCCTTTCAATGGAGATATTCAATCAAACGATACTATGGTAAATATAATAGCAAGTATTCCGTTTTAATAAAAAGGTTTCTTTCTTGACCTCAATTCCTGTTTGTCCTACCATGCAAGAGTAAGTTTAGTACTTAAATAAGGAGAAAAGGTAATAATTTCAGCTAGTAGTTGGACTTACTATCTTGAAAGAAAAGGAGAAAAAATGTCAAGAAAACCAATTATTGCAGGAAACTGGAAAATGAATTTACTTCAAGCTGATGCAAAAGCTTTATTTGAAGGTATTAAAGGTTTCGTAAAAGATTTTTCAGCACAACAACTTCCTACAGTTGTAGTTGCTCCTGTTTTCACATCTTTATCAGTTGTTAATTCTGTTAAATGTGATTGCGGATGTGGCGAAAACAAAATTAATATCGCTGCTCAAAACTGTCACTGGGAAAAATCAGGTGCATATACTGGTGAATTATCAGTAGAAATGCTTGCTGATGCAGGTTGTTCATACATCATTATCGGTCACTCTGAAAGAAGACAATACTTCTCAGAAACTGATGAAATGATTAACAAAAAAGCTAAAGCTATCCTTGCAGGTGGATTAATTCCTATTATTTGTTGTGGTGAAACTCTTGAACAAAGAGAAGCTGGTGTTACTGATGAACACATCGCTACACAAATTAGAGCAGCTTTAAATGGCTTAAGCGAAGAAGAAATTTCTAAATCAGTTATCGCTTACGAACCAATTTGGGCTATCGGAACTGGTAAAACTTGTGATTCAATTGAAGCTAACAGAGTAATCGCTATGATTAGAAACGTTGTTAAACAAGTATCTTCTGAAGCTGCGGGTGAAGCTATCAGAATCCTTTATGGTGGTTCTGTAAAACCTTCTACAATTGAAGAACAAATGTCTCAATCAGACATCGATGGTGCTTTAATTGGTGGTGCAAGCTTAACAGCTGAAAGCTTCAATGAAATTATTGCTAACACAATGAAAGTTAGTGTTTAATCTTATAAAATACTTCCTTCCTGCAACTACTCTTCTAAAATCTGCGCCGCAAGCGCCACCATATCCCCACAAGAACGCTTTTTGTAATATTCTTTGTGTTAATTGTGTGTTGCCGTTATTTTCGGCATATCCCAAAAGAGCCAAAGCCCTTTGTAAAATATCATTTGCAGTCATTCTCACACTACCTCCACAGGTTCTTCTGCCATTTCCTCAGGCGGTAATTCTTCCGGCGGTACCGAAGGTATTTCCGCTTCTGCCATTTGTTCGGGCGGAACACCGCCACCCATGGCAGCCTGTTCTTGCATCATTTGTTGTTGCATAAGCATTTGCTGTTGTGCCAGTTCTTCACGTGCCTCACGCAAAAGACCTGTTTTATTAGGAATAATACCGTCAGGCATACGCTCAAGATACTGTATTTTATTGATAATCTGTGCGCCGAAAAGTGAATCAAGCACAGATATAGTGCCCGACATACTCCATACAGGGTTAGAGCCTACGTCAATACGCGCAGTAAGGATAAGATTTTCATAGCGTTTCGGATGAAACGGCACATAAAACACTCCGTCGCTATCTTCTACACGTAAACGTCTGTCGCCGTAAAGATGCATCCAAAAGTCCGCCCAAATACGCGCTATATCCTCTATAGTGCTGTAAAAAGCGTTTTGATATAACTGCATAGGTTGTAACGATGCCTCACGCATTTGAATAATTGCGGCGGCATTATCAGGTCGTATACTGCCAAGCGCCGCATCAGTAGCACCGTTGTCCTGAAGTGTGTTGTTAGCAAGGTCGTTAAGCATACCAAGTAACTGACCGCCAAACGCAGGTGGATTCACGTGCCTTATAGCACCTGCAACGTCTTCTGCGGTACCAAACACCTTAACTATCTCTCCGGGGTTGTTTGTAAGTGGGTCTTGTATCGTATCACCGTTCACCACAGTAATTGGCATACCTGTTTTCATAAGCGCCCATATACCCGAACTTGTAGCCCTGTTGAGCGCTATTTGATTAGGTATCTGATATGTAATCTCGCTATCCCCGTAAGCGGAACTCTTGCGGTTTTGCCAACACATCTTGGCTATGGGGTAAAGCGTAAGCCCGGTATCCCAAGGCTTTCGTACATACGATTTTTCGCACATTCTCACGCACATAACCTTAAAGCCTGTGCCTTCATTGTTCCATTCTTTATAAAACTTGGTGAGAACCGTCACGCGCTTACTGTCTTCGGGCTCTTGCTCACCACGGGTACCGGCATTCATTTCGTAACTGTCTGCGCCATCGGGTTTTATGTTTTCTATATCTTCGGCACTTATGCGGTTGCGACGAGCTTCTCTTCTGATATCTTCAACGTCCGCTCTCTGTGAAATGATAATAAACGGTTGTTTTTGCACATCATCACAGTTAGGGTCACCAAAGATAACGTTTTCAACATCCAATATTTCAAAGGCAATATCACCTTTTATAGGAACATTACGCGCCTTATCCACATAAAGTCCCGTGTTTATATCTGCATCCCAATAGGTGTAAGCAATTCCCGTACCCGAAATATAAGCATTACGAAGTAACAATTCCTTTTTACTGTCAAATTTAACCCTCTCGGCGGTGGTCTTAAAGTAGTCAGACAATATCGAAGTTATAACCGAAATTTCTGCATCATCGGTTTCGTTTATAAAGTCTTCACCGCTTTTAAGCCCCTTGCGGTACTCGTTAACCTGTTTTTCAAGTGACGAGTTATCAGGCACACCGTCAGCAGAGTAATTAACCGCTATCGGCGCGGCGGTAATCGCCGAAAGTTTATAGTCGGCTATTCTTTTTATAATATTGCGACGTACCAAAGGCCTGTCATTACCACACTGCGCACCGTACCATTGGTCT
>CALEFD010000099.1 GCA_937876995.1 uncultured Bacteroidales bacterium | reverse complement strand
GTATTTCTGGATATACCATTCAGCTTACATATAGATGATACTGAAGTCTCATTCTTAGCGGCTATACGCGTCAGTGTATCGCCACTCTTTACCTTGTAATAAACCTCCTTATTATCGGCTTTACGATATACATAAACATCTGTTTCGGCACACTGTTCAGGGAAATTAAACATAAATGCCGGATTTATGGGTTTACCCAATATTCTGGTTTCAAAATGGAGGTGTGAACCTGTTGAACGGCCTGTATTTCCGCCCAAACCTATTGGTTCACCTGCACGAACTATTTGATTCTCTTTTACAAGTTTTTTTGAAAGATGAGCATAGACTGTCTCTAAACCATTTGGATGTCTTATTACCAAATAGTGGCCATAGCCACGTCTTTCATAGCGCGATATACGCACTTTACCATCGAATGCCGATTTTATGGTATCGCCTGTAAGCACCTTTATATCAAGACCATAATGTACTCTGGTTCTACGTGGTCTGTAGCCATACTTATCTGTAATTCTGGTACTGTCGGTAGGCATACAGAAATCCTTCATTACTATTACCAATGAATCGGGGAACGGAACATCATCAAATTTATGAACATACTGGTTACTCCATTCGGGATATAAGAACGATGCAGGATTATCCAAATTATAGGCTATTCCAACAGATAGATGCGCGGGACATTCCACTGTAGGCATAGCTGTCAATGGAATAACTTGCGAAGATACCGGTTCACCGGCATAAGAAACTGCCGCGAATAGTACCCCTGCCACCATTGCTATAAGTCTATGTCCTAAATTTTTCAACATTACTCCAAATATCTTGCAAAATTAACTATTTCTTACGAAATAGATGACCAGTCAAACGGGCTTTTTTTAAGGCGGCGCAATTCGCGTGCCAAAAGTTGGTTTTCGGGCTGTACCAAATCGGCATCTTTGGCTATTATCTCTTTGGCTATATTTCTAACCTGTTCTATCAACATTCCATCGCGAGCCAGATTTGCAAGTTTCAAATCGAATGCTATTCCGCTCTGCTGGGTTCCCTCTATATCACCCGGACCACGCAACTTTAAATCGGCTTCGGCTATTTCAAAACCATCGTTGCTATCTACCATAATATCAATGCGTTTACGAGTATCTTCCGATAGTTTGTAACCAGTCACCAATATACAGAAAGATTGATCTGCACCGCGCCCCACTCTTCCTCGTAGCTGATGCAACTGCGACAACCCGAAACGTTCTGCATTTTCTATAACCATTACACTTGCATTGGGAACATCCACGCCCACTTCAATCACTGTAGTAGATACCATAATACGAGTTTCTCCACGCTTGAAACGTTGCATTTCTGCATCTTTTTCTGCCGGTTTCATCTTACCATGTACCTTGCTTACACTATAACCCTGAAAACGGTCACAAATTATTTTGTATCCATCTTCCAGATTCTTCAAATCAATCTTTTCGCTCTCTTCTATCAATGGATATACCACATACACCTGCCTTCCTTTTTTTAGTTCTTCGTCCAGAAAAGCATATATATCAACGTGGGTATTATCAAATTTATGGACAGTCTTTATGGGTTTTCTGCCCGGCGGCAATTCGTCTATTATGGAGACATCGAGATCTCCGTACAGAGTCATTGCCAATGTACGGGGTATAGGAGTTGCAGTCATTACCAATACGTGAGGAGGATTGCTGTTTTTTGACCACAGTTTTGCACGCTGAGCCACACCGAATCTATGTTGTTCATCTATAACGACCAATCCCAATCTGGCAAACATAACCGTATCTTCCAAAACGGCGTGTGTAGCCACCAATATATTTACATTACCGCCCACCAAACCATTCAGAATGGCCTCTCTGCGTTTTCCTTTTACACTTCCGGTAAGTAGTTCCACATTCAGACCTATTGTATTCAGATAACGGCTGATGTTTGTAAAATGCTGCTCTGCCAAAATCTCTGTGGGCGCCATTATACAGGCTTGAAAACCATTATCAATAGCCAAAAGCATAGACATAAGTGCCACCATTGTTTTTCCGCTACCTACATCGCCTTGCAAAAGTCTGTTCATCTGTACACCGGAACAGGTATCTCTGCGTATCTCGCGTACTACTCTTTTCTGAGCTTCGGTTAGTACAAATGGCAGACATTCGCTATAAAACCTGTTAAAAGAATCGCCTACCTTACTGAACATCAAACCCTTAAACCGCTTATTTCTGGCTGCCGAATATCTGCATATATTCAACTGCACATAAAAGAGTTCTTCAAATTTTAGACGATGCTGTGCTTGTCTTAAACTATCCACCGTTTTTGGAGAATGAATTGTAATGAGAGCATCGGTAAGCGGCATAAGATTCTCTCTGTGTATCAACCAATTTGGTAGAGTTTCCGGTAGTGGTTCTACAATAAGTTCCAGCAGATTATTTATCAGTTTCCTTATTGCAGACGAATTCAAACCGGATTTCTTCATCTTTTCGGTTGTATTGTAATGGGGCTGCATCCCCATTTCTGATAGGTTTATATTGGCGTCAATATCTATTTCGGGGTGTGCTATATTTACCCTGCCACCATATATGGTTGGTTTTCCAAACACCACATATTCCGTATTAGGTTTATATTTGGATAGAGCAAATTTTATACCTTGAAACCAAACTAAATCGGCCACACCTGTACCATCGGTAAAGTGAGCAACCAAACGTTTACCACGTCCTGCTCCTATCTCTTCGAAACTCAAAATTCTGCCCTTTAATTGAATATAGGGCATAGTTCCATTTACCTCCTTTATCTGAAAAAGACGGCTTCTATCTATGTATTTATAGGGATAATAGTGTATTAAATCTGCAAGAGACTTTATTCCAAGCTCTTTCAACAACAATTCTGCCCTTGCAGGACCTACACCGGGCAGATACTTAACATCACGAACAGATAAGTCAAGCATCCTGACAGCCCTTTCAGAACATCATTTTACTGCACACCTCCTTTTGCAGTTCTTCGCTGCGCAACAATCTGATTATTGCATTGGCAAATTCCACTGCCGCAGCAGGACCTTTACCTGTTATAAGATTGGCATCCTGTTCCACCAATGCGCCGGTACAGATTGCATTACCCAAACCCGGTTCGCAACCCGGATATGTAGTAACTTTTCTGCCATCTATCAACCCGTGACCTCCCAACACCATAGGAGCTGCACAAATAGCAGCAACAGGTTTATCGGCATCCATAAACTGACGTAACAATATTTCTACACCCTTATGATTAGCCAGATTGGTTGCACCGGGCTGTCCACCCGGAAGTATCAACATATCGGCATCTGTAAAATCTACATCTTCAAACAGAGTATCTGCCATAATAGGAATATTTTGCGAACTCTTAACCAGTAATTCACCCGTTACAGATACAGTCTTTACAGGAATAGCTGCACGAATAAGCATATCCAAAGGGGTTGTAAACTCTATTGCCTCGAAACCCTGGGCCATAAATATATATACCATAGCAATCTCTGTTTTATATGTAATTATCTCTGTTTGAAATAATAGGTAATAGTACCTGTTTGGTTATTCAAACCACCTATTGCATTAAATTTTGTCTTTGCAGCAGCGGTTAATGCAGCCTGTTGCAGTTTCTGATTAACAGTATTTGTACGTTGATTAATAGAAACCGAAACCACATCGCCCTCCGGACTTACCTGTATGGTAACAACCACCCTGCCTTCTGCCTGAACATCATCGTAAGTAGGGCGTGGCAATTCGCCTACCATATTTCGACCGGACAAATCCCATGTACCATAAGATGGCGAACCTGTAACTGCACCTGTAGAAGAGTTTCCTTGCACAGAACCTGGAACACCCTGAACATTTTCAGTAACCTGTTCTGTAGTTGACGCCATACCTCCACCCTGTGAGAACATATTTGCCAATAGTCTGTCTGCCTCTTCTTGCGCCTTTCTTTCAGCTTCCGCTCTTAGTTCAGCTTCAGTAGGCTGATACACCTCTTCAGTCTTTATAACCTCTTCTTCGCCCGATTCTATAGCAACTGTCTCTTCAATGGTCTGAGTAATAACCGGTTCAGCTTGTTCTACTGCAGGCGCAGGTGTAACAGGCGATAAAGGAACCGGCATAGATTCCACTTCTGTAAATTCATAATCGGTATCAAGATTACCCATATTACCCAACATCACGGGTACACCACTCTCAAACTGGGCTTCGTGTTGCGGCATAACTATCAACCACAACAAAAGCCCCAGTAGCAGATGTAGCAACAAGGTAATTCCACCTGATATCCAATCTATCTTCTTCATCATCACTTATTGTCTGTCCGGACGTCTGGTAGCCAAAACCACCTTAAACTGATTCTCATTTGCAATATTCAGCACCTTGACAATCTCTTTGTATGGCACTGTCTCATCTGCATAAAGAGCCACATACATTTCCGGTTCTTTAGTAGCACAGTCTATTAAGAATGCCGTTAATTCTTCATACATTATCGGCATTTCGTCATCATTGCCAAATGCTGTGTAATAGTTCAGATTCTTGTCTATGATAACGCGAGCCAAAGGTTTTGCCGATGTCTGCTGTGAACTTTGCGGCAGCAACACCTTGATAGCATTAGGAGTGACCATTGTTGATGTAATCATAAAGAAAATCAACAACAGGAAAATTACGTCAGTCATTGATGACATACTGAACTGTGGAGATATTTTATTCTTACGTTTCAGCATAACTTATTCATCTACAGATACTGTAAATTCCTGAATGAAAGATTCCATTTCGTTAGCAATCTTATCTACTCTGGTCACCAAATAGTTGTATCCAAACAGAGCTATAATACCTACAATCAAACCACCTACAGTGGTAATCATAGCTTCGTATATACCTCCTGACAACAGAGAAATATCAATGTTATTTCCGGCATTTGCCATCTCCCAGAATGCCTTTACCATACCTATAACAGTTCCCAAGAAACCAATCATAGGAGCAGCACTTGCTATAGTTGACATACCAGACAAACCCTTTTCCAAACGTGCAATCTCCACATTGGCAGCATTCTCCATACTGGAGTGAATATCATTCCTGGATTTTCCAAGAAAACAGAGACCTTTCTCCACTATACGGCTAAACGGAGTAGCCGATGCCTGACAATATATAATGGCCGATTTTATTTCACCATTCTTGACATAGTCTGATATACGTGCCATAAAGTTAGGATCTTTGTTTTCTGCCTTCTTGAACACCAGAATTCTGTTCACAAAAATGTAGATACATACAAATGACAACAGTAAAAGGACAATCATTATCCAACCACCTTTTACGGCCAAATCCAACAAATTCATTTTATCTACTTCGCTTTCCACAAGTGGAGCTACCACCTGGCTCTGGGCTAAAGAATCGCCCAACATCTGTGTAATTGTTGCTTGTAAAAACATATTTATAGTAAACGTCTTTTATATTCTTTGATAGTATTCTCTAAACCCATATACAGAGCATCGCACACCAAAGCGTGTCCTATAGAGACTTCGTCAATCCATGGGATATTCTGTTTAAGATATGCCAAATTCTCCAAACTCAAATCGTGTCCTGCATTAAGTCCCAAACCGCACTGTTTTGCAGTTTTGGCAGCCTTTATAAACGGCTTTATGGCAGCCTCCTTACCCATATCGTAGTAAGAAGCGTATGGTTCTGTATATAATTCCACTCTGTCTGTGCCCACTTTTGCAGCCCATTCCACCATTGCGCTATCGGCATCCACAAAGATTGAAGACCTTATTCCATTTGATTTTAGCTCCTCAAGTATGTCTTTCAGGAATGAAAAGTTCTCCTCTACATTCCAACCGTGATTTGATGTAAGCTGATCCGGTGAATCCGGCACAAGCGTAACCTGTGTTGGTTTAACTTCAGATACCAAGGACATAAAATCTCTAGACGGATAGCCCTCTATATTAAATTCTGTTTTCAAATAATTCTTTAACAGATACACATCGGCAGGTCGTATATGTCTTTCGTCCGGTCGCGGATGAACTGTTATACCGTCAGCGCCAAACCTTACGCAATCCAACGCTACTTTTACAACATTTGGATTATCGCCTCCCCTCGCATTACGTAAAGTGGCTATCTTATTTACATTTACACTTAATTTTGTCATATAATTGACTCTTTTTTACACTTTCATCTATTGAAATTTGTCTTTAAAACCGGCAAACACTACTTTTGCAAAGAAATGCCTTTTACAAAGATACGATCAAGCGAGCGGGAAATATAAAGTTTACTTTAGTA
>CALEFD010000098.1 GCA_937876995.1 uncultured Bacteroidales bacterium | reverse complement strand
ATGCGCGCTTCGCGCCAATTAATCTTTTATGGCTCTACGACCGAAGACGGGACTACTCCTTATCTATATTGGCTTCCTCCGGAAGCGTCCTACGGACCAATTAATCTTCGATTAATAAGACCTTATTAATATTGGCATCCTCCGGATGCGCGCTTCGCGCCAATTAATCTTTTATGGCTCTACGACCGAAGACGGGACTATTCCCCACCAACTATTTTTTGCGAGAGTCTTTCCAGATTTCGTAGCTATTCATTAAGTTTTGCCAAATAATATAGGCAGTAGGCGCTACTGTGGACATTGGGGTTAAGTATGCCATAGCCAACCATATAGCAATACCAGTATTTTTCTGGCCCATCATTTGCCTGCCGGCAACCATATCACCATATTTAGCACCCAATTTTCTACCTAAAGAGAACTGTACTATACAAATCAACAATGCCCCAACTATCATTATAAGTTCCAACAGGTAATTACTGTTCTCCTGTATCATTATGGTATGAATAGTAGAACCAATAAGCACCATCATACATACAGCCCACAGATAGAATGATACTGGCTGCAACCTTTTCACTACTTCGAACCCTTTTGGAGTATATTTCTTTATTAACAACGAGATAACAATGGGCAAAATCAACAGCATTAGAGTGCTTTTTGATATATGCAGAAACGATGTAAAAAACGTAACTCCGGAATCGGGCATAATAATACTGAAAAAGAGCGGTGCAAGCAAAGCAACTACAACATTACTAATTAGCACGTAAGTTGTCATAACCGTTACATTTGCTCCTAATAGCCCACCCACAACAGGCGACGCTGTGGCAACGGGCGCGAACACACAAATCATCAGACCCTGCGCCAATTCTTCGTTTATAGGACGTAAAACTAAATAAACTGCCACTCCTACCAAAATCTGAAAGAGTAACAAAATGCCATGCATAGGATGTAACTTTACATCTTTAACAGATATTTTGGAACAAGTAAAAAACATCATACCAAAGAGCAGATATGGCACTAAGAAACGGTATGATGATAAAAAGTCATGAAAAAGCAACCCCGCCGCTATTGCGACGGGTAATGTATAACTTCTTAGCTTTTTTTCACTTATCATATATAATAAGGTGTTGGTTTAGCGTCTGTATCTATTGCCACCATGACGACCATATCCACCAGGTCTTCTATTATCCTCTTCTTCGTCTTCCTGAACCAATTTACCATTAAATATATTCAGTTTATAGACAAAGTGAACCATAAAGTACTGGTTTATTGAATTATATTCACTTTCACTACGGCTGGTAGCTCCTACCCACTGTGAATAGTTCTTACGCTGTCCCAAAAGGTCGAAAGCCTGTACTGATATAATTGCAGATTTGTTCTTTAGGAACGCTTTTGAAAGTTCTGCATTGATAATAAGTTCATCGGTATTATATGTATCATCATCATATCCGCGACGGCTTGTGTTAAATACATCATACATCAAACGTATATCCCAAGGGAATACCACAACACCGTATGCACCAAAGTTAAAGTTCCAGTTATCTATCACAGAATTTCTAACATCGTTTGTAGAATGGTTCAAAGAAGCATTACCAAACAGAGTCAATTCAAAATTTTCATCACGGAATGATGCCTGTATATTCTGTCTTGGACTTAATGACTTTGTCACAGCCTTATATGTCTCATTGTTCTGAAACAAGAAACCTACCTGATTAGAATAGCTCAGATTAGTAAACAAGTTAAAGGTAAATCTTCTGTCAGGCAGAGCAAAGTTTCCACCTATCATACCTGATGTATTCCAGTTACCATCAATATTTTCCGGACGTGTTGTAGATCCACCGGTTACTTCGTTATATTCCACACGGTTACTAATGCTGTTATTTGTTCTGCGATAGCTTAAATTTGTCATAAAGCTACTCTCTTTATCAACATTAAATGTATGGAAATTAAACTGTGTATTAAATGTAAATGATGGTTTCAAATTAGGATTACCCTGTGTGATATACAACGGATTGCTGTTATCGGTAATAGGCAACAAGTTTGTCATTGATGGTTGCGAACTTGAACCGTTTACACGGAAACGCATCTCAGTATGCTCTGTAAACATATAACGGAAATCGAATGTTGGATTCCAGTTAAACACGTTCTTTGTTAAAGAATAGTGCTCTTTCTGTGTATATTCCAAACGAGTCTGTTGTGGTTGCAGACGGATACCGGTGTTCAGACGGAACTTCTCTCTGTTTATTCTAAAACTGATTTGTGCATCGTGACGGAATGTAGTATAGCTGGCATATTTACTCAAAGTTGAGTCCATATACTCCTGATAGTTATCAGGTTTTTCCATAAAGCCATAACCCATATCATCAAAAGCGTATGTCTGACGATCATTTTCATTCCAGTTGTAGTTAAAACGATAGCTCAACTGCAAAAAAGCTTTATCAAACAGAGGTTCTGAATACATAGCCTGTGCGCTATATCCATAACTGTTTGATGGAGTGTATGTAAAACGATTACGTACATTCAGAGAGTCCCAAACATAATATTCAGTAGTGTTATATGAATAACTCTCGCTATTACCACGGTTAAAATCACCTGAGAGACGTACGGTGATATTTCTACCCTCATCGTTCAAACGACGGTTAAACTGGAGAGATCCACCACCTGACATATTATCGCTATTGCTTGTAGAACGTCCGGTATTACGGTTTACAAAGATAGAATCATATTTGGATTTGTATTCATCTTCTTCCATATCGTAAAGTGGATCATCCATAAATTCGTATGGATTACTGTTGAAGGTAGCCGATGCACTCTCTGAATTACTACCGGATTTAGATGTATTGAAATAAGGTCTGATAATGATATTTGTCATTGTATCAGGTCTCCACTCTATATAGAAATTGGTGCGGAATCTATCTGAATTATCTGTATTTCTACTAAAACTGTTTGAGAAGGTACTTGTAGCACCATAGAAATATTCAGAATTACTTCTTGTGTTATAGTCGTTTGCTCTGTGACCTACGCTAACGTTACCATTAACTTCAATCTTTTCATTCTCGTATGAATAACTTGCAGACAGATCCTGATAAGTATTCTGTCCATAGTTACCACCCCACTGACGACCACCATTACCTATACCCTGGTCAATTACGTTACTTGCACTTGCATAAAGGGTAAACTGATTATGATCTGTAAAACGGTTTGCCATAATCTGGCCATTATACAGGCTGTTTTCTCCATAATCAGAACCATACGCAACATCGTATGTATTCAACAGACCACCCTTCATCTCCTCTTTAGTTTGAAGATCAAATACAGTCTGCTCTTCACCATCATCAATACCCGTTATACGCGCTAAATCACTCTTCTTTTCGTATGTCTTCAGACGATCTATCACATTTGCTGGCAGGTTCTCCAAAAGTGTAGTTATATCATCACCCAAATACTCTTTACCATTTATAAGAATCTGAGTAACAGCTTTACCATTTACAGTAATATTACCATCGGAATCAACATCCACACCCGGCAACTTCTTTATAAGTTCTTGAACGCTGGCACCTTCTGATAGTCTGTATGCAGCACTGTTAAACATAATAGTATCTTTTACAGCCTGCACCTTTGGTACTTCTGCAGTAATGGTAGTCTCTGCCAGCAAGTTGGCATCACTAAACAGTTCTATATCTTCCAGAACAATATTACGAGCCGATTTACCGGTTATTTCCAAAGGAGTATCACTAGTCTTATAGCCTATGTAAGAGACTCTGATTACATACTTACCATTCTTTACACTTGTTGCAGAAAAGGCGCCATCCATATCAGTAACAACACCCTTTGCCTGCGAACTGTCGGGCAAAGCTAAAATTTGTACTGCAGCAATTGGGAGCGGTTCTCCGTTTTCGCCATCAATAATTACACCCGATACATTGTGATTATTCACATTTTGTGCGAATGTTGCAAAAGGTAATGCAATAAAAACGAATAAAATCAAATAAATCCTTTTCATTTTATAACTAAGTAATTGACTGTCAATTCAATAAGTAAACCAAGCATATATAAGCCTAATTTTCGGGTGCAAAATTACATTCTTTTTTTCAATTTTAACCCATTCAATACATTAACAAATGCTAATTCTTAACAATTAAACTAATTATTAAAAATTAATACTTACATTTGTAACAGAATTAAATTACTTTTCAAACAATGAACTTACAAGAACTTACAGATGCTATTGTTGCAGGCGACATGAACAAAGCCGTTGCAATGTCACAGCAAGCTATTGAGAGTGGTTTTGAACCTCAAGCCATAATTAGCGATTACTTGATTAAAGGTATGGAGATAATAGGCGCCAGATTTGGAGAAGGAAAAGCATTCGTGCCAAACCTACTGATGTCTGCTCGCGCCATGAAAGGTTGCCTGGACTATTTGAAACCTTTAATGAAGGGCGACACAAGTATCTCATACGGAAAAATAGTTATTGGAACCGTTAAAGGCGACTTACATGACATAGGCAAGAACCTTGTTGCTTCAATGTTTGAAGGTTCTGGTTTTGAAGTTGTAAATTTAGGTATCAACGTAGAAGCTTCAAAGTTTGTAGAAGAGGTTAAGAATCAGAATGCAGATATTCTATGTCTGTCAGCGCTGCTAACTACTACTATGAATTATATGACCGATGTAATCAAAGCTGTAGAAGAGGCCGGTCTGAGAGACAACATCAAGATTATGGTTGGTGGTGCTCCACTAAATGAAACATTTGCAAAAGAGATAGGCGCCGATGCTTATACTATAGATGCAAACGAAGCTGTTATAGTAGCCAAGAAACTATTAGGAAAATAAATAAGAGACGACATTTCACATAATTAAAGCCGGCTTGAAGATTCAATAGCCGGCTTTACTTTTATCTGTACTATTTATTTTATACGCAGTGTCACATAACCATCCTTTAATCCTTCCGATTTTGCAATCACTCTTGCACCACCCTCTTTGCCCTGATTCTGAACAACCACAAGACACTTACCATAAAAAGCTTTTCTATGATCGGCCTTAAACCTCTCCATTGAGACAGGACTACCATTATCCACACCGGCTATAAATGCCGGGCCTTCCATAGAGAAATGAACTAAATTATCGGCATTCGGACATAGGTTACCATCTTTATCGAGAATCTCTACCGTTATAAACGACAAATCTGTACCGTCCGCATTGATAATCTTTCTATCTGCAGTCAGACGCAACTGATATGGTTCACCAGCTGTATTTATTACCTGCTCTTTAACTATCTTTCCATCTTTTCTTGATACAGCCTTAATAGTACCGGGAACATATTTAACACGCCACATCACATGATAACTACCATCTGTTTTGCTTCTTGTGCCTTGAGACTCTCCGTTTATAAAGAGTTCCACTTCGTCTGCATTATTGTAATAAGCCCACATATCTATCTCTTGACCCGGTTCCCAGTTCCAATGCGGGAAGAGATGCAGCACAGTTTCTTCCGTCCATACAGACTTATACATATAATAGATATCTTTGGGGAATCCGGCCAAATCAACTATTCCAAAATATGAACTACGTGCCGGCCAACCGTATGGAGTTGGCTCGCCTATATAGTCAAATCCGGTCCATATAAACTGTCCGCTTATAAAATCATAGTTCTCAACATAGTTAAGAGTCGTTTCGTGGTGACTACCCCAAGGAGTACGACAATTATCGTATGACGAACATGAATATGATGGATCGTAATAAGGTCTATCCCATCTTGGCGGACAAATCACAGGGACATCGCTTGGATTTTTATAAAAACCGCGAGTCATAAGCGCAGACACACTCTCTGTTACTACAAATGGCTTTCCCGGAAAGTTTTTAGGAACATCAAGGAAATTTGCTTCATGATAATTAAACCCTATCATATCAAGGGCATTCGATTGAAAAAGATGATTATACGGATTTGGTTCATTACAGCCTGCAGTTACAGGTCTGGTAGGATCTAAATCACGTATCATATCTGCAAGTTTCTTGGTAAGCAACGCATTAACAGACATAGATTCGCCCTCTTTGGCAAGCATCTCGGCGCTATGACTAAAATTCAAAATCATATTTGCCTCTTCCAGACTAAGTGTATCGGCATTTGCATCGCTCCACTGCTCAAGAACTTCGTTACCTATACTCCAAATAAATATTGAAGGATGATTTCTATCGCGCATTACAAGGTCTGTCAAATCACGCTCATGCCATTCATTAAAATAGAGAGAATAGTCATAGCGTGTTTTTCTTTTACGCCACATATCGAATGTTTCATCCATAACCACAAAGCCCATTCTATCACATAATTCAAGCAATTCCGGAGCTGGCGGATTATGAGAACAACGAATACCATTACAACCCATCTGTTTCAGTATTTCAAGTTGGCGTTCTATTGCGCGAGTATTGACAGCAGCACCTAAACATCCTAAATCGTGATGCATACAAACGCCATTTATCTTCACTTTTTCTCCATTAAGGAAAAATCCCTTTTCTGCATCAAACTCAAAATAACGAATACCTGTTTGAGTAGTATAATCATCAACTACTTCTCCATCTATTACCACCTGAGTTAGCAAAGTATAGAAATAAGGATTATCTATTGACCATAATTTTGGATTTTCTACTGCAAGCACATGTTCTACATCGGCTTTGGAATTTGTCTCTATTGTCAATGTGGATAATGTTTGAGCTACCGTTCTTCCTTCTGCATCTAAAAGTAATGAATGCAACTCCAATTCATTTTTCTGTTTACTATCATTTCTAACTGTAGTTTTAACAGAAACAGAAGCCTCTTTTTCCGACACTATCGGAGTAGTAACATACGTTCCCCACAAATCCACATGCACAGGATTCACTACGGTAAGCCATACATTTCTGTATATACCACATCCCGAATACCACCTGGAATTTGGCTGTTCGGCATTATCTACTCGAACTGCCACAACATTCTCTTCACCGTATTTAAGATATGGCGTCAAATCATAACGAAACGAGATATATCCGTATGGACGTTTTCCTAAAAGCGTACCATTTATATATACCTGGGAATTCATATAGACCCCGTCAAAATCTATATAAACCTTTTTACCCTGATAAGATTCATCTGCAATAAAAGTTTTTCTGTACCAGCCCACACCGCCCGGTAAAGCTCCGCCACCTGTTCCTGATGGATTATTGGGAGAAAAATCGCCCTCAACTGCCCAATCATGAGGCAGATTCAGAGTTCGCCAATCTGTGTCGTCCAATGATTCCTGCGCACCATTATCCATATCACCAAGATAAAAATTCCAATCATTATTGAACGAATTCACACTGCGTATATGCATTTTCCCGTCAGTACAAGATGTCAAACAGAAAAACAACGACATTACCGCACAAAACAAGACCCTTCTCATCACATTAATATTTAAAATTACAAGTACGAAAGTACTAAAAAAAAGCAACTTAAGGTTCAATAAACCAAAAATTGCTTTTTTCATTCTTAAGTATTTTCTATCAATCAAACACTACAGTTTTATTCTTATATACCAGAATCTTATGTTCTATATGCTTTTGAACAGCATGAGATAGTACAATCTTCTCTAAATCCTTTCCTTTGTTTACCAAAACTGCCGGCATATCCTTATGTGAAATATTAACCACATCCTGGCAAATAATAGGACCTGCATCCAGTTCAGCAGTTACATAGTGACTGGTTGCGCCAATAATTTTCACACCTCTTTCAAATGCAGCCTGATAGGGTTTTGCACCAACAAATGCAGGCAAGAAAGAGTGATGTATATTTATTATTCTGTTTGGATATTTGGCAATCATTCTGTCACCTATTATCTGCATATATCTTGCCAAGACAACAAAATCAATATTTTGTTCTTCCAAAAGTTGCATCATAGCAGTCTCCTGTTCCAATCTATTCTCTTTGGTGATAGGATATATATAATAAGGTATGCCAAACATCTCTGCTACGTGTTTCATATCAGGATGATTACTTACTATTAGAGGTACCTCTACGCTCCATTCACCTGCGCTATATCTGGAAAGCAAATCAAACAGGCAGTGCGACATCTTTGATACAAATATCGCCATACGTGGTTTTTTATCACTAAAATAGAGATTGAAATCCATATCGTATTTAGAAGCATACAAAGTGCGGAAATAATCGGCAATTTTATCTTTAGGAATAAGGAAGCCATCTATCTCCCACTCTATTCGCATAAAGAACACATTTTCTACCCTATCCACAAACTGTGCCAAATAGACAACATTTCCTCTGTTCTCTGTTATAAAGTTTGTTATATCTGCTATTATGCCCGGTTTATCGGGACAATGCAAAAGCAATGTTACGGTCATTATATAGTCTATTAAATGTTACCAAGAATAGTTAAAGTTCAAAGTCAGGAACTCTTTAAGCTGGCTATATCCTAAATCCATATCACGTTTTACGCTATCGTCAAAGCGCCAATGCATAAAGAACTGAATTGAGAAATATTTGCTCAGCTGATAATCCAAAGTATTTTCCACATTAGCCTCAACATGTTCAAAACCCGTAAAATAGTTAGCTTTGGTAGTCAGTTTAAAGTCTTTCAGGAATTTCCAGGTAAGGTTTGCATCTACTCTGGAACCTATTGTATATTTAAACTGCTTACCCTTTTCTATACCATATCTGGTAGCCAGATCTACTTCGCTTACATATCTGCAATCATAAGACAAAGGTGATAACTGTACAGACAGTGTCAAATCTTTATTCTTGAATTTCGGTTTATAATCCATACCTATTGACAACGATCCATACACCGGAGCAAAGAACTTGGATTTCAGATTATCATTATTATCTCTAACCGGCATAAACTGGGTATTTCCTTGTAACTGAGCAGAATAATACCAATTCTCTATAGCTCGCAGACCATACTTTGAAGTAATACGCAACTGGTCCTGATTGGTTTTTAAGGATTTTACCTTCTCGCCATCCTTCATCTCTTCTGTAGTCACATAACCAAGTTTCATTTCAAGTTTGTTATCCAAAGTTGTATGGTTCTTGGCAAAGTTTGCTTGAACTGTAACCTGACCTAATACAGAGTGGTTATTATCACCGCCCTTATACCAGTTATCAGAAAAATAACTCTGAGTATATTTACCCTGAAAATTACCAAAAACCTTCCAATATTTTGGTTTTAATGTTACCAATTCGGGTACTTCTGTATCTTTATTCACATCTACGGTAGCTATCACCTCCTTTTTTATACCTACAGCTGCATCTTGAGTAACTGCAGTAGGAGCCTTAACGCTCATCAGTTCTTCTTCTGTTATCTCCACAAGTTCCGGATGCTCCATATACATTCTAACCAGCGCCTGATTAATATGACGAATCAACGCATCGTCAACTGAATCTACTTTCTCTACCGGAAGAAGTTCTGCATCCGTTACAGTTACTGCAGCCTGTTCAGGAACTATAGCATCGTCTATTGCCGAATTATATAGAGCCAAAGGCATAAACAGACGAAAATAGAGAGGATTATCTGAAATGTCCTGAACATCCAATTCTTCTGCATATTCCACTGCCAAAGAATCAAACCAGGCGAGCACCTCTTCTGAAGACATCTTCACAGAATCTACTACTATTAAGTCATTTTTGGTAGGAGTCTGAGCAAATATTGCCATAGACATCACCAACAAACAGAATGATAAAAAAGATCTTTTCATTTGGTTATTATTTTTAATCGACTGCAAATTTACGTTTTTTTGTTCTAATATTTGATAATATCGAAAACAATATACACCTTTGTACAAATAATCAGAATTTTATCACCTAAAGCCTATGAGCCTATGAGAAAGTTTATTTGTTCTTTAATCTTGCTGATTGCTGCATCTACGCTAACCGTATCAGCACAAAACACTTTAACCATCCACCAGAAAGATGGAAATGTATTTGGTTATGGTTTTTCAGAGAAGCCGATAATAACCTACACAGAGACCGATTTAGTATTGACAACAAGCAAAGCTGTTGTTGAATATCCCTTATCGGCAGTTTCAAAAATCACATTCACAGATAGTGAGACCGCTGTTTCTGAAATACAATCAGAAACCAAATCTCCTATTCTGCAGTTAGACAACTACACCGTTTATATATCGGGAGCAGAAGCATCACAGCTGGTATCATTGATAGATACTAATGGTAAAGTACTATCCACTTACAAAACTGATGCCAATGGTAGTGTTTCGTTCAGCATAACAGAACTGCCGGAAGGTATCTATATCATCAAGACCAAATCATTAACCTGCAAAATTTCCAAACTATGAAACTGATAACTAATTCTCTAATGCGTTTTGTATTCACCATAGCACTGCTATTTGGTAGCGCATCTGTATGGGCACAATACTATATGGATGTTACAACAAAGGATGGTGAAAGAATATTAATTCCGGTGGCTGATGTAAATGAAGTTCAGATTGTAAATGAATCTGACTATCATAAACCAAACGGTGAACACAATGGTTATGAATATGTAGATTTAGGACTTAGCGTAATGTGGGCATCCTACAATGTCGGTGCCAATAGTCCGGAAGAAACAGGCGATTTATTTGCTTGGGGCGAAGTAACTCCAAAAGAGACATACACCTACGAAAATTACAAGTTTCTATCAAATAATATTATAACCAAATATTGTTCAAGCTCTGACCAAGGAATAGTGGACAACAAGACAACCCTTGACAAATGTGATGACGCAGCACGCTATAATATGGGTGGTAGCTGGCGTATGCCTACACTATCTGAATATGAAGAACTGGTAAATAATTGTTCTTGGTCCTATACCGCACATAATGGTGTAGAGGGTTACAGAGCATTTAGCAAGATAAATGGCAATAGTATATTTTTCCCAATAACAGTTACTCCGGATAACATGGTAGCCGATTATTGGTCAAGCACCCTTTATGAAAGCTACCCACTCGCAGCATATATGTTACGCAACTATAACAATATTGTAAATGGCGCTATTCAACGCTATATAGCATGTTCTGTGCGTGCAGTTTACTCTGCCACTACAAACATTCCTACTACGATGACACTCACTTTTGATGCCAATGGTGGTTCAGGTGAGATGTCACCAATTATTGTATATTCCGATGACAACAGCCATAGTGTAGCAATACCGTATAACGTTGACATCATTGTTCGCAACAATTATAAATTCATAGGTTGGAACACAGCATCAGACGGAAATGGTATTTCATATAGCGATGGTGATTCAATTGAAATAACTCAAAACATCACACTATATGCCCAATGGGAAGAATTAGTTCCTTTAGATGAAGCATTTTATCTGGCTCTTGATGGCAAAACCGTTAAGTTGACAGAATCAGTTGGCTCACAAGCTGAAACATCATACGGTGCACTTGTTAATGTAATGAATAGAGAGGATATTCCTACAGAAAAGATAGAAGAGATGGGAATGGTAGATTTTAATTTTGAAAATTACATTTGCTTACAACTAACATACAATTGGTATGGTTTTGGGGTGGAGTGCAAATACTACATTTTCATAAATAGATATGATTATTCTGTATTTGCTCCGGCACAATTTGTTGCAGATGTAGATGAATCTATTGTAACATCCTTATTGGGAGTTAATTATGGCCCTGGCAAATTCCAATTTGCAAATTTCGAAGGGAGCCTCGACAACCAGACAAACACACTCACATACCAGCATTTAGCAGCTGTCAATGTTAGTGCAGGTACAGCATCATTTGGCGTTGACTCCTATAAAATAGAATTCGAAGAGACAGCACAAAGTCCTTTAGAGGCTCTCTTTACATCTCTTAATGGAAAAACCGTTAGGTTGACAGAATCGGTAGGTACTGAAGCTGAAGCTGCATACGGCGTTTTGGTAACTCTGCTTTCGGAAGAAGATATAATAAATGCAGGTGTAGTTCAGGATGGTTTCACTGCAGCTGATTATATTGGCGTTAGACTTACATATAACTGGTATGGTTATGGCGTAAACTGTAATTACTGCATTTATATCAACAAAAAAGATTATTCGGTTTCTGCTCCATCCCAGATTGTTGGTGATGTAAGTGCAGACATAATTTTGAACTACATTTTTGGCAAAGACTATGGACCAGGTAATTTCCAGTTTGACAATTTCACTGGAGAATTTGACACAGAAACCAATGTGCTTACGTTCCAGCATAATGCATACGTAAATGTTAGTGCAGGTACAGGATCATTTGGCGTTGACTCCTATAAAGTAGAATTTGGAGAAATTATAGAGTAGTAGTAGTTTTCAAAGCTACTATATTAGAGCCGTTTTTTACACGATGTTCCAAGGGTTAAAATATTTTTAGCCTTTGGAACATTACTATTATGTGAATAATGTTTACCTTTGCAGTTCTAAATTTACAAGGGTAAACATTTTTAATTAGATAACAGTGGATAAAAGAAGTTATTTTGGATTGGTATTAGTAGGTCTTTTGCTTATAGTTATGACCTTACTAATGGGTAACAACAAGAAAAACAAAGCGCCTCAACAGGCAAAATACGAGAAAGAACTTGTACAGAAACAGGTAGAAAAAGACAGTATTCAAGAAGCTACATACGCCGTAGTACCTACTGCAGATTCTCTTTCCGCATTGTTTCCTGCAATGAATGGTGAAAACCAACAGGTTACATTGTCTAATGAACTTGTGGAGGTAACCTTGGCAACTAAAGGTGGTGTACCTTGCAGTGTCAAGTTATTCAACTATAAAGACCAACAGGGTTCAGACATAGTGTTATTCAACCAGGACGAAATAAGCCTTAACATTAAGATTGACGGCAAGAATCAGAATATTTCCACAAAAGAACTGTACTTTACACCGGTAAACAAAAGTGCCAATTCAGTAACCATGCGTTTAAATACAAATGGTTATGGATATTTGGATTTCATCTATGCTTTGAATCCGGAGAGCTATATGCTTAATCTCACCATTCAGGCAAATGGTATGTCTAACTTCTTCTCCACAAACCTGAACAATTTATCAATAGATTGGATTCAGAACTTGCGTCAACAGGAAAAAGGATTTGAATTTGAGCAGCGCTACACTACTCTTACCTATAAACGTAACGACAAAAGAAAAGGAAAGTATATCACTGTAACAAAATCTACACGCAGCGAAGAGATTGAAGAACCATTAGATTGGATTGCCTTCAAAAACCAATTCTTTTCTTGCGTAATGATTTCAGACCAAGTGTTTGCAGAAAACACAAAATTATCTGCTTCACCATACGCTAAAGGTAAAGGTTACTTAAAGAAGATGATGGCAAAAACCAAAGTTAATTTTGATCCTAACGGTCAGGAAGCCACTCAACTTCAGTTCTACTTTGGTCCTAACGATTACAAAATCTTAAGAGAAAGCAACAGTTTGGTAGTTGGTGACAAGAAAGCTCGTTTGCACAATGTTATGGATTTAGGTTGGCCTATAGTAAGGGAATTTAACCGTTTCCTTATAATTCCACTCTTCAACCTACTTTCCAACTGGGGACTAAGCATGGGTTTGGTCATTCTTATAATGACAATTATACTTAAGGTTGTTGTATATCCATTTACATACAAATCTTACATTTCATCGGCAAAAATGCGTGCATTGAAACCATATATTGATGAAGTGAATATGAAGTATCCAAAACCTGAAGATGCAATGAAGAAACAGCAGGAGACAATGGCTGTATATAGTAAATATGGTGTTAGTCCAATGGGTGGCTGTATTCCGTCGCTCATTCAGATGCCTTTCTTCATGGCCTTCTTCTTCTTTGTTCCTAACGCTATTGAACTAAGACAACAGAGTTTCCTTTGGGCAGATGACCTTACCGGTTTCGATGATATTATCAGTTGGACAAACAACATACCTCTTATAGGTAATCACCTAAGCATTTTCTGCGTACTGTTCTGTCTGTGTAATATCATCAACACATACTTCTCTATGAAGCAGCAACAGCAGCAGAGCATTTCACCTGAACAAGAGCAGTCTATGAAGATGATGAAATGGATGATGTATATTATGCCGGTAGTATTCTTCTTCAGCTTTAACAACTATTCATCAGGTTTGAACTACTACTACTTTATATCATCATTGTTCAGCATTGGTATAATGATATACCTGCGCCGTACTACCGATGAAAAGAAACTTCTTGCAAAGCTTGAAGCCAACTATGAAGCAAGCAAAAACGATCCAACCAAACGTAAGCAGGGCAACAATATGATGGCTCGTTTAGAAGCAATGCAGAAAGAACAGGAGCGCCTGTTACAGCAGCAACAGAAAAACCGTAAATAGAATTCACTGAATAATTTACAATAAAACTTAGGGGTGATACACTATCAAAATGTATCACCCTTTTATCTTAAGTTAAGACATACCTTATTCTAATAATTATACGAGCGCCACCACTTTTACCTCGACTTTTAGAAGATATATTTAATCTAACCTTCCAAATATTTCAAATTATTTGTAATTCAGGAAATTAAGGAACTGATCTACGTCGGGTTCAAAGGTGTAAGAACCGGAAAGCAAATTGCCTTCGCTATCCAAAATAACATAGAATGGTTGTGCATTTGCACCAAACTTATATCGTTCCAGAAGACTCCATTTATCGCCTACAGTTCTTATTTTCACTGTTTTGCCATTCTCCTCCATAAGTATGGTTTTTTCCAGCGGAGTCTTATCATCTACATATAGAGATACTAAAACAAAATCTTCCTCTATCTTCTGTTTAACCTTTGAATCAACCCACACAACAGCCTCCATTTTACGGCAGTTCACACAACCAAATCCTGTAAAATCAAGCAGAACAGGTTTACCCACCTTTTTTGCGTATGCCAATCCCTCTTCATAATTGGTAAACTGAGCTTCTAACATCTTCTCTTCATTGGCATTTTTCTGAGTTGTCATAGGCGGAGCAAATGCACTAATGGCTTTTAAGGGTTCACCTTTCAAACCGGGTACAAGATATACGGCAAAAGCAAAGCACAACAGTGCTAATGCAATTTCCAGTTTTGCCGGTTTAACACGCTCTTCGCCCTCTATTTTCTTAAACTTTAGCAATCCAAGCAGATACAGGCCAAGAAGCAACGAAAGAATAATCCACAATACTATGAATGTATTACGCGATAAGATTCCCCAACCGTATGCCATATCTGCCACTGATAGGAATTTCAACGCAAAAGCCAATTCTATGAAACCTAAAACCACTTTCAGTTTATCCATCCAGTCACCCGATTTAGGTGCAGCCTTCAACCAATTCGGGAACATGGCAAATAGTGAGAACGGCAATGCCAAAGCCACAGCAAAGCCAAGCATTCCCATCATAGGCATAAGCATTCCTTCACCGGAAACAGCTTCCACCAAAAGAAAACCTATAATAGGACCTGTACAGGAGAACGACACCAAACATAGAGTGAATGCCATAAAGAATATAGATGCCAATCCTGCACCATTTCTGGATTTACTGCTCATTTTTGTACTCCATGATGATGGTAATGTAATTTCAAACAGTCCAAAGAATGATAGTGCAAATACTACTAAAAGTACAAAGAAGATAAGATTTGGAATAGCATGAGTAGCTAAAGCGTTTAACGCACTGGCACCAAACAGCAAAGTAATAAGCAATCCTAACCCAACATAGATTACTATAATAGAGAGACCATACACAATAGCATCTCTTATGCTCTCCTTTCTTGAACCGGCGCGTTTTATAAACATGCTTACAGTCATTGGAATTATAGGCCACACACAAGGTGTAAATATAGCCAGTAGTCCACCCAGCATACCAGCCAGTAAGATGCCCCAAAGCCCTTTAGGAGCATTAGCTGAAGCATCTTCGAATTTTGAAAAATCTACAGGTTTCCACAGTGGTGAATCCAGCAATGAAGCAGAATCATTCTTATTATTTTCAGAAACTGACAAATCTGCCACACCACCTTCTGTATATAAGAATTCACACTTTTGCGGAGGCAGACAACTTTCATCATCGCAAGCACCATACTGCAAAGCACCTTCTAAATAATAGTTATCTTCCACCAAATAACGTTGAACAAAACGCACATTATTAGAGAAGTATCTAACCTGCATATCAAACAGATTATCGAATTTCTCTTGTTCTTGTCCTTCAAACTGCAAACCGCCTATAGCCACAGCTCCCGAAATGGAATCTATCACCATTTCAGCCTGAGTAGGACCCTTGCCCTCCAGATTTGTTGAATATACATGCCAACCATTCGCTATGGAAAGATTGAAAGATATAGTAAGAGTATCGGCATTCAGTTCTTTTTTCACATCGGTCTTTACAGGTTGACTAGTACCTAATCCAAAAGGCACAGCCAACATAAGCCATAAAATCAACATCATCATATTTATTATTATTTAATTATTATGCAAAGGTAGTATTTTAGCAGAAAAAAACATAACTTCGCAGCCGTTTCAAACAAAAATCAATTATGTATAACAAAAGACAAACTAAAGCAATAATACTGATTATTCTTTTAGCAACCGCAGCTATGGTTACAAGGTACGAAGTTAAATCGAGAGAAAAAAACAACGTGATAGGAAAGAATCAAATAGAGTTAACAGATGGAACTCTAACTCCGGAAGCACTATGGACAATGGGACGCATAGGCAGCGTTTCTGTTTCGCCCGACAAAAGCAAAATAGCATACCAGGTTACATACTATAATGTAGCAGAAAATAAAGGACATACTGTTATCTGTCTAATGAATATAGACGGAACAGATAACAAACAACTTACCAAATCGCACTATAACGAACACAGTCCGGCATGGTTATCTGATGGACGTATTGCATACATCAGCAATCGTAGCGGCAAAGAACAGATTTGGGCTATGGACACCAAGGGCAAACACAAGGAACAACTATCTTTTGCAGAAAAAGATGTAGAAGGTTTCCTGTTTTCACCAGATGAAAGTCAGGTACTTATGATAATGAGCATACCAAACCCTCTAGTAAAAGAGCAACAATACGAAGATCTGCCCAAAGCCACAGGTATGGTAGCAGAAGATTTAATGTATCGTCATTGGGACAGATGGGTA
>CALEFD010000097.1 GCA_937876995.1 uncultured Bacteroidales bacterium | reverse complement strand
AGAGCTGTTTTTGCAGATGGAGCTCTAAAAGCTGCAGAATTTATAGTTTCTAAACCTAATGGTCTTTATAATATGAATGATTTAATTCAATAAATTTATATTTTCTAATAATTTATAAAACGAGGAGTAAATAATGAGAAGCTTAATTGTTAGTAAAAAATACAATAATAAAAAATTAAATACCTTTTTATTGGATTCATTTCCTAATCTTTCTTTAAATACATTAAATAAAGCTCTACGTCAAAAGGATATAAAAATAAATGGTGTTAGAGTTAAAGAAAATGTTTTATTAAATGAAAACGATAATATTGATATATATATATCTGATGATTTCTTATTTAAAAAAATCGATATAAATATTGTTTTTGAAGATGATAATATTTTAATTATTGATAAGCCTTGCGGTATTGAGGTCGTTAGTAAAACAGAAGAAAATACTTTAACTTCTATTTTAAAGAAAACATATTCATTTATAGAACCTTGCCATAGATTAGACTTAAATACTACAGGTTTAGTGCTTTTTGCAAAAAATCAACAAGCTTTAAATATTCTACTTGCTAAATTTAAAAATAAAGAAATTAAAAAATATTATAAATGTACTGTTTATGGAATTCCTAAAAAAAGCAAAGATACTTTGGTAGGATATTTATTTAAGGATAGTAAGAAATCACAAGTCTATATTTCAGATATTCCAAAATCAGATAGACATTCAGTAATGCTCTGTCTGATTTTTTTGTTATTCTCTTCTGAATAGATTGTTGGTAGAATCTGTACTATGGCAGCACTTTTTTCTCCATCCAAACTCCAGATTTTAATATCCTCTACTTTTTCTATTCCGTTTATAGAAGAGATGTCATTTTTTATTCTGTCAATGGAAATACCTGCAGGTACTCTGTCAAACAAAATAGAGAATATTCTTATGGAACTGCGCACTACATTTATTATTATGTATGTGGATATAGCTATTGAAAGTGCTGAATCAAGCAATGGAATATGTACGAAAAGCAGAATAATGCCGGCTATCAAAATGGTAGCCCAACCCATTGTATCTGCTATCATGTGAATAGATACCAGTCTTTCGTTTTCGCCCGATGCTTTTCTTGTTCTGTATGCTGCAAATCCTTTGATTGCAATACCCGTCAAAGAGATCCAAATCATTCCTTCTGCAACAATATCGCCATGTGAGTGATGGATTTCAATTGCTCCAATGCTTTCGGAAATCATTAAAATGGAACTGATGAAAATCACTATAGCGCTTATGATAGCTCCAATAAGCGGAATACGCCCCATTCCGAAACTAAAACTTTTGAACTGTTTTTTTTCTGATAGCCATTGGAAAAACCAGGCAGAACCTATTGTAAACGTACATCCTAAATTATGTATAGATTCAGCCTGTATGGCATTACTGTTCATGATGTAGCCTCCTACAAATGCCAAAATAGTAAAAAACAGGTTGAGCCAGAATGCGGTTTTAATGTTACCTGTTGTATGGTTATGGTGCTCTTTGTATTGCATTTAGTTACGTTTTGTAGTGCAAAGTTACTTATTTTGAGTGAAGAATTTAACATAATTGGTACAAAACCTTGAATATAGTTTCATTCGTTTTGTGAAATATTAAAGTAAACTTTATATTTCCCGCACGTTTATTTGTATATTTGCTCCAAGTATGGTGAAGTTCCTGGATTTGCAGAAGATAACTGCTCTCTATTCCGATGAAATTAATAGATCAATAGAGAGAACTACTAACAGCGGATGGTTTCTGAACGGGGTGGAAGTACAACTATTTGAAAAGGAGTATGCCCATTACATAGGAACTAATCGTTGTGTAAGTTGTGCAAATGGATTAGATGCTCTCTGGTTGATTTTTCGTGCTTATATAGAGTTGGGCAGATTGAAACCGGGCGATGAAGTAATAGTACCTGCCAATACATTTATTGCAACGGTGTTGGCTATTTCGGAAAACGGACTTATTCCTGTTTTTGCAGAACCTGATGGTAATTCTTTGCAAATAAGCCTATCTGCTGTGAAATCTGTAATGACCCCAAAAACAAAAGCTATATGTATAGTGCATCTGTACGGACGCTGTGCATTTACCGATGAAATGGCAGATTTTTGTAAAACAAGTGGTTTGCTGATAGTAGAAGATAATGCTCAGGCACACGGTTGCAAATATGGCAATTCAAAGACAGGTTCTTTGGGAGATGCAGCAGGTCATAGTTTCTATCCCGGAAAGATTTTGGGTGCCTTGGGCGATGGTGGTGCAGTGACTACAAACGATAATGAATTGGCGGATGTGATTCGTGCGTTGGCAAATTATGGTTCCGAAAAGAAATACTATTGTGGTTTTAAAGGAAGAAACAGCCGTCTTGATGAAATTCAGGCTGCAGTTTTGCGTATTAAGTTAAAATCGTTGGAAAATGATATAGCTGCCAGAAAACGTGTGGCGCAGTTTTATGTAGATAATATTACAAACCCAAAAGTGACATTGCCGGGTAAAGATTTGTTGACCGACCATGTATATCATCTTTTCCCTGTATTGTGTGCAGAAAGAGACAGATTACAAAAGTATCTGTTCGAAAAGGGTGTAGAGACTGTTATACATTATCCTTTACCTCCACACAAGCAGATTTGTTACAAAGAATATAATTCATTATCTTTGCCTGTAACAGAAAAACTGGCTGCACAAGAATTGAGTTTACCTATGAGCCCGGTGCTTACCGAAGCAGAGATGAATCAGGTTGTAGAGTGCGTGAATAACTTTGAATAAAAATATTATAGAATTATGAATATATTAGTTACAGGTGGAGCCGGATATATAGGCTCTCACACATTGATTGAACTTTATAATGCCGGACACACGGCAGTAGTTGTTGACAATCTATCAAATTCCAGCAAGGAGAGTTTGAAAAGAGTTGCCCAGATAATAGGTGTTGAGATACCGTTTTATCAGGTAGATATTCGCGATAAATCAGGGTTGGAACAGGTTCTTGAAAAGCATCAGTGTGATGCCTGCATACATTTTGCAGGATTGAAGGCTGTGGGCGAATCGGTATCAAAACCACTGGAATATTATGAAAACAATATTAATGGTACTTTGGTGCTGGTAGATGTATTGCGCCGTTACAATTGCAAGAATATCATCTTTTCATCAAGTGCTACGGTATATGGTACTCCTGCTATAATTCCTATAACAGAAGATTGTCCTAAGGGTGAATGTACCAATCCTTATGGTTGGACAAAGAGTATGTTGGAGCAGGTACTTACCGATATGCAAAAAGCCGATAACAGTTGGAATGTGGTGCTACTGAGATATTTCAATCCAATAGGAGCGCATAAGAGTGGTTTGATAGGCGAAAATCCAAATGGTATTCCTAATAACCTGATGCCTTATATTACTCAGGTAGCAGTAGGAAAACGCGATGAATTGGGCGTTTTTGGTAATGATTATGATACTCACGACGGTACAGGCGTGCGTGATTACATTCATGTGGTAGATTTGGCGCGTGGTCATGTCAAGGCATTGCAAGCTATTCAGAACGGTTGCGGTTTGGGACTTTATAATCTGGGTACAGGTCAGGGGTATTCTGTACTTGATGTGGTAAATGCGTTCGAAAAAGTTAATGGAGTAAAAGTTCCATATAAAATACAGCCACGTCGTCCGGGCGATATAGCAACCTGTTATAGTGATCCTGCAAAAGCATATAAAGAATTGGGTTGGAAGGCAGAATTCGGCATAGAGGAGATGTGTCGTGACAGTTGGAACTGGCAGAAAAACAACCCTAACGGATTTGAAGAATAAATAACCTTAATACTATATACAATGAAGTGCATGGAGAGATTTGAAGAGATCTACAAGAAAAGCCCCGATGCAGTGGCATTCTGTCCCTATAGAATTTGTCCTATAGGTGCCCATGTTGACCATCAGTTAGGAAGAATTACCGGTCTGGCTATAGATAAGGGAATTCATTTGGCATATAGCAGGAAACAAAACGGTGTCATAGAGTTGGCATCATTGCAGTTCGATAAACGTTCGCAGTTCCATATTCGTGAAATATCAGACGTGAAATGTAATGACTGGGCAGATTATCTGCGCGGTGTAACTATAGAATTATCTCAAAAATATACACTATCATACGGTCTTTGTGGTGTAATTGAAGGAACCTTGCCTATTGGTGGTTTATCGTCATCGGCAGCTGTATCAATAGTATATCTCTCTGCGCTATGTAAGGTTAATGGCATCAATCTCTCCCCAATTGAGATGATTATGATGGCCATGGGATCTGAAAACAAGTATGTAGGTGTAAGCAGTGGTAAACTGGACCAGAGTTGCGAAGTCTATTCAAAGAAGGACCATCTGTTGTTCCTGGATACAAAGGATGACAGTTATGAATTGATTCCAACAGCGCCAACAATGAAACCATACGAAATAGCAATATTCTTCAGTGGTGTTGAAAGAACTTTGGCAGGTAGTAAGTATAACATGCGTGTGGATGAATGTAGAAGTGCCGCGTATGCACTTATGGCTTATTCTGGAATGGAGTATGGAAAGTTCCAGGAGACCTTCTTTAGAGATGTTCCTCGTACTGTCTATGATGAGTACAAAGAGAGACTTCCGGAAAACTGGCGTCGTAGAGCAGAACATTGGTTTACTGAACAAGAACGTGTTGTGGCAGGTGCAGAAGCTTGGCGCAGAGGCGATATAGAAGAGTATGGACGTTTAAGTTTTGAGAGTGGTAATTCATCTATCTACAATTGGGAAACAGGTTCTCCTGAACTTAAAAAATTGTATGATATTATGACTCAAACCGATGGTATATACGGAGGTCGTTTTAGTGGTGCAGGATTTAAAGGCTGTTGTATGGCATTGATAGATCCGGCATACAGAGAACAGATAAACGAAAAGGTTACAAGAGAATATCTAAAGGCATTCCCTGAATTGGAGGGTAAATATTCATCATATTTCTGTCAAAGTGCCGATGGTGTTATGTTTCTTTAATTGGTAGATAATATGAAATGTTTGATATTGGCAGCAGGATATGCCACAAGATTATATCCATTAACAGAGAACTTTCCTAAACCATTGCTTAAGGTTGGAGAAAAAACCATTCTTGATTGGTTGGTAGATGATATTGCAGCTGCAGGATTGGTTGATGAATATGTTGTAATTTCTAACCATAAGTTTGCACATCACTTTGAAGAGTGGGCTGCAACGCGCAAAGAGCAGATTTCTGTAGTGGATGACGGTACAGAGACTAACGAAACACGTTTAGGTGCTGTTCGTGATATTCAGTTTGCCATTGATGCCCTGAAACTGGACGACGATATGTTAGTTATAGCAGGCGATAATGTTCTGGACTTTAGCCTGACTCATTTCATACGTTATGCAGATAGTAAGCAGAGTTCTGCTATAATGCGTTATTATGAACCGGTGGAGGCAAAGCTTCGTAAGTGTGGTATAGTAGAAATAGATAGCGATGACAAGATTATCTCTATGGAAGAGAAGCCGGCAGAACCTAAATCTCATTGGTGCTGTCCTCCATTTTACTATTACACAAAGGCAGATGCTCAAAGAATTCCTCAGGCCATAGAGTCCGGTTGTGGTATTGATGCACCCGGTAGCTTTATTGCATGGCTTGCAACTCAGACTACAGTTTACGCAATGGAGATGCCGGGTAGTCGTTATGATATAGGTAATCTTGAAAGCTATAAAGAGGTTTCATCAATTTATAAAGGAATAGTAAAGTAATGAAACTGCAGACAACTGTCGATATACCTCGTAAAGAGCTTGCTTTGACATATAAGGATTCCATACTCTGTATAGGATCCTGTTTTGCCGATGAAATTGGCAAAAGGCTGGAGAATTGTTATTTTGATACAATGGTAAATCCTTTTGGGGTACTCTTTAATCCGCTTTCAATATCGAATGCTTTAGGTTTGATGGAGGGATATGGTATAAACAGCTATGGTTGCAGTTTTGTGGAATCGGATGTAATAAAGACTCCGGCAGGTTATTGTTCTTTTCATCATCATGGAAGTTTTGCAAAAGAATCGCCCGAAGAATTTTTAAGCAATGCAAATCAGAAACTGGCCAGTTCATCGAACTTTTTCTATCGTCAAGGGTGGGTTATTATAACTTTAGGAACAGCTTATGTGTATAGGGAAAAGGAGAATGGAATGGTTGTTTCAAACTGCCATAAGCTTCCTGCTTCGCAGTTTACACGTAGCTTATTGACGGTAGAAGAGGTGGTGAATGCGCTATCTCAGTATGTAAATGCAAATCCTGACAGGCAGTGGATATTTACTGTAAGCCCAATACGTCATATAGCTGATGGCTTACATCAGAATCAAATAAGCAAATCAACACTATTGTTAGCTGTGCAACAGTTGACTGAAAAGTTTAGTAATGCTCACTATTTTCCATCATACGAAATAGTGATGGATGAACTTCGCGACTATAGGTTTTATGCAGAGGATATGGTGCATCCTTCAAAACAGGCGGTAGATTATATATTTGAAAAGTTTATAGATTGGGCATTGGCCGATAGTGAAAAAGATACGTTCCATCAATCTGTTAAGGTAAGACAGATGATGGAACATAAAATTATGAATCCCAATTCAGAACAAGCTAAATCTTTTATTCAGGATAGGGAACGTCTATACGAAAATCTGATGAAAGAGATAGGTCGTATCTAAATCAGAGATTCTGTTCGTCATTTTTTTGTGACTTTGCTGCTATAGATTCCTCTTTAGCAGTCTTTTGGTGAAACTTGAACTTTCTTTCAGGTTTCTGCAACTGATTTGCATGTCTTAGCCAAGTGTACATCATAATGCTTTTACTATTTATTTTTGTTAAAGTGATATAATTTCAAGCGAATATAAGCAAAATAAGTTACAAACTATAGATTTTCGTAATTATTTTACTATTTTTGTCACATTATTAACTTAAAGTAAGAACAATATGAGAAAATTTTTAGCAATTGCGATTGTAATGACACTAGCGGTCTTATCGTTTACTTCTTGTTCTCCAGACGATTCAGGTGATGGTGGAGCTAAGATAGAGGTGCTCGATAATTTGGTAACTGAGGTTGCAACGAATGTTACATCGTTTTCAGTAACATTGAATGCGACAGTCAGTAATTTTAATTCAATGGAGGTTGCAAAATCAAACTATGGTTTTGTATATGTTGTATCTCAAGATGATGCAATAAGTTCTGAAGGTGCTCAGGCATTGTTCAATGAATATGAATTAAATGGTTATGCAGAAGGTTGTAAGTTTGTAAATGGTGGAATAATAGAGGTTGGAGGTAAGTACTCTTATGATCTACAGAATTTAACACCGGAGTCAAAAATTTATTATTGCGCGGTATTTACTAATCCTAAAACAAAAAAAACAGAGATAGGAAAACTAGAATCAATCATATTATTAGATTTTAATCCTTCATTTAGAGTTGTTGAATTTAAAGAAGTTGGTTTCTTAAATGGAGTTATCTCAATAGAAGCCGATTACTGTGGTGCTACTTCAAAGAATGTACAATTAGGTTTGTATTATCATACCCAGGAAGATCAGATTGCTGTTAATGGTACAAATATAAAGTATTCAAATCAATTGGATAGTATTGTTACTATTAAGATTGATTACCTAAAGGCCAATACACAGTATTATGTTAAACCATATCTCTACGATAAAAAAAGGAAAGAGTACCATTTTGGAGACATAATCTCTTTTACAACCCTTTCAGCAGATGAAATGGCTGTTGACATGGGGCTTAGCGTTAAATGGGCATCTTGTGATTTAGGCGCAGTTTCAGCAAATGATGAGGGTTGGTGGTTTAATTTTGCATCGTTACAGCCTAGACAAATAGTAGGTACGAGTTTTTATGATGAAGATTATTTATTACCTGCAGAACTTCCTGAAGATATCAGTGGAACGGAGTTTGATGCTGCTACATATTACTTAGGAGGAAAATGGAGAATGCCAACAGTTGAGGAATATAATGAGCTTATTAATAATTCTGAAATTGAAATAAAAGAAGATGTTGAAACCGAGTTGTCTATAAATTTATATAGAATGCTTACATGGTCAAAAAAGAATGGTGCTTATTTGTCTTTTAATGAATATAAAATACTTAAAATGACAGATAATTCTATACATGTACGTACAATAGATAGATGGCTTTCATCTTGCTCTACTATCACATCGCAAGGACAAACAATAAAGTATCCAAACGCTTTTTATGTTGACGGCATTGGGTCTGCTCTTGGTTCTTTTAATTATTGGTACTTTGGTTCCATTCGTCCGGTATGTGATTATTGATATTTGTTAGAATAAAATAGTAAAGCCTGTCATTTTAATTTTGACAGGCTTTTTTCATGTCGGAATGAGGCGACTCGAACGCCCGACCCCTACGTCCCGAACGTAGTGCGCT
>CALEFD010000096.1 GCA_937876995.1 uncultured Bacteroidales bacterium | reverse complement strand
AACCCGCGACCTACGCATTACGAATGCGTTGCTCTACCAACTGAGCTATTTCGGCTTTTAAAATCGACTGCGAAGATAGAAAAAAATTGTGATATTGTTGAAAACAATTTTTAGGTAGGATGATATTATTAAAATAAAAAGAGTAATTTTGCACACGAATTATGAAACAGAAACAGATGGACATATTTACAATACATAGAAGTGATATTGTTTGTAAGCAACAATTGTCCCTGTTTTTTTGAAGGAGAGTCTGCGTATTGCATATTCTCTTTTTTTTTACTTGTAAAATTGGTAACTAATATAAAGTAAAAGATAGATGGAACCGTTGAGGCATAATTGCGGAATGGTAATGGTAAGGCTTCTTAAGCCAATGAGCCATTATAGAAAGAAGTATAACTCCATTCAGTATGGTTTGAGTCGTCTCTATCTGATGATGGAGAAACAGAAGAATCGTGGTCAGGAGGGTGCCGGTATAGCAGCTGTTAAACTTGTTGCAAATCCGGGTGAGGATTATATGTATCGCGAAAGAGCATTGGGAGCGGGAGCCATCAGTGAAATTTTTGATGGAATTCAGTCGCAGTTGGCTAAAGCTACTCCTGAACAGTTGGCCAGCGATAAATATATAATGAGAAACTATCCGTTTATAGGAGATCTCTATCTGGGTCATCTACGCTACTCATCGGGTGGACGCAACTCAATATCGGATGTTCATCCCTTCTTGAGAAGAAATAACTGGCGCGCCAAGAATTTAGCACTATGCGGTAACTTTACTATAACAAATGAACACGAAGTCTTTCAGGAGATAATCTCTAAAGGACAGCATCCAAGAAGTTATACCAGCAGCTATTTTATGTTGGAACAGGTTGGACATCGTCTGGACAGAGAGGTGGAAAGAGTGTTTAAGATTGCTGAAGAAAAGGGATTGCAGGGTGTTGATATTACAAACTTCATAGACGAGAATGTAGATATGGCAAATGTGCTTGCTACATCAAGTCCTGTTTGGGATGGCGGTTATGTAATAGGTGGTATTACCGGTAGTGGCGAATCTTTTGCTATACGTGACCCATGGGGCATAAGAACAGCATTTTGGTATAAAGACGATGAGATTATAGTTGTAGCATCGGAACGTCCTGCTATTCAGACATCGTTGAATATTGAAGCAGATAAGGTTCACGAACTGCAACCAGGTCAGGCTATCCTTATCAATAAAAAGGGTGAAATGCGCTTGGAACAGATTATTCCACAAAAAGCCATGCTCTCTTGTTCTTTTGAACGTGTTTATTTTAGCCGCGGAAACGATACCGATATCTATCTGGAAAGAAAGGAGTTGGGACGTCAGCTTGTTGAACCGGTTTTGAAAGCAATAGATAACGATGTTGACCATGCTGTATTCTCATTCATTCCAAATACTGCAGAAGTGGCCTCTTTCGGTTTGGTAGAAGGTTTTGAACAGTATCTGAACAAGAAAAAGATTGAAGATATTAAGGCTTTGGGTGATCATCCAAAATCGGAAGATATAGAGCGTATTCTCTCTAAGCGTGTACGTAATGAAAAGGTGGCATGGAAAGATATCAAACTGCGTACATTCATTACAGCTGGCAATAGCCGTAACGAACTTGCCGCTCACGTTTATGATATTACATACGGCAGTCTGGAAAAGAATGTAGATAATCTGGTAATCATAGATGACAGTATAGTACGTGGTACAACACTGCGTGAAAGTATTATTTACATACTTGACAGGTTATCGCCAAAACGTATAGTGATAGTATCTTCTTCACCACAGGTTAGATACCCTGACTATTACGGTATTGATATGTCTAGTATGGATCATTTCATAGCCTTTAAAGCAGCATTGGCATTGCTTGAAGAGCGTGGAATGTGGCACCTTGTTACAGATGTTTACTGCAAGTGTAGAGAACAACTTACCAAAGCACCTGCAGAACGCGTGAATTGTGTTAAAGAGATATATGCACCATTTACAGAAGAGGAGATTTCTGATAAGATAGTGGAACTGCTTACTCCTCCAAATGTAAAGGCAGAAGTTAAGATTGTATATCAGACACTTGATGGTTTACATAAGGCTTGTCCAAACCATCCCGGTGATTGGTATTTCAGTGGTGATTTCCCTACACCTGGTGGAACTCTACTTGTGAATAAAGCATTTATAGATTATTACGAACAATACAATAAATAATGAAAGTATCACTTATTTTAGCCGACGGCACCTGCTTTGAAGGTGAAGCTTTTGGTTATCAGCAGCCTACAAGTGGCGAATTGGTGTTCAATACAAGTATGACCGGATATCCGGAACTTATGACCGACCCTTCGTCAGACGGACAGTTACTGGTAATGACTTACCCTGTGATTGGTAATTATGGTGTTCAACCTATGGAGAAAGATGAATATGGCTTGGTTACAAATGCTGAGAGTGACCATATTCATGTCAATGCTCTTATAGTTAGTGACTATAGTGAATACTATAGCCATTGGAATGCCAAAGAGTCATTAGAAGAGTGGATGATTCGTGAAAAGGTGGTAGGAATTAGTGGTGTTGATACTCGCGAATTGGCAAAACATATCAGACTGCATGGCTGCATGGCTGCCAGAGTGGTCTTTGAAAATATGCCAAAACCTGCTGAATATTCATACACTAATCTTATAAGTAAAGTTTCTTGTACAGAACCTATTACTTATCAGCCCGGAAAAGATAAAACAGTAGTTGTGTTGGATTGCGGAATACGCGCCAGTGTACTACGTTGTCTGTTGCAACAAGATATAACAGTAGTTCGTGTTCCTTGGAATTACGATTTTACATCTATGGATTATGATGGCCTGTTTATAAGTAATGGACCTGGTAATCCAAGCTACTGCGGTGAAACAATAGCAATTATACAGAAAGCTATGGCCGAAAAAGCGGACAAACCTGTGCTTGGTATAGATATGGGATGCTTATTGTTAGGACTTGCTGCAGGTATGGATACATATAAACTGAAGTTCGGTCATCATACACATAATCAGCCTGTACAGTTGGCAGGAACTGATCGTTGCTATATAACAACCCAGAATCATAACTATGCAATAAGGGAAGAATCTATTGTAGGCCATTGGAAGGTCTATATGAAGAATCTGCATGACGGTTCTATTGAGGGTATTTATCATACTCTTAAACCATGGGTAGGAACAATGTTCCATTCTGAATCGGACGTGATAGATACAGATGTGAGCTTTATCTATGATGATTTTATCTCTAAACTGTAATTTTTGACTATGACTGATAATAAAAAGATAAACAAGGTGCTTCTGCTGGGTTCTGGTGCCCTGAAGATAGGTGAAGCAGGTGAATTTGACTATTCAGGTTCTCAAGCGTTAAAGGCTTTGAAGGAGGAGAATATTGAGACTGTTCTTATAAATCCAAATATTGCAACAGTTCAGACCAGTGAAGGTGTTGCCGATAAGGTTTATTTTCTTCCTGTAACTCCTTTCTTTGTAGAGAAAGTTATAGCAAAAGAACGTCCTGATGCAATACTTTTGGCATTTGGTGGACAGACCGCATTAAACTGTGGTGTGTCTTTATATCAGGCAGGTGTATTTGAAAAGTATAATGTTCAGGTGTTGGGAACACAGGTACAGGCCATAATGGATACCGAAGACCGTGAACTCTTTATAGAACGTCTGGATGAAATAGGAGTTGAAACTATTAAGTCGCATGCTGTTGAGAGTATGGAAGATGCGCGTGCAGCAGCAAAAGAACTGGGTTATCCGGTAATTATCCGTTCAGCATACGCACTTGGAGGTCTGGGTTCAGGTTTCTGCGATAATGAAGAGGAACTTAACAAACTGGCTGAAAAATCGTTCTCATTCTCACCTCAGATTCTTGTAGAAAAGAGCTTGAAAGGCTGGAAAGAGATTGAATTTGAAATTGTTCGTGATAAAAATGATAACTGCATTATAGTATGTAGCATGGAGAACTTCGATCCACTGGGAATACATACCGGTGAAAGTATTGTAGTTGCTCCTACACAGACATTAACCGCACATGAAGTTCAGAAACTGTGTGAAATAGGTATACGTGTGGCTCGTCACGTGGGTATAGTAGGTGAATGTAACATTCAGTTTGCTTTCGATCCACAGTCTGAAGAGTATCGTGTAATTGAAGTTAATGCTCGTCTTAGCCGTTCGTCTGCTCTTGCTTCAAAGGCTACAGGTTATCCATTGGCATTTGTGGCTTGTAAGTTGGGCTTGGGCTATAGTCTGTATGAATTGAAGAACTCAATAACAAAGACTACAACCGATTTCTTTGAACCATCTGTTGACTATGTGGTTTGTAAGATTCCACGTTGGGACCTTTCAAAATTCCATGGTGTAGATAAAGAACTTGGTTCAAGTATGAAATCTGTGGGCGAAGTTATGTCTATAGGTCGTTCATTCGAAGAGGTTATTCAGAAGGGTATCCGTATGATTAACCAGGGAATGCACGGTTTTGTAGAGAATAAAACTCTTACTTTCAAGAATTTGGATCAGGCTCTGAAAGAACCTACAGATAAACGTCTGTTTGCTATCAGTCAGGCTCTTGAAAGCGGCTATTCAATAGATAAGATTTATGAACTTACTAAAATAGATAAGTGGTTCTTGAATCGTTTGAAGAAAATTACAGATATATCAGCTGAACTGCACGCTGTAAACGGTATTGAAAATCTTAGCAAGGATCTGCTTAAAAAGGCGAAACGTGCCGGTTTCTCCGATTTTCAGATTTCTCGTGCTTTAGGTATTGAGAAGAAAGTAGGTTCTGAACAGGGTATTTTGGAAATTCGTAACCTGCGTAAACAGTTAGGCGTTCTTCCATACGTTAAGCAGATTGATACATTAGGTGGCGAATATGCGGCACAGGCCAATTATCTGTATATGACATATAATGGTTGTGCTCACGATATTCCATTTATGGACGATAAGAAATCCATTATAGTACTTGGTTCCGGTGCATACAGAATTGGTTCATCAGTAGAGTTTGACTGGTGTGGTGTTCAAGCTTTGAATACAGTACGTAAAGAGGGTTATAGAAATATTATGATTAACTGTAATCCTGAAACAGTTTCTACTGACTACGACGTTTGTGACCGTCTCTTCTTTGATGAATTGTCATTTGAACGTGTAATGGACGTTATAGAGTTGGAAAATCCGTATGGTGTAATAGTATCAACGGGTGGTCAGATTCCAAATAACCTTGCAATGCGTCTTGATGGTATGAATGTTCCTATTCTTGGTACATCTGCAAAGTGTATAGACAATGCGGAAGATAGAGAGAAATTCTCTGCTATGCTTGACAGAATAGGGGTTGATCAGCCGGAATGGAGCGAATTGACATCAATGGATGACATTAAACAGTTTATCGATAGAGTAGGTTTCCCTGTATTGGTGCGTCCTTCATACGTCCTTTCAGGTGCTGCAATGAATGTATGTAGCAATCAGGATGAATTGGAGCGTTTCTTGCAGTTGGCTGCCGATGTTTCAAAACAGCATCCTGTTGTAGTAAGCCGTTTTATTGAACATGCCAAAGAGGTTGAAATGGATGCTGTAGCTAAGGATGGTGAAATTATTGCCTACGCAATAAGCGAACATATAGAATTTGCCGGTGTTCATTCGGGTGATGCTACCATACAGTTCCCACCTCAGAAACTTTATGTTGAGACTGTGAAACGTATTAAACGTATCAGCCGTCAGATTGCAAAAGAACTTCAGATTAGCGGTCCGTTCAATATCCAGTATCTTGCAAAAGAGAATGATATTAAAGTTATTGAATGTAACCTACGTGCTTCCAGAAGTTTCCCATTTGTTAGTAAGGTTCTTAAGATTAATCTTATAGAGATTGCTACAAAGGTTATGTTGGGTATTCCAGTGGAAGTTCCTGAAAAGAGCCTGTTTGATGTAGATTATGTAGGTATTAAGGCTTCACAATTCTCATTCAACAGATTGCAGAAAGCTGACCCTGTACTGGGTGTGGATATGGCTTCTACAGGTGAAGTAGGCTGTTTGGGCGACGATTCTCGTTATGCAATTCTTGAATCTATGCTTTCAGTAGGTCATCGTATTCCGGCAAAGAATATCTTACTATCAACAGGTTCTGCAAAACAGAAGGCAGATATGCTTGATGCTGCAAAACTGTTGAGCGAAAAGGGATATACCCTATATGCAACAGGTGGTACATCCAAATACCTGACAGAAAACGGTGTACAGAATACACGTGTTTATTGGCCAAGTGAAGAGGGACAGCATCCGCAAGCATTGGAAATGTTGCACAATAAGGAGATAGATATGGTGGTTAATATTCCAAAGGATCTTACACAACACGAATTGTCAAATGGTTACAAGATTCGTCGTGCTGCAGTAGATTTGAATATACCTCTTATTACAAATGCAAGACTGGCTGATGCCTTTATCAATGCATTCTGTACTCTCGATGTGAACGATATTCCAATTAAGAGTTGGGATGAATTCAAATAAAAAATTGAATTGATATATAGTAGAAGCCTGCATACTGAAAAGTTTGCAGGCTTCTTAATTATAGCTATTAATGAATTTTATGCCTTACATTTAAGTATTATGGCGCCGTTTGCCGGAATTTGTACGTTGACAGGTGAATCTGGTTGCAAATCTATTGTTACATTCTGCCCTGTGAACAATTCTACTGCATTTACTCTGCCTCTGTTTTCTATCTGTAGGTAACTGAATGCATGTTCAGGTATTACAACCTGAGATTGTTGCGTTTTGTCACTGAAGTTCGCTACAATAAGTAACATTTCATTGTTGTACTTTCTTAAAAAAGCGTACTCCTTATGTGCATTGAACTGCTCAGAATCAGGATTAACATACATCAAATCGAAAAACAGACCTTTACCTATTGCGTTTTCTGTGGTGCATATATTAAATAACCTGCTGTAGAATGATTTTAAATCAATCTCTTCTCTGGTAAGATGTTTGTCGGACAGTTCTCCATCTTTATACCACCTTGACAGAGTGTCGGGAGCCCAATAATCAAATATTGTGCTTCGGCCGTCAGTTCCGCTGAAACCTTCGTTGTCCATACCTCTTTCGCCTAACTCCTGGCCGGCATAGCACATAATAGGGCATTTATCAATACAGGCTGATACAACCATAGACGGACGTCCTTTAATTCCATTTCCGGCAAAGAAGTCAGATGCTATACGCTGTTCATCGTGATTTTCCATAAAATGGAGCATCTTTTCGCCGTTTTCACCTATGTTTTGCCAACAAGATGTTATGGCTGTTGCCGACTGTGAACCTATAGTAACTGCACGTAGTGTATCGTACATTCCAACCTTATCATAAAGATAGTCAAAGTGTCCATATTGTGTGTATGCAGAATATGCACCGGGATTGTATATCTCTGCTATAAAAAATATGTGCGGATACTTCTGTTTTATCTCTTCTATTGCCCAATGCCAGAATTCAACAGGAACCATTTCTGCCATATCGCAGCGAAAACCGTCTATGCCTTTTTCTGCCCAGTACAATAGTATATCTCTCATTTTGAACCAGGTATCAGGTATAGGGTCAAAGTGATTGGTCTGATTCTTATAGTCAACACCATAATTTAGCTTTACTGTTTCGTACCAATCAAACAGGTTGGGGTAGGCGTCAAAACGGTCATTACCTGTTGCTTTTGCAGGTTCTTCTACATAACCCTCCCAATCTACTGCACCGGCTAACTTTTCGCCAGGCATATAGTAGAAGTTATTATCCTTGTCAAATCGGTAGTTCTTATTGTCATTTTCTCCCAAGTCATCGTACTTTTTTGGTCGTTTTATAGACTTGTATTCACGTGCTACATGGTTAGGTACAAAGTCCATAATAAACTTCATTCCTTGGGCATGAACGCGGTCCACCAAATTGGTAAACTCCTTCATTCTGCAACGTACATTTACAGCCAAATCGGGATCAATGTCAAAATAATCTCTTATGGCGTATGGAGAACCCGCATTGCCCTTGACAGTAGCAGAATGTGATGTAGGTATGCCATATCTACTGTAGTCTGTACGTGATGCGTGGGCTATAACTCCTGTAAACCAGATGTGTGTAACTCCCTGTTTTCTGATAGTCTGCAGAACATTTTCATCAAAACTGTTTAGTTTGCCACATCCATTGGTCTCTTTGCTTCCGTTTGTAATGTTGCCGTTACCACTATTGCAGAATAATCGGGTAAATATCTGATATATGACAATTTTATCGGTTGTCATTTGCGAATTCTTTTTATAAGATTAGTTAAAACTGTACCGGGGCCACATTCCGTAAACTCTTCTGCTCCATCGGCTACCATATTGAGTACACTCTGTGTCCAACGTACAGGTGAATTCAGCTGAGTTACCAAATTCTGTTTAATCTCTTCTGCATTGGTGTGAGGCAAGGCATCAACATTCTGATAAACAGGACATATTGGATTGCTGAATTCTGTTTCTGCAATAGCTTTTGCCAGTTCATCCTTAGCAGGGGTCATAAGTGGTGAATGGAATGCTCCGCCTACAACCAGTGGCAATGCGCGTTTGGCACCTGCTTCAAGCATAAGCGGGCAAGCCTGCTCAATAGCCTCTTTTGAACCTGAAATTACTACTTGTCCTGGGCTGTTATAGTTGGCTGGGACAACTGTTAAACCTTTGTCGCATAAAGATTTACATATTGATTCAATTTTATCGTCTTCCAAATTGATTATGGCAGCCATAGTGCCTGGTACCATTTCGCAAGCCTTTTGCATGGCATTGGCACGTTTTGCCACAAGTTCAAGACCGCTTTTAAATGATAATGCACCTGCTGCTACAAGCGCTGAAAATTCACCAAGTGAATGACCTGCCACCATATCGGGTTTGAAATCATCAGCCATGGCGCGTGCAACAGCTACAGAATGTATAAATACTGCCGGTTGGGTTATGTCCGTACGACGTAAATCCTCATCACTGCCATTAAACATTATTCCGGTTATGTCAAAACCTAGAATATTGTTTGCATCATCAAATAGTCGTTTCACAATGTCGTGTTGTTCATAAAGGTCTTTACCCATTCCTGAGAATTGGGCACCCTGACCTGGGAATACAAATGCTTTCATTTTTAAATGTATTTGTTTATTATACTGTATTTCACTAAATTTGCGCAATTTTAGGCGGAAATGGCATAACCAATAACCGAATTGCGTTGCAAAGGTACGGTTTTTTGGTGATACTTTAAGAAGTTGTGGTTTTTTAGGATGTATATACAATTTTTACAGCCATTCTTCGTTTACTATATGTAACAGAAATATTATGCAGAATTACAAGATAAACAGCTATAAGGGTAATCGAAAAGAGAAAGAACATTTTGATGCGATGTCAAAGTCTCAGAGATTCCTGAAACGTACTTTTGATATAGTGTTTTCCTTTATGGGGCTGCTTTTGCTCTCCCCATTGATGTTGATATTTTCTATAGTATTGCTCTTTGATGATGGACCGATAATATTCAAGCAGGAGCGAATAGGCTACAAAGGAAAGCCATTTATGATATACAAGTTCAGAACAATGCATGTCAATGCAGAATCGGATGGTATTCCACGTCTTGAAGAGGAGCGAAACAGACATTTGACTCCATTCGGACGCTTCCTGCGTGCTCATCATTTAGATGAACTTCCACAACTTTGGAATGTTTTGAAGGGCGATATGTCTTTTGTAGGACCACGTCCAGAACGTCAGTATTTTATAGATCAGATAAACAGAGAGACAGATAACTATCATTATGTCTATCTGATGCGTCCGGGTATAACATCTTATGCTACTATATACAACGGTTATACAGATACAATGGATAAGATGTTGAAAAGATTGGAATATGACCTTGATTATCTGGATAACAGGTCATTATTCCTTGATTTGAAAATTATTGTAAAGACAGTTTTGTCAATAGTAAGTGGTAAGAAATTTTAAACAAGACAATATGATTAAAAGGGTGTTGTTGTCTATTATGTTGCTTGCATCTGCTGCGCTGACAGTATCGGCTCAGATGTCAGAGGATAGAATAATAGAGTTTATTACGGAACAACAAGAAAAGGGTGTTCCACAAGAACAGATAGTTTACGAATTGAATAGGCGTGGTGTTACTATACAGCAGCTACAGTCAATGCGTGAAAAGTACGAAAAGCAGCAGTCAACAGGTATAATGGGCAATACTCTGTCTGGTGATAAAACTGTACAGTCTCGTACCAGAAATTCAGCTAACAGCACTCTGAATCTTATACAGACAGAAGATGAGAGAAAAGAGGCAACAAAGATGTCCGAAGAGGAGAAGTTGCAGGTAATGTATAATGAATCAATGTTTCTTTTTATAGATTCCATGTACCTGCTAAAGCAGTCATTTATGCCTCTGAAAAGGGAAATATATGGTCACAGCATATTTCAGAATAAGGAACTCTCTTTTGAACCAAGTATGAATATTGCCACACCTAAAGATTACAAATTAGGTGCCGGCGATGAGGTAATAATTGATATTTGGGGAGCATCGCAGATGACAATCAGAGAGATAATATCGCCCGATGGCAGTATTATGGTAGAAAATCTGGGACCGGTCTATTTGAATGGAATGACAGTTACCGAAGCCAATAAACATATTAAAAGAGTTTTCGGGCAGATATATGCAGGTCTTGATGATGAAAACAAGAGTTCAGAAATCAATCTCACACTAGGTCAGGCACGTTCAATTCAGGTTAATGTAATGGGCGAAGTGGAAAATCCCGGAACATACGTTTTGTCATCATTTGCCACCATCTTCAATGCTCTTTATATGGCTGGCGGTGTGAATGATTTGGGTACAATGCGTGATATCAAGCTATACCGTAATAACAAGGAGATAGCGTCTGTAGATATATATGACTACCTGCATAATGGTAACTTGTCCAAAGATATACGTCTTAACGATAATGATGTTATTATTGTATCGCCATACAAAACTATGGTTGCCATAGAGGGTAGAATACGTCGTCCGATGTTATATGAAATGAAAGAGACCGAATCTCTGCAACAGCTTGTGGAGTATGCCGGAGGTCTTTCTGCCGATGCTTACAAAAAGGATTTGCGTGTTATTCGTATGGGTGAATTGCAACGCCAAATATTTACTGTGCCTGTAGAACAACAGTCCTCTTTCCTTCTGACGGATGGCGATTCCATATATGTGGATTCCATACAGTCCACTTTTGCCAATATGGTTGAGATTAGAGGTGCGGTATATCGTCCGGGACAGTTTCAGATAGACGAAAACACAAACAGTGTAAAAAAACTTGTTGAAATAGCTGGTGGCATTCGCGAAGATGCTTTTATGGGTCGTGCTCTTTTGAATCGTACAAATCCGGATAAGACTTTGGTCAATCAATCCGTAGATATAGAGGGTTTGCTGGCCGGAAATGTAGCAGATATTGAACTCAGAAACGGTGATGTTTTGTTTATACCAAGTCTGTTTGATGTAAGAGAGGTGCCTGTATTGCAGATATATGGCGAAGTGTTGTTCCCGGGGAAATATCAGTATTCTGATAATACTCATATTGAAGACCTTATTTTACAGGCAGGCGGTTTAAAGGAATCGGCTTCAATATCCAAAATTGATGTGGTTCGCAAAAAGAGTGACAGGAATGCAATATCCGCATCGGATACTATTTCTGAAATCTATTCATTCAGCATAGATGAGAATCTGAAAATAATGGCAAACGACTTCACTTTGAAACCTTTTGACGAAGTTTATGTACGTAAAAGTCCGGGTCATATTGATATTAAACGTGTTATAGTAGATGGCGAAGTTCTGTTCCCGGGTAACTATTCACTAAAAACCAACAACGAACGTCTTAGCGATTTGATTGAACGTGCTGGTTTGTTTACCTCAGAAGCTTATCCTGAAGGTGCACGTTTGGAGCGAACTATGACAGAAGATGAGCGTATGCGCATGAAGAATCTTGCAAAGATAATATCGGCAGACGATTCTCTTGCGTTGGCATCAATTGATATGGCTACAACTTTTTATGTGGGTATAGACCTGAAAAGGGCAATGGAGAAGCCGGGTGGCGATGAAGATATTACTTTGCGTGACGGAGACCGTATAATTGTGCCGGAATTTACTAACACGGTAAAGATGAACGGTGAAGTTATGTATTCTAACACAATTTCTTACAATCAAGGTAAACGTTTGAAGTATTATGTCGATAAGGCCGGTGGATATACCCAAAATGCCAAAAAGAGCAAGGCATACGTTATCTATATGAATGGTTCTGTAGCCAAGGCAAGGAAGGCATCTTCCAGACTGATTCAACCAGGCTGCGAAATAGTGGTGCCTTCAAAGGGTGAACGCGATGGTATGACTACATCAGAAATTCTCAGTTTGAGTTCAACATCGGCATCGTTGGCTACAGTAGTTATTGCATTGTTGAATCTGTTTAGATAAGAGATATGGAGAATAATGGTCTAAGAGATATTATCTCAATTGTTATGTTGTTGTGGAGTAAACGCAAACGCCTGATAATTAATGTTTTTATTGGTGGTTTGCTTTCCATAATAGTAGCTTATAGTATTCCTAAAGAATATACTTCGACAGTAGTATTAGCTCCTGAATTTTCATCAGGAATGTCTATGTCTGGTTCAATTAGTTCTTTAGCTTCTATGGCGGGAATAGATTTGGGTTCTGGAAGTGAAGATGCTTTATATCCCGAATTATACCCTCAAATTGTTTCGTCTGTTCCTTTTTTGTGTGAACTTTTGGAAACAGAAGTTGCTGCGAAATATAAAAGAGATACAATCAATGTTACCTTATATGAATACATTAAGGAGTATCAGAGAGATCCTTGGTGGATTTCAATAATTGGAGCACCTGGTAAAATGATACAAAAAATGAAGAACAACCTTTCTGTAGATTCAGTTTTACCATCTGTTAAAAATAATAATTATATTCTATCAAGACGCCAGCAGTTGGTTATGCGTTCACTAAATGAAAAAATAGGTGTAAACGTAGATAAGGGAACAAGTGTTATAACTTTATCTGTTACAATGCAGGATCCTCATGTGGCAGCAAAAATGACTCAGGTAGTTTCTGATAAACTGCAAGAATATATAAAGGATTACAGAACCGCAAAGGCAAAATCAGATTATGAACAGACTGAAAGAATCTTTAGTGAATCGCAGTCAAAATATTTAAAAGCCAAGCAGGCGTATGCAGAGTATTATGATAAGCATCAGAATATAACAAAGATGCAATATCAGATAGAAATGGACAGACTCCAGAATGAACAGGAGGTAGCATTCAATGTATATAATCAATTGGCACAACAATTAGAGATAACTCGTTCAAAACTGTTGGAAAGTACTCCTGTGGTGGTGGTTGTGGAGCCTCCGATTCTTCCATATAAAGCATCTTCCCCAAAAAAGATGATGATGGGATTGTTATATGTTTTCCTTGCTTTTTTTGGTACAGCTTTTTGGATAATACTAAAGGACCGTATTATAGATAAATAGTAATCAGAAGTATTATATATTTTTGCTCTATGGGTAGTTTTCACAATATACTTATACTGATAACTTTCTTCATAGAGGTAGTTGTGCTTTGTTATCTGGAAATCAAAGCCTGGAGAACTGTTTACACTCCTCTTAATTTTCTGATGCTGCCATATATAATAATACTTATACTGTCATTAGTCTTGTCAGGCCGATTAGGTTTTGTTGAATTTTACTATCCCAGCATTATATTTTGGATAGTAGGTCTTTTGATATTTGCTATACCCAGTCTGTCGTTAGCATTTATTACTCAAAAAACAGATATAAAATTAAGCAATAATACAATCCAGGAGCGCACAATGCCACCTTTTTTGATATGGCTGTCTGTTCTATTGTGTCTTCTCTTTGTGTATAGAACTTATAGCTTTATGGGAACCACCAACTTCTATATAGGTTCAGATGATTTTGGCTTGAATTATGCAGGGCAAGGTTTGTGGGGACATCTGCGTATTTTAACAATTCCTTTGTTGATTATGGCAGTCTATTATGTAGATAAAAAGAGTGTGTGGCTATGGGTTATAATACTGATGTTCTGTTTTGTAAGTATATGTTATAATGTCAAGGGGTGGATTATTATACCTATCGTGGCAGGTATGTCATTGAGATTATTTACCGGAAAAGTACAGTTAAAACTCTCTTTTTTTCTGTATCTGTTATTTGGAGGATTCTTAATCTTTATATTCGCATATCTGGTGTTACCTATGATTGCTGCAAATAAAGATGAGGTAACTTCAGAGATGTTTACTTATGTTGTTGAACACTTTTCTCATTATTTGGTTAGTGGTACCTATGGATTAAGTATAGATATGCAGTTAGGCTTTCCCGATTCTGGTGAATTTGAGATTTTGTGGGCACCTGTTATTAACCTGATAAATGTAATTACAGGTAGCGGTGAATTAGTAAGTCCAATAAATCCATATTATTTTCATTCAGGTATCAATTTAACAAATGTGCGCACTTTTTTTGGAACTTTGTTCATATATACTAATGGTTGGCAGTTTATATGGTATATATTGTTGTCCAGTACTATTATGTACATTTTAAGATTGTTGGCTTTGAAATGGAATAATATATATATGTACACCATATACTTTTTTGAATGTGGATTATTGGCTATGGGATGGTTCGAATTCTACTATTTCCATTTGATTGTTTTTGAACTGCCTGTCATAGTCTTGATTTTATGGTTTGCAGATTCATTGATATTCAGTAAAGAACCACAAATTAGTTCGAATCATGCAATTAAGTAGGTATAAACAACAGATTGAGAATTTCTTCTCTCTATCCATACTGAATGGCTTGAATGTATTGTTGCCTTTCGTAACATTGCCATACATTCTAAGAATAATTGGTACGGAGAATTATGGTGCATATTCATATATATATGCAATAGCGCAATACGTAATAATGTTTAGTACGTATGGATTCAATTTTTCTGCAACAAAACAGATTTCTCAATCTCGTACAGATAGTAAAGCCGTATCAAATATATTCAACTCGGTAATAGCAGGAAAATCTTTGATAGCCACGGTTATTACAGTACTATTGTTTTTGTTTAATCGTTGGATTTTCAAAGACCAGATAGGAACTTTGATGTTTGTATTTAGTCTGGGAATGGTTTTGGGCGATATCTTTACACCTGTATGGCTTTTTCAAGGCTTGGAAAGAATGAAGTATATGACGATAGTTAATGCCTCTTCTAAGATTCTGTTTACTATACTGATATTTGTTTTTATTCATGAAACAAATGATTATTATCTACTTATCTTATTGAATTCCTGTGGATATCTGTTGTCCGGTATTCTTAGCATAATGTTGGTATATAAGCAATTTAATATACGTTTGCACAGAGTTAAATGGGTAGATGTTAAACAACAACTAAAAGAGGGAAAAGAGGTGTTCGGTTCAACTTTTGGCATGAATTTATATAGAAATGCCAATGTTATAATCCTTAAACAGTTCGTATCAGACGAAGTAGTAGGAATATATTCTGCGGCAGAAAAGGTGGTAAAAGGGTTCCAGTCAATAATATCACCTGCTGCACAGGCATTATTCCCACATCTGAGCCTGCGTTTTAAGAATAAAAGTCTGCATGAAAATGTTGCGTTGCTCAAGAAAATAGCACTGCCATTTTCAGTAGTCGTTACAATTATTACGGCATTTGTGTATATATTTGCTCCACAGATAACGGATATTTTGTGTGGTGAAGGTTATACAGATTCAATACCATTAGTCCGCATCATGACATTGGTTATCTTATTTGGAGAGATTAACTATCTAGTAGGTATTGTGGGATTGATAAATATGAATGGACAACGATATTTCTTCAGGTCTGTGATGATTGTTGGGGTATTCAGCGTTTTATTCATGTTGTCGTTTTTGCCACTCTATGGAGTAAAAATAGCTGCATGGGCTATGTCTTTAGCAGAAATATTATTATTTTTGCTTTGTATCTTAAGTTTGTATCGTATAAACAAACGTGTATGACGGCAATTATTGTATTGAATTGGAATGGAGCTGACGATACGCTGGCCTGTCTAAATTCGTTGATGAAGGCAGATGGCGATTTTCGCATCTATGTTGTCGATAATGGTTCGTCAGATGATTCTGTATCCCGAATTGAAACATGGATAGGGGAGCATAAGAAACTTGATGCACGGCTAATAGCTTTGGATAGAAATTATGGTTTTGCTCGTGGTAATAACAAGGGAATAGCTGTAGCAGGTCAGGATACACCCGACAGCTATCTGCTACTCAATAATGATACCGAGGTAAGCCCTGATTTTCTTGTCTCTTTGCAGGCTTTTTCCAAACGCAACCCCCAATATCGGATACTTACTCCTAAGATTAATTATTTTTACGATAAACAGAAAGTATGGAATTGTGGAGGTAAACTATTGTTTGGCTTCCGTAAATACTATTGTTCAGAACAACCGGATATGGCAGTGAGGGAGACAGACCATTTGTCTGTTTCATTTGTAACCGGCTGTGCATTGTATTTTTACCCGGAACTACTTGATGAACAGAATAGACTTCTTACAGAGCGTTTCTTTTTTGGCGAAGAGGACTTTGAACTGTCACTACGTATGAAAAAACAGAAAGTGCAGATGGCGTGTGTACTCAACTCGCTGATTTATCATAAGGTGGGAGCTTCCGGCAATAAAATGTATGGATTGGGTAAGGTGTATATGCATTATCTGAATAGATTTATAGATATCCGTATTAATAAGTCCGGACTCTTCTATTATACATGGGCTTTGGTTAATTTGCCGTTTTGTATAAAGCATTTTTATATGTCATCTCACTCTTTATCAAGAACATTGGTTCTAATGAAGCGCTTGTGGAAAGATGCTCGTATAAAAGAAGGAGTTAGTAAAGAGGATTTCGAGGCATTGGTTATTGATAATACCTATTTTGTATGACGATGAAAAAGGAAATATGGGGCTTTTATCCGCCTCCAATAGGAGGAATATCGATATATTGCAAGCGTTTAGTAGAAAAAATGCATGCTAAAGATAATGATGTAGTAATGCGTGATTTTGCACAGTCGGGATATGAAACCCAATGTGTAATAAGCGTTAAGAATAGGCTATGGGAGTTCTTGAAACTGCCATTTGTTGGCAAGAAAATTATTCATGCTCAGTTTACTAATTTTTATCTGTTGTTTTTGCTCTATATTTTTGGCAGGAAACACCATATAGTACTTACGCTTCATAATCGTCGTATTGTACTGCTTGACGGCTGGAAACGTAAAGTGATTAACCGGCTGTTTAGTTGTGTAAAGTACATTATATTCAATGATCCCACTTACACTGAACTGCTTTGCGAGAAATATGATATTAATAAGAAAAAAATAGTATTGTTGCCAACCTATATGGCACCTGAAGAGGGTGAAATGAAAGGCCTGACAACAGAAATAGAGGATTTTATCAGTAAACATGAATATACAATTTCGTCTAATGCCCATAGGGTAATAAACAATGTATTTGGCGATTTGTATGGTATAGACCAATTGATTCATTTGATGAACCGTCTGATTAACGAAGAACGGTTAGATGTAGGAATGGTATTTTGTATCTCTGAAATATTTGATAATGATTATTTTGGCAAATGTTTGTCGAGAATCGATGAATTGGGGCTTTCGGATTATTTCTGTTTTATAGTAAATTCTCCGGTAAATGGTTTCGAAGTATGGTCACATACAGATCTCTTTATACGTGCCACAATGTCAGATATGGAGGGCGTTTCAGTAAAGGAGGCACTTCAATTTGGTACTCCCGTAGTGGCCAGCGATGTTTGTACAAGACCAAAAGAGGCTGTATTGTATAAAACGGGCGATGCAGATGATTTATTTAAAAAGGTCTATCCTTTAATACTTGAGAGGAAACGGGTTGTATATAACCCGGAGATACGTGTAGATGAAGAGGTATTGCGTCTATATTTATCATTGTCATAGTACTATGTCCTTATCGTTATATTATCATACTCTGAAATATCTGAAACGAGAACAACTATTCTTTCAGATATATTATAAAATAGCCGCAAAAGTAACACGTTTCTTATCGCTAAGGACCGATTACACCTGCTACAAAAAGGGAAATCCTGTAGAATTAAAAGATTTCCCAAAGAAATCTGTGTCTTATGAAGGTGACAATGTATTCTGTCTTTTGAATCTCACACACCGTTTTAATGGGAAATGGGATGATTGTTCGCAGGGAGAACTTTGGCGATACAATCTGAACTATATGGACTTTTTGTTACAGCCTGGTATGAGTGTAACAGATGGTTATGGTTGGATTGAACGTTTTATTGATGATATTGCTGACAATCAAATAGCAAATGACCCATATCCGATATCACTACGCGGAATTAACTGGATAAAATTTGTCTCTTTACACATTGAGGAATTGTCTTTCGAACAAATGAAAAAGATTGACACATCTCTTTATTCACAATATAAACTGTTGAGTAAACGTACCGAGCGTCATTTGTTGGCCAATCATTATCTTGAAAATGGTTTCTCTTTGCTTTTTGCGGCTATATATTTTCGTGATGCTGATTTTTGGCAGAAAGCAAAGCATATAGTAGTGAGCCAACTGAAAGAGCAGATTCTTTCCGATGGAGCTCATTTTGAATTAAGCCCGATGTATCATTGTGTAATATTGGAACGCCTGCTCGATTGTTGTAACCTTCTATCGGTAACTGATAATAGTCTGTTTGTTGAATTGGAGACTACAAAGATGTTTTTGTATGGTAAGGCTTCGGAAATGCTCGCCTGGCTCGATGCAATTGTAGTGGCCAATGATACATTACCTCTGCTCAACGATGCTGCGAACGGAGTAGTCTTTTCACCATCAGTGTTGCGAGAGTATGCAAATAGTTTACATATAGAGTGGCATAAAGGAGAACTGAATGTTTCCGGATATCGTCATATAACACGTTCTGCTTATGAGACCATCATAGATATAGCTCCTCTCGGTGTTTCTTATAATTTAGGTCATGCACATGCCGACACTTCAAATTTTTTGCTTTGGGTAAGGAATCGTGCGTTGTTGGGGGATACGGGTACTTCTACATACAATAATTGTGAACGGCGCAACTATGAACGTTCTACAATGGCGCACAATGCGGTAGTAGTGGATGGCGAGAATTCTTCTAAAGTGTGGGGCGCGTTTCGTTGTGCTCAACGTGCGAATGTCAATATTTTGGACGATACTTCTGTCTCCTGTTCAATGAGCCATAACGGATATAATAATAAAGGTGTAACATGCTTGCGTCAATATATCTGTAGAGAAGATAGAATGGAGGTAATTGATACTGTGTCGGGAGGACATATTCGTAGTGCAGTGGCATATTTTCATTTAGCTCCTGAAGTACAGGTGTTGGACGTATCAGACAATGCAATCGTCACAGATTGTGCATCGTTTTATTTTGAAAACAGCTGCGCTATAGATATTGTTCAGATGGAAGTGGCAGAGGAGTATAATATTCTGAGTTCCTCGCAATGTATTCAAGTAACGTTCGATAGTACTTTGCGTACGATTATTGCTGACTTTCAATAGATGTGTGAATATTTATCATTAATTTTGTGAATAAAACGTATATTATATATGAAGCAGATAATTCAAGACCTGAAATCAGGTGCTACTATTTTGGAAGAAGTGCCCGTTCCTAATGTAAAAGCAGGCTGTGTGCTTGTCAGGACTACTCGTTCATTGGTGTCGCTTGGTACCGAGCGTATGTTGGTAGAGTTCGGTAAGGCAAATCTTATTGATAAAGCCCGTCAGCAGCCTGATAAGGTTAAACAGGTGTTAGATAAGTTGAAAACAGATGGCATTCAACCAACTTTGGAAGCCGTTTTTAATAAATTAGGTCAACCACTTCCATTAGGCTACTGTAATGTGGGACGTGTAATAGCAGTAGGTAAGGGGGTGACGGAATTTGTAGTAGGTGACCGCGTAGCTTCAAATGGTAATCATGCTGAGTATGTATGTGTACCTAAGAATCTGGTAGCTAAGGTGCCTGATAATGTTTCAGATGAAGAGGCCGCATTTACGGTAATAGGTTCCATAGGCCTTGAAGGAATACGTTTGTTTAAACCCGAGCTGGGCGAAACTGTAGTTGTTACAGGACTTGGTTTGATAGGTTTGGTAGTAAGTCAATTGCTGATGGCCAATGGATGCCGGGTAATTGGTATAGACTTTGACCAGGAGAAGGTTGATATGGCTGCTTCGAAAGGTGTGCTGGCAATTAATCCCGGAAAAGGTGTCGATCCGGTAAAATTTGTAGAAGAAGTGACAAATAGCATTGGTGTAGATGGTGTTATCATTACGGCATCTGCAAAGACTGATGAGGTGATGCATCAAGCCTGTGAGATGTGTCGCAAGCGTGGTCGTATCATTCTGGTTGGTGTGGTAGGGCTTAATCTTAGGCGAGACGATTTTTATAAGAAGGAACTCTCTTTCCAGGTCTCTTGCTCCTATGGTGCAGGACGCTATGATGAAGAGTATGAGAATAAGGGGCATGATTATCCATTACCTTATGTTCGTTGGACCGAGAAACGTAATTTTGAAACAATCCTTCATGCTATCTCTACCGGTGGATTGGATGTGAAGTCCCTAATAACCGAAGAGGTAGAACTGAAAGATTACATAGAGATTTATGGAGATATGCGCAAGCATGGTTCTATCGCCTCTATTTTGAAGTATCCTGATGAAATGAGCATAGAGCGTGTGGTGACTATAGAAGGTGCATCGTTTAAGGCCGGCAATGGTAAAATAGGCATTATTGGTGCCGGTAACTATACTTCCAGTACGGTAATCCCGGCATTGAAAAAGGCTGATGCTACAATCAAATATATAGCAAGTGCAGGTGGACTCAATGCCAAAATATTGGCAAAGAAAGCAGGTGCTGAATGTGCTACATCAGATTATTATGAGATTTTGAACGATAACGAGGTAGATATGGTAATTATTACTACGCGCCATAATCTTCATGCAAAGATTGTGTTGGAAACATTGCGTTCCGGCAAAAGTGTCTTTGTGGAGAAACCACTATGCTTGAATAAGGAAGAACTTGCGGAAATTAAAGAGGTGTATGAAAATGCTCCCAAAGGTGTTACTCTGACAGTGGGATTTAATCGCCGTTTTTCACCATTTGCTATCAAATTGAAACAGTTGGTAGGTGATGGACCAAAAAACATCGTTGCCACAATGAATGCCGGATTTATACCGGCTGATATGTGGGTGCATGATCTCGAAGTAGGAGGTGGACGTATCATTGGTGAAGCGTGTCACTTTATAGACCTTTGTTCGTATATTGCAGGTAGTCGTGTAGTGGCTGTTTGTATGAATGCCATGGGGGTAAATCCGGAAGAGAATACTGATAATGCTACCATTTTGTTGAAATACGAGAATGGAACAAATGCTGTTATTAACTATTTTGCCAATGGCTCTAAGTCATACGCTAAAGAGCGTGTAGAAGTTTACTCGCAAGAACGTGTGTTTGTACTTGACAATTGGCGCAAGTTGCAAGGTTTCGGTGTTAAAGGTTTCTCTAAGATGTCAGGTGCTATGGATAAAGGCCAGAAGAATGAATTTGCACTCCTTAAAGAACGTATGTTGCAAGGAGGCGCCCCTCTCATACCGATGGATAGCATCGTGAATACAACGCAAGCTTCGCTGGCTGCAATAGAATCGCTTAAGAAAGGACAGTGGGTAGAAGTTATTTAATAGATGTCTGAACTTTAATGATTTCCAGAGAAAATAATTTTGACCTGATAAGGTTGATAGCAGCTTTTCAAGTTGCTATCATTCATACTGCAGAACATCTGCAATTAGATGATGCTTATTTACAATCAATAGGAGGGATTAGTTTTCCTTTTCCCGGTGTATTTGTGTTTTTCGTAATCAGTGGTTTTCTTATCACAGCATCTTGTGTTAACAATGTATCTTTTGTCCGGTATTTGAAAAATAGAGTCTTGAGAATATTTCCGGCTCTTTGGTGCGCGTTCCTGTTGTTATTTGTTGTGTTGTGTGTTTGTGGATATATTAACAGAGATACACTAAAACTTCCGCAGTTATGGGCTTGGATGGTTGGACAGACAACAGTGTTTGAATTTTATACCCCGGATGTTTTAAGAGGGTTTGGTGTGGGGTGTCCCAATGGAAGCCTTTGGACAATACCCGTAGAGTTCGGTTTCTATTTGTTGTTGCCACTGGTTATCTATATTTGCAGGAAACGATTGAATATTTGTTTGATTGTGCTTAGTGTGATGTCATTAGGTGTCAATTATATAAATGCGCTTTTTTTGGATGGAACAGTCATGAAGCTAATCAAATATTCATTCCTTCCATGGCTTTATTGCTTTTTTATTGGCTCGCTGTTGTATCTTAATTGGGATGCGGTCAGAAAATTTTTCGAAGGAAAAGCTATTTATTGGATATTGGTGTATGGGTTATATGTTAATCTGGTAGCCGGTCCCTCTTATCAGGTAGTTTTACCAGGCATATTAGGGGCTAACATTTTATTGGCATTTTTAACAATTTCGTTAGCCTATACAATTCCGAAAATGGGTGGGATACTTCATGGTATTGATATCTCTTATGGATTGTACCTTTATCACATGATAGTCGTCAATGTATTTGTAGAATTGGGATTTGTTGGTGAATGGAAATATGGATTGGCTTCATTGGCTTTGTCAGTTCTTTTGGGACTTATCTCATGGCTACTTATTGAGAAGAAAGCTTTGAGTTTAAAGGACGTAAAGTTTAGGATACCTTTCAGGAATGAACAAAGGCTTTGACTCTCTTTGCAATATCAATGGAAGTTTTTTTTTTAGTTCCATTTTGCTGTACGTGGGATTTTGGCTATCTTTGTAGATAATTTGCTATAAGATAGTCAATATCTTGAATATAAATATTTGTGTATTTTAATGAAAGCGTGTTTTATAGGGTTGGGGTATATAGGACTTCCAACTGCAATTATAGCTGCAAAAAGCGGCATAGAAGTTATAGGAGTTGATACTAATCCGACAATAGTCAAAGAGACCAATGCCGGTCACTTGCATATTGTAGAGCCAAATTTAGAGGATTTGTTGAAGGAGGTAGTGGATTGCGGTAATCTGAAAGCATATCAAACTCCTCAGATTGCAGATGCATATTTGATAGTTGTTCCTACACCGTTCAAGAATATCAATCACGAACCTGATACATCGTTTGTAGAGAAAGCTACAAAAGATATTCTTCCACTTTTAAAAGAGGGCGATTTATATATAATTGAATCCACATCACCTATAGGAACTACAGAAAACATGGCCGATTTGATCTTTGCAAATCGTCCGGAATTGAAAGGAAAAATCTCTATAGCATATTGTCCGGAACGTGTCTTGCCCGGTAATATCATTCATGAATTGGTGAACAATGACCGTGTAATAGGCGGACTGGATGAAGCATCTACAGAAAAAGCAAAAGAGTTCTATCGCTATTTTGTTAATGGACAATTGCACTCTACAAACTGTAGGACTGCAGAAATGTGTAAGCTTACAGAAAATGCTTCGCGCGATGTGCAGATTGCATTTGCAAACGAATTATCGCTTATATGTGACAGAGCCGGTATCAATGTTTGGGAACTGATAGAACTTGCAAACAAACATCCACGTGTAAACATTTTGCAACCGGGATGTGGAGTAGGCGGACACTGTATAGCTGTAGATCCATATTTTATATCATCAAAATTTCCTGCTGAAGCAAGAATTATAAATCTGGCTCGTGATGTGAATAATCAGAAAGCTATGTGGTGTGCAGAAAAGATTCGCCGTAAAATGGTAGAATTTGAATTGGAACGCCATACAGCTCCTGTTGTGGCAATGATGGGATTAGCTTTTAAACCAAATATTGATGACTTGCGCGAATCGCCTGCAAAACTTATTACATCAAAAGTGCTGCAGTCTTGCAATAATGGTAATGTGATGGTTGTTGAACCAAACATCACAGAACATAACGTATTTAAACTGACAGATTATAAGGTTGCATACGAAAAGGCTGATATTGTTGTTTTCTTGGTCAATCATAAGGAGTTTGCAGAATTGAACTACAGAGATGATGTCCTTGTGTTAGATTTCTGTGGCACATTTAAAAAGTAGGCCTATGAAGAGTATAATGTTGGTGTTTGGAACCCGTCCTGAAGCTATAAAGATGGCTCCATTGGTAAAGGCGCTTCAAAAGGAGAACGATAAGTTCCGTACATTGGTATGTGTAACAGGTCAGCATCGTGAGATGTTAGACCAGGTTCTACAACTCTTTGAGATTACTCCTGATTTCGATTTGAATATAATGCATAAAGGTCAAAACCTGTACGATGTAACATCGAAAGTGTTAATAGGTATGGGTGAAGTCCTAAAAGCTGAAAAACCAGATATTGTGCTTGTTCATGGCGATACAACCACATCAATGGCGGCAGCGTTGGCATCTTTTTATGAACAGATTCCTGTAGGTCACATAGAAGCAGGACTTAGAACAAACGATATATACAGTCCTTGGCCGGAAGAGATAAACAGACAGATTACAGGACGTATCTCTACATACAATTTTGCTCCTACACAGTTTGGTAGAAACAATCTGATTAAAGAGAATGTTCCGGAAAACAAAATTATTGTTACCGGCAATACAGTAATAGATGCCCTCTATTATGTTGTAGATAAAATTAAATCGGATAGCACTTTGTCTAATGAATTACAGACAAAGATATTAGGTATGGGTTATGATATGTCCAGACTATCTGATGGAAAACGTAGAATGGTATTGATAACAGGACATCGCAGAGAAAATTTTGGTGATGGCTTCCGTAATATCTGTAACGCTTTAGCTTTTCTCTCCGATAAATATCAAGATGTGGATTTTGTGTATCCTATGCATTTGAATCCTAATGTTCGCGGACCTATCAACGAATTATTTGCCGATAATAAACGTAATAACCTGTTCTTTATAGAGCCTTTAGACTATTTTGAGTTTGTTCTGATGATGGAGAACAGTTATATAGTACTTACTGATAGCGGTGGAGTACAAGAAGAGGCACCCGGATTAGGAAAACCTGTTCTTGTAATGCGCGATACTACAGAACGTCCCGAAGCAGTAGAGGCTGGTACAGTTAAACTGGTAGGAACAGACTATAATGCTATTGTAGAGCAGATGTCATTACTGCTTGACAGTAAAGATGCCTATAATACAATGAGTAAGGCTGTAAATCCATACGGTGACGGTAAGGCATGTGAACGCATAGTGAATTATTTGGCAAATTTGTAAAATAGTTTTCAACAATCTGCAACAAATCAGCAACGGTTCCGTTATAACAGATGATGAGAGTACTGATAGTTTCTTTTTATTACGAACCCGAAATTGGAGCCGCTCCCAGCAGGATTACCAATCTGGCAAAAGGATTGAAAGAACAGGGTGTAGATGTAGATATTCTTACCTGTCTTCCAAATTATCCCCAAGGTAAAATTTTTGATGGCTATAGAGGCCATTTCTCTATGAAGGAAAACATAGATGGAATAAACATATTCCGTTATTGGACCTATGCAACAGTATCCAAAAATCCTATAAAAAGGGTATTGGCTATGTTTGCTTTTGCTATGACAATGTGGGCCTTTGCTTTCAAAAGGAATAGAATTAAACAGTATGACAGAGTAATAGTACAATCTCCGCCTATTGTGGTGTCGGCATCAGCCATGCTGCTCTTTAGAAAAATCTATAAACGAAACGTAGTGTTAAATGTCTCTGATTTATGGCCCTCTTCTGCTGTAGAACTGAATTTTATGAAAGAAGGAACGCTTTCATATAAATATACGGCTATGTTGGAGCGTTTCATTTATAAGAATGCAACATCAATAATGGGGCAGTCTCAGGAAATACTTAATCATATCAAGAAATTTGTTCCGAATACAAGGAGTTTTCTTTATAGGAATCTTTCAAATAACCTCTCTGTGAAAGCAGAAGAGGCAGTGGTGCATAAAAGAGCTCCTTTTAAGATTGTGTATGCCGGTTTGCTTGGTGTGGCCCAGGATATTTTTACACTCATAAAAAATGTGGATTTTAAATCATTAGGTGTGGAAATGCATCTCTACGGTGCCGGAAATCAGGTGAATGACATAAAGCAATATATAGATTCAGGAGCAGAAAATATATATTATCATGGTACTTTGTCACGTCAGGAGATGGATAAGACATTATTACAGTACGATGCTTCCATAGTAGCACTGGTTACGCATATCTATGGTGCTGTGCCATCAAAAATATTTGACCTTTTGCCGGCAGGTGTGCCTATACTTTTCTGTGGCGACGGAGAAGGTGCCGATATAGTCTCTTCAAATGGTTTTGGTTTAGTTTGCTCAAATTCAGATTACAAAGGGTTAGAAGATAATATCAGAGCTATGAAGAATATGTCTGAACAAGATTACGGACAGCTATCATCAAATTGCAAGAGCGCTTCGGTAGGTAAGTTTTCGTTTAAGCGCCAGATGCAAGATTTTATTGCCTTTTTGTTAGAATAAATCTAACTTTACTTAGTTGCCTTTATATATATTAATATAGACTAACTCAATTTAATTATTATAGATATGAAGAAAATGATTTTTGCAGCTGCCGTAGCTTTGGCAGTATCAGCCGGTGTAAATGCACAGCCGGGTGGTGGTATGATGTTTGGTGGTATGCAACAGATTGATGTAAAGTACAACGATTATGTTGCTGCTCCAGAAGGTTACGATCAGGAAACCGCTGGTATCGAACGTGGTAAGGTTGAAGTTCTTGAATACAAATCAACAACAGTAGGTACAAACCGTTTGGTAACAGTTTATCTGCCTCCAAAGTACGATTCAAACAAAAAGTATCCTGTTTTGTATCTGCTTCACGGTATTGGTGGCGACCATCAGGAATGGATGCAGGGCGTTCCTAATATCATCATGGATAACCTCTATGCACAGAAAAAGGCAGAACCTATGATTATTGTTATGCCTAATGGTCGCGCTCTTCCTAATGACAAACCTGAAGGTAATGTTTATAGCCCGGAAATGCAGCAGGGTTTTGTAAACTTTGAAAAAGATCTTCTTGTTGACCTGATTCCTTTTATTGAAGGTAAGTTCAGCACATATACAGATAAGAATCATCGTGCTATTGCAGGTCTTTCAATGGGTGGTGGCCAGTCATTGAACTTTGGTCTTGGCAATCTTGACAAATTTGCATTTGTAGGTGGTTTCTCATCAGCTCCTAATACAAAAACTCCTGAACAGCTTATCCCTGATGTAGCTAAGACAAAAGCAGAAAATAAACTGCTTTGGATGGTTTGCGGTAGCCGTGACGGTTTGATGTATAACAGCTCACGTTTGAAAGCTTTCTGCGATGAAAATGGTGTTCCTTGTACACTTATCAACTTCCCTGAAGGTCAGCACGACTTTGTAGTATGGAAGTATGGTCTTTACAACTTCTCACAGTTGATTTTTAAATAAGAATTACATACGTAACATCTTCAACAGGTCACGATCGGTTCTGGTTGTGGCCTGTATTGTTTCTAAATCATTGGTGGATGATTCGGCTTCGGGGAATACAAGCATCATGTTGCACTCTATCTGAATAGACTGAATATGTTCATACAGATGAGCAAAAGGATGAATTCCATTCATCGCATCTTCTCTTGGACCAACTAATACTAGAAGATGATCTTTGTTTACGTTGTCCATTATCCAACCTAAATCATTTGTGTCACTGATAGGAAAGTATTCAGTTCTGTTTGCCGATTTACCATAACTGCGTATATCGTTCATTGTTGATTCGTTACCATAGAATTGTGTACGACAGCCAATGGAACTGCCTAAACGGCCTATAAATTCAATACTCCTAAGAAAGCCTGGCGCTAAAGTGAATTGTTCAGGAATAATGACAACAATTCTGCGAATCATATTAATAGGTATATTGATACGTACAAAAATAGTCTGTTGCCTGTTTTTTGCGGTAACTGACAATATGAAATCTTCATAATATTTACGAGTCACATTTCTGATGTCAGCAAGACCTAATATAAGGTCAGTAGTTTCGTACTCTTCCGAAGCGTGTTTAATGCTATCTACAATATTATTGCCTAAACGATTGTGTATAGTGAACGGAATGTCGGCAGCAGCAGCTATGCCGGAAGCATGTTCTAACACAGATTTACCTGCTTGCAGATATTTATTGGCATGTTCTCCGTTTATGGTAATATGTAATCCTACAGTTTCTGTGCGACTTTTAGGTGTGCGAAGCGCCATGGTGGTATCCATTAAATAAGCTGTTGTAGCAGGGTTATGGAGCAGAACCATAAGCCTCTCTTTTCTGGTCTTTTCTGATTTACCGCTCAAAATCTTCTGTTGACTTATGGCGGTTCGCTCAGTAATAATATTGCTGGCAATGCAAGAAAAAAGGACTATTATAATTGTTGTACTGAGCAGAGTGTTGTCAACCAAATTAAGTGTGTAGGCTCCCATAGTTATAGCTAAAGCACCTGCGGCGTGCGCTTCGCTCAAACCAAAAATTAGCCTTCTGTTGTTTCTGTCTAAATGCCTGATTTTTTGTATAATCAATGCTGCCAACCATTTTCCTATAGTACCTACTGCGAAGATAATGCCAAACAGATATAAGATGCGTGGGTTGCTTATAACCTCTTCCAAATTAATAAGCATACCTGTGTGTAACAGGAAAATAGGTACAAACAGAGTGTTTCCTATAAAATCTATTCTGTTCATCAATGGCGATGATTGCGGTATATATCTGCTTGTTACCAATCCGGCTAAAAATGCGCCAAGAATACCCTCTAACCCAATTATCGAAGCTAATCCCGAACTGAGCATCAGCATCATGAAAATAAAGAGGAAATGTGCATGACCGCTACCAAAACGGCGAAAAAATTGTCTTGTTAGTTTGGGGAATGCAAAAATGACGAATGTCAGATATAACGCAAATTTAAGTATAAACAGCCAAATGTTGAAACCGGTTCCATCATTTGAATAAGCAGAGCGGACAAATGAATTTATAACCAAGGCCAACAGAATGGCTATCAACGCACCGGTAACAGCAATAGTTACTCCCGGTTCTTTTGTGAGGCCATATCGGCTTACAATTGTATATGATATAAGAGTGTGAGAACCCATTATGCAACCCACTATAAGCGATGCGGGCACTGTCATATTCAATATGTGTATGCAGGAGTAGTAGCAACCGCCAAAAGGTATAATGAATGTTATCAAACCAAATATAAATCCCCAATGACCGGTTTTTTTCATCTCTTCAATGTCTATATCCAGTCCGGCAAAGAACATAATGAATAACAAACCAATCTTACTACACATACTTAAAACTTCGTCTGTATCAATAATGTTCAATCCGCTGCCACCTACCAACAAACCGGCAAGAATAAGACCTGCAATTTGCGGAAAACGAATGCGTTGTGATATGAATGGCACAAATAGTATAAGCGCTATCACAATGAAACACTTCCAAATAGAATCGGTTACTGGGAATATCTGTTGAAAATCCATATTACACTTTTTACGCTGCGAAGATAGTTATAATTCCTCAATTTTGTAACTTCGCAATCCAAACAAAGAGTAGAAGTGAATTATATTGACGAATTAAACAATAGCCAGCGTAATGCCGTACTGTACAATGAAGGTCACAGTATGGTGATAGCTGGTGCGGGATCAGGAAAAACACGCGTCCTGACATATAAGATTGCATATCTGCTGGAGCAGGGTGTTGACCCATCAAAAATATTGGCATTGACATTTACCAATAAGGCAGCAGGTGAAATGAAGGAGAGAATATCAAAAGTGGTTGGATTTGCCTATGCAAACCGTCTGTGGATGGGAACTTTTCATAGTGTGTTCAGCAGAATACTGAGGTCAGAATCGGCATTACTGGGCTATTCGCGTAATTTTACCATTTATGATTCTGCAGATTCTCAGAGTTTGATTCGTAGTATAATCAAAGAACTGCAACTTGATGACAAAATATATAAGGTGGCTGTTATTCAGAATAGAATATCTACGGCAAAGAATCGCCTTTATACATCCACAATGTATAGCCAGAATGCAGATATTCTTAAAGCAGACAGTTTTAAGAATATCCCAATGACCAAGGTTATATATGAAAAGTACACTGAACGATGCCGAAAGGCCGATGCTATGGATTTTGACGACCTTTTGCTGAATACATATCTGTTGCTTAAGAATAATCCGGAGGTACAACAGAAATATGCCGAGATGTTCCGATATATACTTGTAGATGAGTATCAAGATACAAATCATGCTCAGCACAGCATAGTTTGGTTGCTCACCCGAGGTGGTGCGCGTCTATGCGTAGTAGGCGATGATGCTCAAAGTATCTACTCTTTCCGCGGTGCCAATATCCACAATATGCTTAGTTTTGAAAAACTTTATCCGGATTCAAAACTCTTTAAGTTGGAACAGAACTATCGTTCTACGCAAACTATAGTGGATGCGGCAGGCAGTCTTATTGCAAAGAACCATTCCCAGATTAGAAAGAATGTCTTTTCAGAAAACGAAAAGGGCAATAAGATAGAACTTACCAGGGCTCATTCCGATTTGGAGGAGGCCACAATGGTGGTTAATAAGCTGTTGGATTTGCATACTTATCACAATGTAGATTGGAACGAAACTGCAATTCTTTATAGAACAAACGGACAGTCCAGAGTATTGGAAGAGACCTTTAGAAAAAGCGGATTACCATATAGAATTTATGGCTCTTTATCGTTCTATCAAAGAAAGGAGATAAAAGATACACTGGCATATCTGCGAGTTATTGTAAATCCCAGTGATGAAGAATCTATAAAACGAATTATCAACTTCCCAAAACGTGGAATAGGCGATACTACTATAAATAAGTTGAAGGAAGCAGCATTGCAACACGATGTAACTTTATGGGATGTTATATGTAATCCTACAGACTACGGTGTTGCTGTAAATAGTGGAACGCAGAAGAAACTATACGATTTTTCTACTTTGTTGCGTAGCTTGATGACCGGTGTCTCTACCAGCGATGCATATACCATAGCCAAAAGAGTGTATGAAGAGAGTGGTCTTACGGCAGAACTAAATGCTGACAAAACTCCGGAAGGAATGGCTCGCAAAGAGAACGTGGAGGAACTGATGTCCGGTATTCAATTGTTTTGTAAGGATAGGATAGAGGAGGGTAGTAATGAAATATTCCTTTCAGATTATCTTGGCTCTGTTTCGTTAATGACCGATCAAGACAAAGAAGATGATGCCGAGGTTTCAAAAGTGACAATGATGACCATACACGCGTCTAAAGGACTTGAATTTAAGGCAGTAATGATAGTAGGATTAGAAGAGACTCTATTTCCCAGTGATATGTCATCAAGCGAACATGAACTGGAAGAAGAACGTCGTTTGATGTATGTGGCTATGACCAGAGCAGAAAAATATCTTTATCTGTTTCATTCTACTACGAGATTCAGACATGGTAATATAGAGGCTAATCAACCTAGTAGATTTTTAAGAGATATAGATCCCGTTTATATTAATAAGGTGTCAGATGAACCTATCTCCAAACCGCGTTTTACATCGTCCTCAAATTTCGGTTTTTCATCTTTTGAACCATCCGGCAAACCACAATTTAAAAGTACTGCAAATAGCAGCTTTAATAATTCCAGGCAGTTTGCGGAGCGAAGCAAACCTAAACCACTGTTTGAAGAGCGTAAGCCGAAATCCAAATTTCAGGTGGTTACAGAAGAGATGTTGCAAAGTACAGCATCTGTAAAAACGGATAACGATATTCAGGTGGGCTCCATTATTCAACATGACCGTTTTGGCGTAGGTAAAGTGCTGGAAATGGAAGGGATGGGTGGCGATACAAAAGCAACAATACAATTCGTCAATTTTGGTAGAAAAGTACTGCTACTTAAGTTTGCCAAACTTACTCTCTTAAAATAGATTGCGTGAGTTATAGTGGTTTGAGTTCTACTATTAATCCCATAGCAGCTGCAATCTTATATAATGTTGCAACAGAAGGAACTGTCAATCCTCTTTCTATTCTAGAAATGTAACTCTTGTCAGCTCCTATGCGAGCTGCGAGTTCTGCTTGCGTAAGATGAGCGTTTTTACGTGCATCTAATAGAATCTGGGCGTTGTATTCTTCCCAAGCTTTTTCTACTGCTTCAGCGCGTTTTTTAGAACCAATTTCACCAAACTCACTGATTAGCTCTGCACTAATATCATGTATATCATTCCTTTTGTTCATAATATTCTTTTTTAAGTTTTATAGCTTTCTTAATTTCATTCTCCGGCGTTTTTTGACTCTTTTTCTTTATACAATTGAATAATACAACTATAGTTTCACCATCATGTATAAAAAACAAACGAAATTCGTTGTTAATATAACTTACTCGAAACTCATAGATTCCATCCCTTAAATATTTGATATAATGGTAAGGGATTTTATCCTCAGTTTCAAACAATAAAAGTGCTCGTAAAATTTTTAAGCGTTCAGGTTTCGATAAACTGTTCATAAAGTCGGTGTAATACCGCTTGTATGCGATTATCTTTTTCATAGTACAAAGGTATTAAAAAGTTGTATAATTGTACAACAAATATTGTTAATTATTAAATAAAAAAGCAACCGTTGTGGTTGCTTTACCTTTGAGCGGCAAACGAGACTCGAACCCACGCTTCGCGTGGTTACGCGTAAACCTTATTTATTTTCTCTCGGGTCGCGAGTTCTCGTGATGGTGTTGTGGAATATAACAAAAAAAGCAACCGACGTGGTTGCTTTATCTTTTGAGCGGCAAACGAGACTCGAACCCACGCTTCGCGTGGTTACGCGTAAACCTT
>CALEFD010000095.1 GCA_937876995.1 uncultured Bacteroidales bacterium | reverse complement strand
TTCCATACGTCTAGTTTCATTAAATGTTTCGGCCCCACTCATATATTGCCAGTTGTAACGTTCCCAACCTTGAACAAGCATTAACAAATCTGTATGGCGACGATGAACGGAATCGTCAGATTCAAAATAATATTCCGGATGATAAATAAAGCCTTTTAAGTCTGATGAAAGCAAAAGGTTGGTCATAAGATTATCAGAATAGATTGTGCCGTATTCTTTACTGTCGCGAACAGAAAGAGCTATTCTGTCACGAAATGGAACACCATTTCTATCTTGAAGTTTTAATGACATTTGCACTTTGCTAAAGGGAGAAAAGTCGGTACGTAGAGTATCTATAGTTATGCTTGGTGGAGTAAATGACATATTGTAATGGAACAGGTTACGTGATGACAATATATTACCTGCTCCGCTATATAACACAAGATGGCAAACACCTAAAGGCCAACCATCGGTGTTTATAGTATGGTCATAATGTGTTATGCTATCTGCCATTATGAACTGACTATGATGTATCAGTTTACCGCGACAAGTGACAGTAACCCCCAATCTATACCCTGTAGATTCCACGTTTCTATCTACTGATAGTCTTAAAGAATCTGATTTGTAATTATCATTTAAACTAATGGTATAACCTTGTTTCTCGATGGGAGGTAATTTTACTTTGTAATCTGTTCCTTGATATGTGAATTTTGCAGTTATACTTTGAGATAATGTAGGAGTAATACGCAAACTACCCATACCATCGTGTTCAGTGGCTGCAGATATACTTATTTCGGAGACTCCGCCAGATATTTTAAGTATTCCATCGATATTGTAGCCACGATTATCTGTTGCCTTAAAAGCAACATTTACAGGTAACCCTGCTACAATATGACCACCTTCGGGATAGAAACTAACATTTACATCATCAAGTTTTTCCGGTTTGGGACGGTCATTGCCTACTTCAGATGGGATGGTGATAAACTTGGATTCGTCATACCTGCCCTCGTCTTTTGGTTTCTGAAAGATGGGGAAGATACGGGAAAAGACTATGTTATCGTCAAAGTTCAGCATATATTGTGTATAGGCACGTATCTCATAGTAACCGCTGGGATATGGAAGAATACCGCGTTTGGCGCGGGCCTGTTGAGTAGAGGCATCGTATAGTACAAAACAACCATCGGCCTGACCATCTATTATTTTCAGTTTCTTCTGCTGAAGCAGTATGCCGGTAGGAGACAGTAAATCTACATAGAGTACGCCACTGGAAGAGCGTTGCAAATTAGAGGCATTGACCACGTAAGCTTTAAACCAGATGGTTTCACCTTCAAAATAGCCGGTGTTATCAAAATGGAGAAACACTTTCTCCTGGGGCCAGATACTGTCAAACTGCATTATATTACCGGCATAGCGCATTAAGCCGGGGTTGTATTGTGCTTTTATAGGAACAGCAAGAAACAACAGGCAAACCACTGATAATATAAACACTCTGACTCTCATACTGCACATTTTTTCTCAGCGAATATACAACTTTATTATATTAATTATCGTTTTACCACTACTCTATATTACCATTATCTAACGTAATCTAAATTCACTTACAGCCCTAACATCTCCTTTCTAATTTTCAATCTTCAGGTTTGGTGTAGGTTTCGTCTATTATGTAGGGTGTTCCGCTGGCAGTCATTCCCGTTCCACTAATGCTAAAACCTGTAGAATATGAGTTGTTGTAGAACTCTACCTGAGCACGACCTACACTGTCTGTTACCAAATTAGGATTCCAGTATAGTGTGCGGCGGTAATCAACATCACCGGGGATAGGACCATCGGGGTATTCCGGAGCGTAGAACTGGTCGGGGGCAGTAAAACCTTTAAGAGTTGTAATGCGCCTGCCAAAATCGCGTTTGGCCTGTCTGTCCATCAGTTCATGCTCTTCTTTGGCTTGAACATTTACCAAATAGTATTTTTCTGTTGCAGTGGTCATATCAGTTTGAGCCTGCAGATTCATACGACTGTTAATATACTTCATATATAATGGTACTTCACTGCGTATATCTGTCAAATATAGAGGTTCGTCATAAACAACAATACTTTCAATATCGCGAGTATCGACATATATTATACTATCCCACATGCCGGTATATAGACATTTCTCATCGTTATGAACATACCAAAATACCGGTTTACCATTTATACGGGTTCTATTTATATATGCTTTGGGACTTGGTTCTATTTCACTAACAGAAGTGCTGCCTATTCGTGCTATCTGAACATATTCGGGATTATAATCTACTTTAAAATTTCCAGCACCTTCATATAGAGCACCTTCATATACCGTATAACCTTTCTTTAAAAGATAGCCAAGTACATCGGTTGGATATTCTCCCAAATCAAGTACAGCCTCTACGTCTTTTTCCACATCGTAGGCTTGAAATGTCATATAGTCTATATACTTGCGGTCACGTATCTCAACGGTAGGAAGTAATATGCCAAAATCTTTATACATAGGCGATATACTAGCTTCAGGGTTTGACTTTTGTATGCTGATAGAGTTTCTATCTTTATTATTAAAGGTCTTTTCATAGACATCGATACTGCGTATTTTAGGCATCAAAGCACGTTCTAACAGCATTTTAACCTTTCTACTTGAGGTATTATCGCTGTTCATAAACATACGAGTTTGAAAATCATAACTATTATCGGCATTATTTACCATGAGCATTAAAAGATCTGCAGTTCCATAATAGTCTTTTGTATCAAAGCCAAAATAACCTATCTTTTCTGTTTTATAGGAGCCGTATTCTATACCCTTTGTCCTGTCCGGTGGGATTATTGATACAAATACGTCTATATTTTTCATGACGTTTTCTTTCAAGGCAATTACTCTGTTGTCAAGTACCCAACCATTCAGGCTCAAACTGTCTTCCATTCGTCTCTTTTCCTCGAAATAATCTTTTCCGCTCATAGACTTCCAATCATAGCGTTCCCAGCCCTGAACAAGCATAAGCAAATCGGTATGATGGCGATGCTGCTCGTCATCGGATTCCAAATAGTATTCGGGCTTGTTTATATAACCTCGCAAATCGGAAGAAAGAAGCAGGTTGGTTATCAGATTATCAGAATAGATTGTGCCGTATTCTTTACTGTCACGAACAGATAGGGCTATTCTGTCACGGAATGGTGTTCCATCTTTATCTTTTATCTGTAAGGAGAGATTCACCTTGCTGAATGGAGAAAAATCTGTATCAAGTTTTTCTATGTTTATGCTGGGAGGAGTGAATTTATTATAGTGAAACAGATGGCGTGATGCCAAAACATTACCCTCTATATCGTATAAAACAAGATGACAAACACCCATTGGCCAACCTTCTGTTGATATTAGATTAGTGTAGCTTGTAGCATTTACAGGTATGGTCAATCGGTCATAATGAAACAATTTACCTCTACAGGTTATTGTCAAGCCAAATGCACGATACATTGTTTCTACGTTTCTATTTATTTCCAATTTTATAAGATCATCATCATATTGTTCTGTTACACTGATGCTATATCCATGTTTGTCGGTTGCAGGTAGAGCAAATCTATAATCTTTGCCATTGTGCGTAAAGATTGCATTTATCTTTTTGGTAGATGTGGGAGTAAAACGAATACAGCCCATTCCGTCATGTTCGGTTAATGCCTCTACACTGCCTTCGGAAATATTGTTCTCTATTCGTAACGTACCGTCTATGTTGTAGCCAAGTGCATCGGTGGCTTTGAATGCCACATTAACGGGAATACCCTCTACTATATGACCACCTTCGGGGTAGAAACTAACATTAACCTTTTCGCTCTTTTCTGCTTTGGGACGTTCATCTAACAAACTGTTTGGATAATCGGGAAGAAAAACGGCATTGGCGTAATCGCCCTCTTTGGATGGAGATTTAAATACAGGAAGCACCCTGGAAAAGGCTATCCGGTCATCAAAGTTCATCATGTGTTGAGTGTAGGCGCGTATCTCATAGTAACCGCTGGGGTATGGTATCATTCCACGTATTTGACGAGCCTGTTCGGTCGATGCGTCCATTAATGAAAAACAACCGTCTGCCTGACCACGAATTACTTTCAGTTTCTTCTGTTGAAGGATTACTCCATTCGGAGATATTAAATCAACATAGAGAACACCGCTGCGAGCCATCTGTAGGTCTGAAGCATTGACTACGTAGGCTTTAAACCAGATAGTTTCGCCTTGAAAATAACCGGTATTGTCAAACTGAAGATATACTTTTTCCTGTGGCCAAATGCTGTCAAACTGCATTATATTACCGGCAGAGCGTATTAAGTTGGCATTGGTCTGCCCACTAACTGTTAAGAAAGTAGCAAACATAAATAGTAAAAGGATACACCGTAGCAGTATTCTCATCTTCTCTTAATTATATTGTATATCCAAAACACATTACAAATGTAATAACAAAACTAATCATTTTCACTTTTTTCATATTCTGTCTGTTTTATTTAATAATTATCATTTTTACCACCACTCTATTTTGCCATTAGCAATAGTAATCTAAATTCACTTACAGCCCTAACATCTCCTGTCTTATTTTCAATCTTATGG
>CALEFD010000094.1 GCA_937876995.1 uncultured Bacteroidales bacterium | reverse complement strand
AGTCTTCTCTTCTGCGTAGTAGCGAAGATAAAAGTAAAAATGGAAAAAACAAAGAAAATAACGCCAAAATAGAAAGAAATTTTTCTAACAGATATTTTCTTGCTTAAAAAATAGATTATAAAACCAGCCATTGCCAAAGCGAATAAGCTGATAGTCAATATACTCCATCCATCTATGTCCATTAACGAGACTAAACGCTTAAACCACGTTACAATAAAGAGTTCATTCACTATAGAAAGTTTATCAACCGTTTTGGTTCTTGCAAGTTCCAAATTAAATTGAACATCTTTATCAGACGGATTCAATATATATGCTCTCTCGTAGCATAAAATAGCCTTTGCTATTTCATCAACTTTAAGATACGCATTACCTAAATTCATATATAAAGTGGCAGATACACCTTCGTTTTCTATAATATTGGAATATATCTCAATGGCCGACATATAATCTGCATCAATATATGCACTATCTGCTTTTGCAAGTAATGCATCCACATCGGTAGCCTCCTGAGCAGCTATAGAAACTGTAATTGTAGTAGTTAACAACAATGAAAATATAGCAAATATCTTTTTCATAACCTTTCCTTCTTATTTAATAGCATTCTCCATCTGACCAATAATATTCGCAGCCTCTTCGTATATAGCATCCATACGACCGGCATCATCACCGGGAGCATATTTTGCAAATTCGCAATCGTCTAAAAGTTTAATAGTCTGCCCTATCAAAGCATCGGTCACTCCCCTGCCCTTCAGTTCATTACCTACATTATCTTTAGATAATTTAGCTACCGGAATAACCAATTTGTCTCCAAAATAACCCCACAACGCACGTAATACCTCATCGTAGAATTGGTCTTTATTATTGCTTACCATCAACTTTTTAGCCACTTTCAAACGTTTCACAGCTATTGAATTAGCCTTCTTTCTCTTGGTTTTAGCCACATTTGCATTATCGGCAATACTCTTTCTTTCAAGTATCACAACCAAAATCAGAATAATTAACGGAATAATCAAACATATATAGAAACCTAATGAACCAAAGAATACATCGTTGGTTTTCACTAACTTAGAACCGGTAGTACGGAATCTTACATCTTCACCTACAAAACGAAGATCTTCCTTACTTACATATCCTCCTACACCAACACTTGTGGCAGCATCACTACTAGCACCTTTAGCCACCTTAAGAACATACTCTTTAGTGGTCAGAGTCTTATATGTGCCTGATTTCGGGTCGAAATACTGGTATTCCAATGCAGGAATCTTATATTCGCCGGCAAAGCGTGGAATTGCCAGATATTCGTAAACCTTGTTACCGGTCTGACGTCCGTTTTTAATAGTATATTTATTCTCTACTTTAGGATCGTAAATATCAAAATCCTGAGGGAACTTTATTTCCGGTGTCTTAACAAGTTTCAAATTACCGGTACCGGAAAGCACTACCTTTATGGTAACAGCTTCATTTGCTGTCAGTTCTGTAGTATTGATATCTGAACTAATTGAAAAATCACCCACACCGCCATAGAAACTGCCACTCTTACCTGCCGGAAGCGCCTCTACCTGTATAACCTGCTTATTACTAACCAATTCCTTCTTAATATCAATATATCTGCCGGCATTAAATATAGCATCAAACAAATCTGTGGACTGCACAGGAATTGATATTATACCCTCAAATGTAGTTGCAGGAATCTCTAATTCACCTGACTGCTGTGGGAACAACACATACTGGCTCCACAATAGTGTCTTATAGTTTCTGCCATTATAATGTTCCAACTGAAATTCCTTCTGACGTGGCAATTCCACCTCCTGAACATGAAAATTCTTCAAGTCAGGCATATTTGTTGTCAAATTTGTCAAATTCAGCGAAGTACTGACATATACTTTGTAGGTAAGCAATAAAGCTTCTTGTTCATACACCTTCTTCTTATCGACAGTAGCCAACATAAAAAGGTCATCTGCACCTATCGATGCAGGATTAGAACTCTGTGCTGAACCGTAATTTCTATTTCCCGATTGCTGCTGTTGCTGACCGGAAGAAGAACTGTTATTATCCGGAGGAAGCACCTTTATAGTCTTACTGCTTGACTGGATAGTCTTTTTATCTACCACAACTGATGCAGGTTTAATGGTAAATTCGCCCTCTTCTTCAGCTATCAGAACGTATGTATAAGTAATTGATGCAGAAGAAGTTCTCTGTCCATTAATAATCTGCATGCTACTCGATGTAGATGTACTTGGACCACTCAGTTCCGTCAATCCTTCAAAAACAGGTGCACGAAAATCCTTTGCCTTGTTGGTATTAACCACAAACGAAACTCTGAACCTTTCACCTTTAACTACCGCATTTGGTGCTTGAACCGTAAGTGTAACATCCTGTGAATATGCGCCTACTGCCACAAACAACAGCAATGACCACAACACCAACACCTTGTTAAATACCAATTTCAAACTCTTCATATACTTATTACCAATCTTTATCCAATTCACCGCGAGGTTGTACCTGCATCTGTTTCATAACTCGTTCCTGCAACTCTTTTTCATCCTGCATGGCAGCATCTAACAACTGTTCAGCATTTTCACGCGACATCTGTTCCTCCTGCTGTTCTTCCTGTTGTTGCTGCTGTTGCTGTTCTTCATTTTGCTGCTCCTGCTGCTGTTCCTCATTCTGCTGCTCATCCTGTTGCTGTTCCTGCTGCTGTTGTTCATCTTCCTGCTGGTCTTCACCTTGACCCTGTTGCTGTTTCAACTGTTCTAAAGCATGAATAAGGTTATATCTTGTTTCATTGTCGGCAGGATTGTTTCTCAATGCCTCTTTATATGCAGCTATTGCATTTTCATAATCTCTGTTACTATGGAATAGAACTCCGGCATTATGATAAGTACTTGCCAACTTCTCTTTGCACTCTTGTATATCCTTTTCAGTAGCATTCTCATCCAACATCAATCGTTCCTTTTCAACTTCAAGTAGTGTGGCTGCATTCTGAAACTGCTTTAATGCCTCCTGACCTTTTTGCTGTTCAATATAGGCATTACCCAAATTGTACATAGCTTCGGCCGATGATGAATTCTGATCTATTGCCTTTAAATAATTCTCTTCTGCTTTTATAAAAAGGCTATCTTCGTACAATTTATTACCTTTACGAACATACTCTCTATCAGTACGTTGTGCATACAACGACACAGAAAACAGAAGTACAGACACTATAAGAATATATCGTTTCATCTCTATTTATTAATACTGAAAAGTTTAACATTTTTCAATCGGGCATTTCTACCTTCAGAAATGAACAATTCAAGTAACAGTAAAACAAGTGCCATCCATGCCACTATCTGGAATTGTTCATCATAATCGGTATAAATAGTGGTTTCTACATCACTTTTAGCCAGTTTATCAAGTTCTTGTTTAAGAGCTTTTTCGGCTGCATTAGTATTATCAACATAAAAATATGCTCCATTACCTGCTGCTGCCAGTTCTCTACACATAGCCTCATTAAGTTTAGTAACCACTACATTACCATCCTTATCCTTACGGAATTCATTAGCCCTGTCACCCGGAATTGGAGAACCTGATGGTGAACCAACACCTAACACATATACCAAATAACCTTTGTCGGCAGCAGCCTTAACAGCCTCTACAGCACCAGCTTCATGGTTTTCGCCATCGGTTATAAGTATTATAGCCTTCCCCACTCCATCATTAGGGGTAAAACTTCTGGTTGCCAAATCTACGGCATCTTTAATATTTGTACCTTGACGTGCTATCAATGAAGGAGTTATACTATTAAGAAACACTTTTGCCGATATATAATCATTTGTTATAGGCAACTGTACGTATGCATCGCCGGCAAATAGAATAAGTCCCACCTTATCATCCTGAAACTGATCAACCAGATTAGATACAATACGTTTCGATTTCTCCAATCTGCTGGGTTGAACATCATCGGCCAACATAGAATTTGAAATATCCATAGCAATTATTGTCTCAATACCTGTTCTGGTAACAGTCTCTTGCTTTGAACCAAACTGAGGTCTTGCTATAACAAAACAACTTAAACCGAAAACAGAGAACAGAAGCCAGAATTTCAAATTCTGTCTGAACAGAGAACTGTCAGGCATCAACATATCTACCAGTTCTTTATCACCGTAGCTCTTTATACGTCTTTTCCTTATTATTCCGGAAACAATATGCAGTACTACCAACAGAGGCAGAACCAACAATAAATACAGATATTCTGGATGTGCAAATCTAAACATAACAACTAGCAAATTTCACTTTAAGGAATAGTCCTTAAAATAGTCTGTTTCAATACTATAGACAACAATAATGAAATAAGAAGAACCCAAGCAAACGGTTCAAAAGCCTCGTTATTTCTACTAAACTCCTTAACCTGCAATTTGGTCTTCTCCAACTGATCAATCTCCTGGTAAATCTCCAACAGACGGCTGTTGCTATCTGCTCTGTAATAAATACCATTTGTATTGATTGCTATCTGTCTCAACATATCTTCATCTATCTCAACAGGTACATTCACATACTGTACAGAACCACCGTATGTCTGCATTGGATATGGAGCAGTACCATTAGAACCCACACCAATTGTATAAACCCTTATACCAAAGGTATTTGCCATTTCTGCAGCTGTCAAAGGCGATATTTCTCCCCTATTATTCGAACCATCGGTTAAAAGTATAACCACCTTCGATTTAGCTTTGCTGTCCTTTAGTCTGCTTATGGCATTGGCAAGGCCCATACCTATTGCAGTACCATCTTCCACTGCCCCAGCCAGAACAATGTCACTACTTACACTGTTAAACAGGTTTAGCAACATTGCATGATCTATAGTCATAGGACACTGTGTATAGGCTTCACCGGCAAAAACAGTCAAACCAATATTATCATTAGGACGACCATTGATAAATTCGGCAGCCACACTTTTTGCGGCCTCCAATCTGTTGGGTTTCAAATCTTCTGCCAACATACTGGTAGAGATATCCACACACAGCATAATGTCAATACCTTCAATCTCTGAATCTTCCCATTTGTCAGTGGTCTGCGGACGTGCCAATATAAATACCAGCATAACAAATGCCACCATTTTCAATACAAAAGGCAGATGAACCAAATAATACTTATAACTTTTTGGTACGCCTTTGTATATATCTGTAGTAGGAACATTAAGCAGAGGACTGCTTTTTCTACCCTTTAGAACATACCACAATACAAATGGTATAACTAACAGTAACAGAAGTAGATATATATTGTTCGCAAAAGTCATAATTTAAAAGAATAGGTAATATAACTGACTAATCACTACATACAAGGCAAACATAGCCAACAAAGCAGTTATCACTATAACTGTCAACAATGCCATTCTTGCACCCTTACTACGTTTCTCTTCAACAACAACACGCTCTTCTTTAGGCTGTTTTTCCTCTTCATTAGGCTCTACCATAGTATCGTTAACAAAGTCAACAGCACTAAGCAGGTTTCTATCATTTTCATTCAACATTGGCTTAAATTTGGCAAACTTCACCAAATCGGCCATCTGTAACAACTCCATCAAATCATTCAACGACTCTTTCTGCTGATGCTTAAGCAATTCATTATATATTTCAGTCGATGTCATTTCTGTTGCATAGAAACCAAACCTATCATTAATATATGCACGGATAATATCAGTCAAATCAGTATAATATGATTTTGCATCATCACCATACGACATTCGGTTCAATTTCAGTTTCTCAATATCGGCCAAAGCCTTGACATGTGCAGGTATCTTGGGTTCCATCTTGACAACACGTATAATTGGTTTATTGTCTCTATACCTTATTATTAAGAAGACCACCAACACCACCAATAATATCAAAGCCACTCCACCAAATACAGAGAGCTTTACATCTTGCCATTTAAGAGGCATCTGCATAATACTCTTTGGACCAATAAAAGCATCAGGCTCATTACTCTCCAAATCGAACATAAAGAAAGCTAAAGCCAAACCATCAGAACTGTATGGAACAGAATCTACATACACCTGAAATGGTGGAATAAAATAGAATGCCGAATCGAACGATGTAACAGTGTAGTGCCTTGTTACAGTCATACGTCTCTTCTTATTTACATATTGGGTATCTGTCACTACAGGCTGTAAAATCTCAATACCTGTAATCAGAGTATCGGAAAAGAGCGGAAAATCCACCTGCTGATCAGCATCACATGTAACCTCAAGATGAATTTTTGTCTGGTCTCCAACAAGCAAATTAATAGAATCAGACGTAGCAGTAACAAGCACATTTGCCATTACAGAAGCACTCTGTACTGCTAAAAACAGTGTCAATATGAATAATTTCAGATATCTCATATCAATTTCTTATAGCAAACAATCCCATAAGCGATTTTACATAGTCTTTATCGGTTCTTATGGAAACAGAATCAACCTTACTTCTTGTAAAACAGTCTTTTATATATGATTGATTCTCTTTCCAGTATGCAGCGTGCGCATTGCGAATAGCCTTAGACGATGTATCAATATATACATCTTCGCCACTCTCCAGGTCTTTTATACGCATTAAACCAACATCCGGCAACTCTTCGCTGCGTTTGTCATAAACCTGAATAGCAACAATATCATGTTTTCTGTTAGCTATTGAAAGAGCATTCTTATAATTGCCACCACCAATAAAGTCGCTTAAAAGAAAAGCAGTACAACGCTTCTTGACAGCACTAATAAGAAATTCCAATGGAACCGATATATCAGTACCTGTACTCTGAGGAACAAAATCCAGAAGTTCGCGTATTAAATACAAGATATGCTTCTTTCCTTTCTGAGGAGGAATAAACTTCTCTATTCTGTCCGAAAAGAAAACCAAACCTACTTTATCATTATTCTGAATTGCAGCAAATGCCAATGTTGCAGCAATTTCTGTCAATACATCCCGTTTCTGCGAAACCGAAGTACCATACAACAGACTGCTGGAAACATCCACCATCAGCATAACCGTTAATTCACGCTCTTCTTCGTAAACCTTAACGTATGGCTTATTCATACGGGCAGTAACATTCCATTCAATATCTCTTGCGTCATCTCCGTACTGGTATTCACGTACCTCCGAAAAGGCCATACCACGTCCTTTGAACGCAGAATGATACTGTCCCGCAAAGATATTATTAGATAAACCTTTGGTTTTAATCTCAATCTTACGGACCTTTTTTATCAGATCACCGGTTTCCATTTCTCAGATATCAAGGAACTTCTACCTTATTAAGAATTCTGCTTATCAGTTCGTCCGATGTAACATTGGTAGCCTCAGCTTCGTATGACAAACCAATACGATGACGCATAACATCATGTGCTATGGCTCTAACATCTTCCGGAACAACATAACCTCTGCGTTTAATGAAAGCATACGCACGTGCAGCCAATGCCAGATTAATAGAAGCACGAGGCGAACCACCAAACGAAATCAGCTCTTTAATCTCCTTCAATCCATACTTTTCAGGATATCTGGTAGCAAACACAATATCGGCAATGTATTGTTCAATCTTTTCGTCAATATAAACCATATCAACCACACGGCGTGCATCTAAAATTTCCTGTGTGGTCATAACAGGTTTGATAGAACCTATTTCGTGATGTATATTCTGATGAATAATCTTTTTCTCCTCTTCTATAGTAGGATAACCTATTACTGCTTTCAGCATAAAACGGTCAACCTGTGCTTCAGGCAGCGGATATGTACCCTCCTGTTCAATAGGGTTCTGTGTAGCCATAACCAGGAAGGGCTTTGGCAAAGTAAATGTTTCACCGCCCAATGTCACCTGACGTTCCTGCATAGCTTCAAGCAATGCACTTTGCACCTTTGCAGGCGCACGGTTAATTTCGTCAGCAAGAATAAAGTTGGCAAATATAGGTCCCTGTTTTGCCACAAATGAATCCTCTTTCTGATTATAAATCATTGTACCTACCACATCGGCAGGGAGAAGATCGGGGGTAAACTGAATTCTATTAAAACTTGCATCAATCAAAGATGATAAAGTCTTGATTGCCATAGTTTTTGCCAATCCGGGTACACCTTCCAACAGAATATGTCCATCAGACAACAAGCCTATAAGCAATGACTCAATCAGATGTTTTTGTCCTATAATGACCTGTTCCATACCGGTCATTAGGTTTGTTACGAATGCACTCTGTTGTTCAATGCGTTCGTTTAGTTCTCTAATATCAATGTTTGTACTCATAAAACCATTTAACTTTTGTCACTTCCACAAAGATACTTCATTCAGACTTGATAAAAAATACAATTTGTATTAAAATACTTTTACTTACGCCGAATTTAAGAAATCTTAAACTGAATGTAAAAATTACTTATTTTCCAATTTTGGAATAAGTATCTTCATTCCCGGACGTAACTTATTGAAATCATTAAAGTTATTGTATTTTACTATATAAGGCCACAATTTTTTTGTTCCATAATACCTTTTAGACAAAACAGTCAGAATTTCATCCTGTTGCAGTGTATGCTCTGCAAGCAGACCAACTATAACATAATTATCAGTATCATCAACTGTAATATCTGCCAAATCTCTCATTTCATCTTCTTCAACCAACTTAATATCCTGTTTGACAATTGGATTGACAACTGCAGTAGGAGCACTCTCCTTTTTAACTGCTACAGGTTTTGGTTCTGTTTCTGTTTGAACCTCTTGAGGTGTCTGAACAGGAGTTGCGTCCAATTCAGTTTCAGTGTTATTTACAGAACTTTTATCTTCATCAAAACTATTTGTTGACCTGTCTGTTATTATCTGTTCTGTAACCACATTGTTACGTGCAGAATTATACTTATGCTTAACATATTGTTGTAATATTAATGGCCAGAGCATATATACCAACAATAACAAAGCCAGAATAACTGATGCTAATATTATTACAATCTTTACACCGGCAGAATTCTTCTTATTATTAACAGATTCATTTACAGTAGTTTCAGTACCTGTAGTTGCAGTAATTTCTTTCGGTTCTGTTTCCAGTTCAGGTTCAGGCTCTGTTTCAGGCTCTATTTCTATTTCAGACACTGTTTCAAGCTCAGGCTCTATTTCTACTTCCGATTCTGTTTCAAGCTCAGGTTCCGTTTCTACTATTTCCTGTTCCACTATTGGCTCTGACTCAGGTTCTGATTCAGTTTCTAGTTTAGGTTCCTCCTGCTCGTTATTAGCAACCTCATTCTTATCCTCGTAGTAGCCTTGCTCTTCTATGGAATCATCCGCAATATCAACAGTTTCCACAGTCTCAACCGAATGCGAAATCATTTCTGCCTGATAATCAGACAATACCATAGTTTCAAATGCAGCAAAAGGCTTATTGATAATATCTTTAAGAGCAGCTTCAGGTGTAAAAACAACCTTTACGTATCCATCTATCAGAATACGTTCGCCGGTATTCACATTAACACTTTCACGTGCCTCAACATTAACCGTTTTGAACACGCCCAAACCCTTAACCTTAACCTGTTCACCCTTTAAAAGTTCCTCTTCAATTATATCAAAGAAACATTTAACAAACAATTCTGATTTGGATCTGCTCAAATCACTTATTCTATAAAACAGTTCAGATATCTGTTTCTGATTCAGCCTTGCATTCATAACTTCTTACCATTAAGTTTTTCTTTCAACATTGAACCCGGCTTAAAAGTAAGAGCCAATTTCGGTGGAATTAACATACGCACCTTTGTAACAGGGTTTACTGAGATTCTTTCATTCTTTTTACGAACCTCAAAAACACCAAATCCTGACAGACTGATAGTATCACCCTCCTGCCACTGCTTTTGCATAATGTCCAACAACTTCTGCGACAGGACCTGCGATTCTTCCACTGTCATATCGCATCTTTTGGACAGCTCATCCAGAAACATCTTGTTGTTCATATATCAAATCAATTATCTTCTACAACCAAACCGTACAGATCAAAATCATCGGCTTCAGTAACACGAACATTATAAAAGTCACCTATAACCAATTCATTATCAGCCTTAATCAACATCTCCGGATCCACATCGGGCGAATCAAATTCCGTCCTTCCTATGTAGTAATCGCCCTCCACACGATCTATAACAGTTTTATATACCTTGCCTATTTTGGAAACATTTATATCGGCCGAAATATTCTGCTGAATACGCATCAACTTTGACAAACGCATCTGCTTTGTATCTTCATCCACATCATCCTTATAATGACGCGCTGAATAAGTTCCCTCCACTTCACAATACGCAAATGCCCCCATACGTTCAAAACGCATCTCCTTAACAAAATCCACCAACCGGTTAAAATCATCTTCAGTTTCACCGGGAAATCCCACCATCATAGTGGTGCGCAAATGAATATCGGGCACTTCATTGCGTATCTGTAACAACAAATTACGAGTCTGTTCAGCAGTAATATTTCTATGCATACGCTCCAGAACAGGATTACTTATATGCTGTAGGGCCAAATCCATATAGTTGCAAACATTGTTGCGTTCACGCATCACCTGCAACAGTTCCATAGGAAATTCATTTGGATAGCCATAGTGCAGACGTATCCACTCCAGACCATCAAGATCAGATAGCCTACGGGTTAGATCGGCAATCTTTGAACCACCGGCAGTATCACAGCCATAATAGGTTAAATCTTGGGCTATCAGCTGAATCTCTTTAACCCCTTTCGATATAAGATATTTTGCTTCCGATATTATATCTTCTTGATTACGAGAACGATAGCCACCCGTCATTAAAGGGATGGCACAGTAGGAACAACGTCTGTCACAACCTTCTGCAATTTTAAGATATGCATAATGCGCCGGAGTAGTAATAAAACGTTTGTTCTCCAAATCAGTATGCCACACACCGTTTAAATCGGCTATCAAATTCTTCCAGTCAAATTTTCCGTAAAATCTATCAACTTCGGGTATCTCTACTTCCAGTTCCTTTCCAAACTTCTGAGAAAGACACCCCATAACATAAAGAGCCTTTATTACACCCTGTTTTTTCAGCTCACAACAATCAAGAATCATTTCTACCGATTCTTCCTGAGCGTCGCCTATAAAACCACAGGTGTTAATAACCACAATATCCGCATCAATTTGCTGCGGATCGTGGCGAACAGTATAACCTTCGGCCTGCAACTGCATCATCAACTTTTCAGAATCAACCAGATTCTTTGAACATCCCAAGGTTATAACATCTATTCTCTTCATATATTACAAATATCAGATATTGAACAGAGAATCAACAAATTCGCGTTTTGAAAAGACTTGCAAATCGTCCATACCTTCACCCAAACCAACATATTTGACAGGTATGTGGAACTGATCCGATATACCTATTACCACACCGCCTTTTGCAGTGCCATCCAGTTTGGTTATAGCCAGTTGTGTAACTTCAGTAGCCTTTGTAAACTGTTTAGCCTGTTCAAAAGCATTCTGACCGGTAGAACCATCCAACACCAACAGAACATCATCGGGTGCACCATCTACAACCTTCTTCATAACATTCTTAATCTTGGTAAGTTCATTCATAAGTCCAACCTTATTGTGAAGGCGGCCTGCTGTATCTATAAGCACCACATCGGCATTATTTGTTACTGCCGATTGCAGAGTATCGTATGCTACTGATGCAGGATCGGAACCCATAGACTGATGTATTACCGGAACATCTACTCTACGCCCCCACTCCAGCAACTGCTCAATGGCTGCAGCACGGAAAGTATCGGCAGCTCCCATATACACCTTCAATCCGGCTTTTTTGAACTGATAAGCCAATTTACCTATAGTGGTAGTCTTTCCCACACCATTTACGCCAACCACTAAAATAACGTATGGTTTTCTACCCTGTGGTACGGCAAACTGTGCATTGTCATCATTTCCACTTTCAACCAGCAATTCCGAAATCTCGCTTCTCAGTATCTTATTCAGTTCATCTGTATTCAGATATTTATCCCTTGCTACACGTTCCTCTATACGTTTAATAATCTTCAAAGTAGTCTCCACACCTACATCCGATGTTATCAACACCTCCTCCAAATTATCCAACACTTCATCATCTACAACGCTCTTACCCATAATGGCGCGCTGTATCTTAGAAAAAACGCTTGTTTTGGTCTTCTCAAGTCCCTTATCCAGAACCTCTTTCTTATCCTTTGAAAAAAACGAAAATAGTCCCATCTCTATCTCTGTATTGTTATCTATGTAAGTAGCCTCTTTCTACTACAAAAGTAATAAAAAACGCATAAATTGTAAAATCAATAGAGTTTAATTTTTCATTATCAGCTTATTATAACCACACATAAAAATCCTGCAATTAAAATCAATGAAAAAAATCCAATAAACAAAAGAGGGAAATAGCAATGCTATTACCCTCATATATTGTATTTTAGCTTTAAAATGCTAGAAATTACTTCAAAGCTTCTTTCAACTGTTCATCAGTAACAATCTGCTCTGTAAATGTATAAGCTCCGGTCTTAGGTGATTTAACCATCTTGATGAGCTTAGCCATTGAAACCTTACCCTGACGAAGGGTTGCAACTACTTTCTTTGCCATCGCTAATACGTATTACTTAATTTCTCTATGAAGAGTAACCTTCTTAAGAATTGGATTATACTTTTTCAACTCAAGTCTCTCAGGAGTGTTCTTCCTGTTCTTTGTAGTGATATAACGAGAAGTACCCGGCATACCGCTCTCTTTGTGCTCAGTACATTCAAGAATAACCTGAACTCTATTACCTTTAACTTTCTTTGCCATAATTCTTTACTCCTTACTTAAGTGTTACGCGATTATTCTTATATCTTTCCAATCGCAATAGCCTTTAGCCACAGCCTCTCTTAGAGCTGCATCAAGTCCCTTCTTGTTAATAATTCTCAGGCCAGCAGCGCTGAGACGAAGGCTAATCCAACAATTTTCCTCTACATAGAAAAACTTCTTAGTGAAAAGGTTAACATCAAATGTTCTCTTTGTTCTTCTTTTTGAGTGAGAAACATTATTGCCAACCATTGCCTTCTTACCTGTAATCTGACAAATTCTTGACATTTTTATATAATTTTTATTCGTTTTCTTATACTTCTCTCAAAACAGGGTGCAAAATAACTACTTTTTTTTGATACTTCCAAACAAAGCACCCATATTTTTCATTTAATAATGTGTTTTTTACTTTAAAGTCTGGTATTTGAATAAATAGGCACATCAATACCGCAAAAATCGCCTGCCAAATACTTATAGTGACCGGCTACTGCTATCATGGCAGCATTATCAGTTGTATATGAAAAACGCGGAATAAAAACCTTCCATCCAAATCGTTTGGAATAGTCCAAAAATGCGTTTCGCAACCCCGTATTGGCCGACACACCTCCTGCCACAGCCACCTGCTTAATGCCTGTATCTTTAGCTGCCTGCTTCAATTTCTTCATCAGAATCTCCACAATAGTACGTTCAAGCGATGCACACAAATCCTCTTTATGCTTCTCTATAAAATCAGGATCCTCTTTTACCCAATCACGCAGATTATACAAGAACGATGTCTTCAGACCGCTAAAACTATAGTCATAACCCGGAATATTAGGCTTACTGAAAGTAAATGCCTTAGGATTACCTTGACGAGCATATTTATCAATAATAGGACCACCCGGATAACCGAATCCCATCACTTTAGAACATTTATCCATAGCTTCGCCTGCCGCATCATCTATGGTCTGCCCTATAATCTCCATTTTACTGAATGAATCCACTCTTACAATCTGTGAATTTCCTCCCGAAACCAACAGACATAAGAACGGGAACTGTGGCACCTCTATCTCTTCGCCCGGTTGTTTAATAAAATGCGCCAGAATATGCCCTTGCAAATGATTCACTTCAATCATAGGCAAATCCAACGACCTGGCAAAACCCTTTGCAAACGACGTTCCTACCAACAGCGAACCCATCAGTCCCGGACCACGTGTAAAAGCCACCGCACTAAGCTGTGAACGCTCCACACCCGCTCTTTTCAAAGCAGTATCCACCACAGGTACAATATTTTGCTGGTGAGCACGCGATGCCAATTCGGGCACCACCCCACCATACTCTTCGTGAACACCTTGACTTGCCACCACATTCGACAACAATTCACCATTTCTGATAACTGCAGCCGACGTATCATCACACGAAGATTCTATACCTAAAATCACAACATCATCCATATCGTACATCTGTTTTACAGATTATTCGGCAAAATTACAACTAAAAGATTAAATTGACAAAAATTCACCAAGAATGCATTTTTTTACGTTATCTGTGAATAAAAATTCAATCTCATTAAACAAATTTCATCCATTTACACTACTTTTACAGCACAAAATGATAAATAAACCACTTAATATGATTTGGAACAGCAAGTATGAATGTATGTCGCGCGAAGAGATGCGCGAACTACAGGGAGAGAAATTGAGAAAAATAGTGGCTCACGCTTATCATAACTCACCTTTTTATAAGGCCCGTTTCGATGAACACGGAGTAAGACCTGAAGACATCAAGACAATAGATGACATTGTCAAACTGCCTTTTACCACAAAACAGGATCTAAGAGACAACTATCCATTCAATATGATGGCAGTCCCTATGAAAGATATATTGCGTCTGCATGCATCATCGGGAACCACCGGAAAACCTATAGTTGTAGGATATACCCAGAAAGACCTTGATAACTGGTCAGAAGGAGTAGCACGCTGTCTAACCGCATATGGTCTTGACAGTTCCGATATGATACAGGTATCATACGGCTACGGACTGTTTACCGGAGGTCTGGGCGCTCATGACGGTGCATATAAAATAGGTGCTGTAGCACTGCCAACCAGCAGTGGCAACACTCAGAAACAGTTGCAGCTTATGCAAGACTTTGGCTCAACAGCCATAGCGTGTACCCCATCATACGCACTCTACATGACAGAAGAGATACGCAAACAGGGTATAGACATGAATAACATTAAGCTGAAAGTAGGTGTATTTGGTGCAGAACCCTGGACAGACAACATGCGTAAGGAACTGGAAGAGAAACTACACATAAAAGCATACGACATATACGGACTTACCGAAATTAGCGGACCCGGCGTAGGTGGCGAATGTGAATATCAGAACGGAACCCACCTGTGGGAAGACCTCTTCTATCCGGAAATTGTCGATCCTGTTACACTGCAGCCGGTAGCTCCCGGCGAAAAGGGCGAACTTGTATTCACCACATTAGACAAATGGGGAATGCCTATGATACGTTACCGCACCAGAGACCTTACCAGCCTGAACTACGAAAAGTGCGAATGCGGACGTACTGCAGTAAGAATGTCAAAAATCATGGGTAGAAGCGACGACATGTTAATAATCCGTGGCGTAAACGTATTCCCTTCACAGGTAGAATCCATACTGCTTGAATTCCCGGAATACGAACCATACTTCTTCATTGAAGTTGACCGCGTAAACAACACTGACACCTTTGTAATACAGGTAGAAGTTAAACCGGAATACTACACAGACCAGATAAACCAGCTAATAAAACTGCGCCAGCGTCTGGCATCGAGAATACAGAGTGTAATAGGCATACAGCCCGACATCAAGATAGTAGAACCAAACACCATAGAACGTTCTACAGGAAAGGCCAAACGTGCCATAGACCACAGAAAATTTGAGTAACAACCCCAAAACAGATATGCTATGTTAATTAGACAACTATCAATATTTCTAGAGAACAGACAAGGCAAATTTGCAGAGATAGCAAGACTGCTGGGTAACAACAACATCAACATGAAGGCCTTTACCGTATCGGAGAGCGATGATTTTGGCATAGCCCGCATCATTGTAGAAAAAAACGATATAGACCGTGCCTACAACCTGCTTAAAGCCAACTCATACGCTGTAAGCATACACCACGTAAACTATCTGAACAGCCCCAACAAACCGGGAACCATGGCCATAGCAATGGAAGAACTGAGCAAAGCCGGTGTCTCCATAGAGTATATGTACGCATTTGCCGATGACGACAGCCATCTGAGCCACCTTGTAATCCGTACAAACAACGACGAACTGGCCACACAGATATTGTCAGAGATTGAGTAAAAATTAGGTGGTGCAATGGAATAGAACAAAATAATTCATTACCTTTGCACCACCTTTAAGGAAAGATGCCAGAGTGATCGAATGGACCGGACTCGAAATCCGGCGTACGGGTCTCCCGTACCGTGGGTTTGAATCCCACTCTTTCCGCAAACAAAAAAACGCTTAAAAAAATGTCAAACTCGTTTGAACATTTTGAAAAGCGTTTTTTTTGTTTGTTAGGACGCCTGCGGCGGCATAAGGGATGAACTAGCGAACGAAGTGAGCGAAGTTAATCCCGGAAAGAGTGGTCTTCAACCACGAACGCCTGCGGCGGCATAAGGGATGGGCAAGCAAGACAACTCAGTTGGCGAGCGAAGCCAATCCCACGGAAAGAGTGTGATTCCAGGATAAGCGAACAAAGTGAGCGAAATCAATCCCACGGAAAGAGTGTGATTCCAGGATGAACGAATGAGACAACTTTTGTTGGCGAATGAAGTTAATCCCACGGAAAGAGTGGTCTTTCCAAATTTTTCACTATCTTCGCAGAAATAAACAAATACAACAAATATGAAAACAAAATCGAATACACAGACTAATAACCCAATGGCAGTCAAAGAGCCACAGGTAGAGTATGCAAGCACACTGACGCCCATCACATCAACATACCACAAAACAACAGAACAAATCTCCGAAGAATGGCAGCAACCATTAACGATGGAACTAATAAACAAATGGAACGAAGAAGCAGAAATCGATGATGAAACAAACAACCTGCTAACCAGCGAACAAGTATTTACCGTGATGGAACACAAATACCCATGGTTATGCAAATAAAATGGACTAAACGCGCATTAAATCGTTTAGAAAGTTCCGTCAACTATTGTCAGCGTAATTTTGGAGAAAGGGTTGCAACTAAATATTATCAAAAAGTAAAAAGCCACACCTCTCTTCTTGTTAATAATCCCCATTTGGGAAAAATTGAGCATACATTATTTTCTAAACACACATACGAATATCGTTCTTTAGTAGTACATCCTTATTTCAAACTGATTTACTATATCAATATCAATAAGGAGAAAATTGTTATTACAAACTTGTGGGATGTTCGTCAAGAGCCAGATAAACTGACTAAACAGAATTAGAATCAATAGCGACAGATATATAATTTTTCACTATCTTCGCAGAAAGAATAAAGAATATGGAGAAAATAAGACAATACTTCCCCGCACTGACAGAGCAGCAATACAACCAGTTAGACGCTCTTTACGAACTATACACTGACTGGAACAGCAAAATAAACGTAATCTCACGCAAAGACATAGAAAACCTCTATCTGCACCACGTACTACACTCTTTAGCCATAGCAAAAGTAACAACCTTTGCTCCAGGCACCAAAATAGCCGACATAGGAACAGGAGGCGGATTCCCAGGCATACCATTGGCAATCCTCTTCCCAGAAAGCAAGTTCACACTGATAGACAGTATAGGCAAAAAAGTACGTGTAGCGGAAAGCGTAGCAGAAAGCATAGGGCTGAAAAACGTAACCTGTCAACACGAACGAGCAGAAGAAGAAAAAGAGAAATTTCACTTTGTAGTAAGCCGTGGAGTAATGCCCCTACCCGACCTCTGCAAAATATGTAACAAGCTGATAAACAAGAAAGAACAATTCAACGCCTACCCCAACGGACTAATCTGTTTAAAAGGAGGAGATCTGTCTGGAGAAGTTCAGAACTACCGCAACGTAGCAGAAATAGTAAACATAAGCAACTATTTTAACGAAGAGTTCTTTAACGATAAAAAAGTAGTTTACGTACAGATATGAAAATCAAACAGTTTCAGTTTAACGACATATCCGTAAACACATACATAGTTTGGGATAGTCAAACCCTTGATGCAGTGATAATTGACCCCGGATGTTACTATCCGCAGGAAGAACAGACACTAAAACAGTTTGTAGAAGACAACAAACTAAGCATCAACCACATACTAAACACCCATCTGCATTTTGACCACATATTTGGCAACAACTTTGCAGAAGAAACATTCGGAGTAGCAGCCAAAGCTCATAATGCAGACATGCCCTGGTTACTACAGATAGGCAGACGCCTGGCATCATTCGGCATACAATACAACAAAAGCGTAAACCCCATCAAACCGGAAAACTTCCTTCAGGAAGGCGATACCGTCAGTTTTGGCAGACATACATTCAATATACTACACATACCGGGACATTCACCCGGCAGTTTAGTATATTACTGCAAAGAAGAGAACATACTCTTCTGTGGCGATGTACTATTCAAAGGAAGCTTAGGCCGATACGATTTTGCCGATAGCGACGGTGCAGCATTAGTACAGGGAATACGCCAAAAGTTATTCACCCTACCGGACAACACCGTAGTCTATAGTGGTCACGGACCATCCACCACCATTGGAATAGAGAAAGTTTATAACATAATACATTCACTATGAAGAGATTATCATTTACAATAATAGCCGCTCTTATAACTATAACAGTGGTAGCTCAGGCACCAAAATCGCCTATTCAGTTTGACAGTTACGAACACAACTTTGGAAAGATAGAAGAGAGAGATGGTGTAGTAAAACACACCTTTATCTTTATGAACACATCAAACCAAAGCACCACAATAAGCAACATATTAACCAGCTGCGGTTGCACCACAGTATCCTATTCCACCGAATCTATAGCACCCGGAGAAACCGGTGAACTGACAGTAAGTTTCAACCCGGCAGGAACCGAAGGGGAAGTTATACGTGAACTGGAAGTATTTACCAACCAGGGCAGAAACATAGACCGCCTACTACTGATGGCCGACGTCATCCCCACCCCATTAGGTTTGGAAGAGCGATACCCCAGACCATTGGCAGAAGGAATCAGAACAGAAACCCTGCAGACCAATTTTGGATTTATGGAACATGGCAAATCAGAAACAAAGAGCATCATGCTTGCCAATATAGGTAGAGAAACCACAAAAATACGCGTAGAGAACAGCAACAAAAACAGTCTTCTCACCATAGAGGCCCCAACTGCCGTAAAACCGGAAACCGTAGAGAGCGTAAACGTAACCTACAACATCCCTGCAACAGGAAACCTCTACGGCACACTGCGCGATACACTCTGGATCTATGCAAACAATATTCGTAGCCAGAACCCCATAATAGTAACATCCATCTGTACTGACAAATTCAACAACTATAATGACGAAGACCCCAAACCATCAATCAGAATAGAACCTTCGCTGGTAGATCTGGGAGCAAGACCAATAGGCAAAACAGCTAAAGGCAGTTTCATAATAGAGAACACTGGCAAATCAAATCTTATAATAAGAGATGTGGAGACACTTGGCGAATGTACAACTCCGCTAAAAGCGAACACCACAATCCAACCCGGACAGACCATTACAGTATCTGTAACTATGACAGCAACTGCCCATAAAATGGTAAGCAGCCTATCATCAATAAACATCACCAGCAATGATCCGGTTCGCCCCTTCCGCGAAATCCGCATCAAACTCCAAACAAAATAAATAATGTCAGAATGGCCCTTATGTCATAAACGATTAAAATAATTAATTGGTCCGAAGGACGTTTGCGGAGCAAACCAATATAGATAAGGAAATGGATAACAAAAGAGTGATTGAAAAATCGCTATTTTGCTTTATCCGAAGGACGTTTGCGGAGCAAACCAATATAGATAAGGAAACGGATAACAAAAGAGTGATTGAAAAATCGCTCTTTTGCTTTATCCGAAGGACTCACGCGGAGCGTGACAAAATAGATAAGGTCTAATGGTCCTTATGTTAAAAGAGGATGCTCCGCAAGGTGCATCCTCTTTAACATAATAGGACCATCATATATTTATTCCCAATCCCAAGGGAAACGCTCTATATCATCCTCTTCCAAAAGAGTACCCATTTGAACCTCAATAATCTGCAACTGCGAAACAGCCTTAACAGCGTGCATCTGTCCACTCTTAATATGAACCACATCACCACGTTTCACCTTTACAATCTCTCCGTCCAAAGCCAGAACACCATCACCATCAACAAAAGTCCACACTTCGTCACGCAACTTATGTCTCTGATAACTAATACTGCATCCTGGTCTCAAGATAAGCTCTTTGGTCAATGATTTGTAACCATCACCATAACGTTTTGTACCCATAACCTTATAGGAACCCCATCTACGCTCCTCATACATGGGTCGGTCAGCCAGTTTGGACACCTTATCTTTAATGCCCTCTGAATAATCCTTACCACAGACCAAAATACCGTCGGGACTGCAAGCCACAACCATATTATTCAATCCGTCACAGAATATTGGCAAACCCAACTCATTTACAACTATGGAATTACTATTATTGTCGCCACAGGTCACATTACCAATATAATCTTCTGCAATCTCTTCCGACAAAGTATTCCAGGTGCCCAAATCTTTCCATTTGCCACCAAACGGAACCACAGCAATAGACAATGCTTTTTCTACCACTTCGTAGTCAAAACTTATCTTTGGGAACGTGCCATACTGTGCTACTACTTCTTCATATGAACTGGCTGTAATGTATTTGCTTACTATACTGCGCACATAGCCCAGTCTGAAAGCAAAGACACCACTGTTCCACATTGCTCCTCTTGCCAAAAGTTCTTCAGCTCTTGCCCTATCCGGTTTCTCCACAAAACAGCTAACCATGCGTACAGCATCGTTGTTGCCCTCCTCAGGAACAATATATCCATATTTTGATGCCGGATATGTAGGTTTAATACCCATCAGCACCAAATCGGCCTTATTCTGCTCCACAGCCTTAACCATATTACCTATAGAATGGAAAAAATCATTCTCAGTATATGGATCGCAAGGCATAATCACCACCACTTCATCATCGGGACAACCCTTCTGTAATGACAGATATGAAACCGCCAGTGCTATAGCCGGAAAAGTATCTCTCCTTTCAGGCTCGGCTACCACATCAACACCATTACCCAACTGGTTTATAATCATATCACGTTGAGTCTTGCTGGTAGCTATAGTAACACTACTTGCCAAATTGGTTTCTCGCACCTGTCTTACAACACGTTGCAGCATAGATTCCATAGATCCATCATCTGCTTTCAACAGAGGAAGGAACTGCTTGGAACGTGTATTATTGGAGAGCGGCCAAAGCCTCAATCCCGATCCACCGGACAAAAGAACTAACTGCATTATCAAATATATTTAAATAATATCTAACACATTATGATACTCCAAATCCAGAGCCTTAGCTACATTTTCGTTGGTACATTTGCCGCAATATACGTTAACGCCCTTAGCCAGACCGCTATCGCGCCTTATAGCCTCTTCCAGACCAAGGTCTGCCATCATCATACCGTATTTGAAGGTAGCATTTGCCAAAGCCACTGTTGATGTGTAGGGAACAGCACCCGGCATATTGCCAACACAGTAATGAACTATGCCCTCTTCAATGAATACAGGATCATCGTGAGTAGTGACATGAGACGATTCACAGCAACCGCCCTGGTCTATAGCTATATCCACTATCACTGCTCCTTTCTTCATATCCTTCAAGTGTTCGCGACGTACCAATTTCGGAGTTCTTCCACCTGGAATCAGTACAGAACCAATAACCAGGTCAGCCTCCTTCAAAGATTTTCTTATATTCGCCTCTGTACTGTAAAGAGTTGTAACACTGGCGCCAAAAATATCTTCCAAATATGCCAGACGGTTCAAATCAATATCAAGCAGAGTAACTTCAGCATCAATACCCACTGCTGCCTTTGCAGCGTATGTACCTGCTATACCACCACCCACTATCACAATCTTACCACGTTCTACACCGGGAACACCACCCAGCAATATTCCGCGACCGCCATAGCTCTTTTCTATGTACTTAGCACCTTCCTGAATACTCAGACGTCCGGCAATCTGGCTCATAGGACGCAAACAAGGCAAGTTACCTGCTTTATCTACAATAGTTTCAAAAGCAACACCCTTAACCTTCTTATCCATCAAAGCCTTTGTCAAACCCGGATTAGGTGCCAAATGAAGATAGGTAAACAATATCTGATTTTCACGTAAAAACTTATATTCGCATGGTTCAGGTTCTTTAACTTTCCATATCATATCCGATTTTTCGAATACTTCGGCAGGTGAACCTAAAATCTGTGCTCCTGCTGCTACATAATCATCATCTGAGAAACCGGCTCCTTCGCCTGCATGAGTTTCTACATATACAGTATGTCCTTTTGCCACAAAAGCAGAGACATTATCCGGAGTCAAACCAACACGATATTCGTGGTTTTTAAGTTCTTTTGTTGTTCCAATCTTCATATTTGTACTTTTTAAGGTATAACTATAATATATATATCACAGTGCGAAGATAGTTCAAATCTTTGAAAGAAGCACCCAACAATTAACTTTAATTACATAGCCAATCAGTATTTTTCAATCAAATAATCTGCCACAGCCTGATATGCGGGCAGTGAATAAGGATCATTGGCAGCATTCGATGCAACAGGCATTGAAGCCAACCTTACCAGCACCATTTCGGCAGCCATATCTATGTAGATGGTCTGACCATATACACCGCGGGCACAAAATGCTTTATCGGCATTGTTGGTTACCCACCACATATTCCTATATCCCCAACCTTTCAAGTTTGGATAGGAATCTTTGTCAAACCGGTCATTGTCGGCATTTTTCAGAATATCGTCAACAACCTGTTCGGGTAAAATCTGTTTACCATTAAACCAGCCTCTACGACGCACCATTTCTCCAAACATGGCCAAATCGCGTAAATTTGCATTGAATCCTCCACCTGCAAAAGCTATACCACGCGAATCAACCTGATAATAGCCATCGTAGTTCGCGCCCATAGGAGCCCAAATCTTTTCTGAAAGCAAATCAGGAATACTTTTTCCCGTAGCGCGGGATATAACCCAGCCCAATGCATCTGTATTTACAGTCTTGTAAGCAAATTTCTTACCATGTTCACCCTTCTTCTTAATCTTCTCCAGATACTGGTAATAATACATTGCTCCCTTGTAACCTTCCGGTTTCTGCAAATTTCCCGATGCAGAATACTCCCAAATATCAGCATTTGGATCGGAATAGTCTTCACTGTAGTTTAGAGCCGTGGTCATGTCAAGCAGATTACGCACAGTGGCATCGCCAAAAGCCGATTCAGCCAGTTCAGGAACATATTCAGAAACCTTTTTGTTTTCGTCCAGCACCCCTTCTGCCACTAACATAGCTCCCAATGTTCCGGTAAATGTTTTACTTACCGACATTACCGAATGGATACCGTCAGGTTTCAATGCGCCCTGATACTTTTCGTAAATAATTTTACCTTTGTGCAAAATAATCACACCATCTACATAGTTTTTGTCCAGAAAATCCTGCCAACCTACGGGCTCTGTTTCAAACAGAGGGACGAATTTAATCTTCTCAATCCCGGGGTCTAAAGATTCTCTAAACCTGTACCTCTCTTTTGTGGCACATTTCACCACTTTAGTAGGTACGAACTGTCTCATATTACACACTGTGTAACGTAAAGCCGGAAAGTTAAAAAACGAACCATCGGCTGCTTCCACCACCATATCGTCCATAGGTGGGAATCCCTGCATCCAACCCATAACCATAGGGTCAGATTCTTTTTGTGACAACTGCTGAGCAGATGTCACTACGCACATTACTGATGCGCCGCAAACAAGAAATATCCTTTTCATAATAGGCTTCATAAGTCTATTCCATTTTTGAATTATGGCGTAAAAGTATAGAGTTGTAAAATACGTTATTCTCTGAAACCCAACTTTTTTCATGGCTATAAATTTATTTAACCACAGTGCATTTTTCTTTACAAAACGACCTCCAAATATTAATTTTTAATAACTGAAATACTTTTTAAATAGTGGAACTGAAACAAATACACTGCCCTATTACACTTATTTTCTATTAGTACCATTAGGTTGCTTTGAATGGCATAGCCACCCATGGCTTTGTAAATGGGAGGGGCCCGCGCCATAATGGCGTGGGAGGGATGGAGCCGTAACTTGTTACGGCGTAACCAGAATCAAAGTAACCTAATGGTTAATGATGCAAAAAAAAACGGCAGAACTATTTGCGTTTGGCGTTGTATTTAATCTGCGAATAGACAAAAATTGAAAAAAGTATCAAAGCAGCCACACCACCTACTATATAAGGATTGGCATTCACCAAATGCAGACCTTCAGGAGCAACCACAATATACGATACACTCACCGCAGTCATAAACATAGCAGGTATAAGTGAAATAAGATAAGCCATGCCTTTGCGTTCACGTGCCAAGAAGACTGTAATAGCCCACAAAGTAAACACAGAGAGAGTCTGGTTTGTCCATGCAAAATATCTCCATATAATCTTAAAGCCATCAGCATTAGAAAGACTGAAAATAAGGAATCCCATAGAACAGAGAGCAATAGGAACGGTTATAAGCAGTCGTTTGGAAACATTCTTCTGTTCAATTTTAAGCAAATCTGCAATAATCAGACGGCATGAACGCAGAGCAGTATCGCCAGTCGATATAGGAGCAGCCACAATACCAAGAATAGCCAAAATGCCACCAATTGGTCCCAACCACTCTTTAGACAGACGTGTAGCCACCATAGCACCTGTAAACGGTTTACCGGAAACAGCATCTATAATGCCGTTCTCTTGGAAGAACACAGTTGCAGCCGCAGCCCAAACCAAAGCCACAATACCTTCAGTTACCATAGCACCATAGAAAACAGGACGACACATGTGTTCGCTCTTCATACATCTTGCCATCAAAGGCGATTGTGTAGCGTGGAAACCACTTATAGCACCACAGGCAATAGACACAAACATCATAGGGAAGATAGGACTCTTATCATACTTAGTCCCCCAGCCTTCCCATATTTCAGGCAAATCAGGCCACTTTATAAAAAGCATAATCATAATGCCTACAGCCATAAATATCAGTGCAATAGCAAAAAGCGGATAAACACGACCTATCACCTTATCTATAGGAAGCATAGTAGCCAGTATATAGTATGCAAATATAACTATCATCCAGAAATAGGCATTCATCCATTCAGGTGTAAGCGATGCAATTATCTCTGCCGGACCCGATGTAAATACTGCAGTTACCAGTAACATAAGCAGCACAGTAAGGAACACCATTATCCAGTTCACATGCTTACCAAGATACCTGCGTATAGTCTGCGTAAGACTTTCACCATTATGACGAATAGATATTGTACCTGCAAAGAAATCGTGTACAGCCCCTCCGAATATAGTACCAAACACTATCCAGAAATAGCTGGCAGTACCAAACTGAGAACCCATTATGGCACCGAATATAGGGCCTAAGCCGGCAATGTTCAGGAACTGAATCATAAAAATCTTCCACGATGGCATTACTATATAATCCACACCGTCTTCGTTGGTTACAGCAGGAGTCTCTCTGTTATCCGGACCAAACACATTATTCACAAAACGGCCATAAATCATATAACCGCCTATCAGCAATGCAAGTGCAATAATAAACGTAATCATAACACAAATCTATCCTAAAAAAATCAATCAGTTCCAAAAAGGTCACGGGTATAAACCCTATCCTTAACATCATCCAAAACCTTATCGTAACGGTTGGCAATAATAGCCTTACAGCTCTTCTTGAATTCATCCAGATTATTCACCACCTTACTGCCAAAGAATGTAGTACCCTCTTCCAGAGTAGGTTCATATATAATAATGGTAGCACCCTTAGCCTTAATACGCTTCATAACACCCTGAATGGAACTCTGGCGAAAGTTGTCGCTATTGGCTTTCATTGTCAGACGGAAGATGCCTATTACACATTCACTCTCTTTGGATGCATCCCACTGAGCATTCTCACGGTAATAACCTGCCATACGCAGTACACGGTCGGCAATGTAATCCTTACGGGTACGGTTACTCTCCACTATAGCGGTCATCATATTCTGAGGCACGTTGGTGTAGTTGGCAAGCAGCTGTTTGGTATCTTTTGGAAGACAGTAACCACCATAACCAAAAGATGGATTATTGTAGTGTGTACCAATACGCGGATCCAGACCAACACCGTTTATTATTGCCTGAGTATCAAGACCTTTTATTTCGGCATAGGTATCCAGTTCATTAAAGTAACTGACACGTAGTGCCAGATAGGTATTTGCAAACAGTTTAACAGCTTCTGCCTCTTTCATTCCCATAAACAGAGTATCTATATCCTCTTTCAATGCACCCTGCTGTAACAGAGCGGCAAAGGTCTTGGCATATTCCATAGCTTTGGGATTGCCTATAGCCTGAATGGCAGCATTCTCTTCAGAAAATTCTGCACTATTTATTATCTTTGGATAACCCACTATAATACGGCTGGGGTAAAGATTATCGTAAAGTGCCTTGCTTTCACGCAGGAATTCAGGTGAGAAAAGCAGATTGAACTTCTTACCCTTCAGTTCAGGCTTATACAGGAACTGCAGAGCATATTTTACATAAAGACTGCGGGTATAGCCCACAGGTATGGTACTCTTTATCACCATCACAGCATCAGGATTAACAGAGAGAACCAAATCTATCACATCCTCTATATGATGGGTATCAAAGAAGTTCTTCTGAGGATCGTAGTTAGTGGGAGCTGCTATAATCACAAAATCGGCATCACGATAAGCCGATGCACCATCAAGCGTAGCTACCAAATCAAGCTCTTTTTCTGCAAAATACTTCTCAATATAATCATCCTGAATAGGGCTGATACGGTTATTTATCTTCTCTACCTTTTCGGGAATAACATCCACAGCCACCACACTATTGTGCTGTGCCAGCAATGTAGCCATTGAAAGACCTACATATCCTGTTCCTGCTACTGCAATTTTCATATTCTACAAACAAATTATTTATAATACTCTTTATACCATTCTGCAAAAGCACGCAAACCCTGGCGTAACGATGTGCTTGGCTTGAAACCAAAATCGCGCTCCAAAGCAGTTGTATCAGCGTATGTTACAGGAACATCGCCCGGCTGCATAGGAACCAGTTCCTTGTGCGCTTCAAAATCATAATCCTGCGGAAGAACACCGGCACGGAGCAACTCCTCTTGCAGTATGGTAACAAAATCAAGCAGATTTTCAGGCTGATTATTACCTATATTATATACTGCATACGGAGGAACAGGCAGACCATCTTCACCCACCTGTTTGGCTGGAGCCTTCTGCATAACACGAATCACACCCTCCACTATATCGTCCACGTAAGTAAAATCGCGCTTACAGTTTCCAAAATTGAAAATCTGAATCTTTTCGCCCTTTACCAGTTTGTTGGTAAAACCAAAATAGGCCATATCAGGACGACCTGCTGGACCATAAACAGTAAAGAAACGGAGTCCGGTAGATGGAATATTGTAGAGCTTGCTATATGCATGAGCCATCAGTTCGTTGCTCTTTTTGGTAGCAGCATACAGTGAAACAGGATTATCCACCTTATCGTCTGTACTATAAGGAATCTTCTTGTTTGAACCGTAAACCGATGAAGACGATGCATAAACCAGATGCTCTACACCACCCTCGTACTGGGAATATGAATGACGGCAAGCCTCTAAGATATTATAGAAACCAATCAGATTAGCCTCTATATAAGCACCCGGATTGGTAATACTGTAACGAACACCTGCCTGTGCAGCCAGGTTCACTACCACCTGAGGCTTGAAATCGGCAAAAATCTTATCAATCAGAGCCTTATCGGCTATATTGCCACGAACAAGATTAAAATTTGGATACTGTTCCAGCTCTTTCAGTCGCTCCTCCTTTAGGCGAACATCATAATAATCGTTCATATTATCTATGCCCACCACTTCCGGATTATCATATCTCTTGTAAACAGCCTTAACCAAATTACTGCCTATAAAGCCCGCTGCACCTGTAATCAATATTCTCATATACCTTATTTATATATAAAACCAAATTTATGCAAAGTTAACTATTATCTATAACATATCAACCAAAAAAAATTATTTTTCTTTATTGTAAGTTCATCCACCACCCCACAAATTACAATCCATACATCGCTAAATGCATCTGAGATTCATTCGGACTACTTTTTATTGCTTCAATTATAAGTTCTAAATCTTCTTCGTTTATCACTCCTTTAAATTCCCATGTAGCAAATCTTTCAATAGAAGCGCATTTTAATGTAGAACAATCTACATAAGAATCATGAACTAAAAATCCATATTTAGAAGATTTAATAGGCATATGCCAGTCTTGAATCGATATCGGAACTTTTCTATTGATGGTTGAATTAACTATTACCCCTCCATATGCATTACCGAATGAATCAAATCCCAGAACCACAAAGAACTTATTACGCGAATCAGCACCATTCTTTGGAATAATACCATCTTCACGATTCATTCTTATTCTATATACATCACCTTTTTTTATTGTGTTTTCAGCGATGTTTTTCAAAGTATTATCAGATAATATATCAGAAAGTTTTGTCATATTAAAACATTCTCTAAATCCAATTGTTCTGTTATATATTTTATAATCATATCATCAGCATTAACAGCCTCTGCCATTTTTAAAATAGAAATTTTTCCATTTTTTTTCTTATTATAAGCATCTTGCCATGCTGAATCGTGCGACTTTATCATCAATTGTTTAAATGTCAATAAAGAATTTTCCTTTAATGAGTTATCTAATGCCTCTTGTTCCGATTTAGAAATATATCTCAAATCGGCCATTCTTTGTGGGATTAGCACATTAGGGGCATCAACACCGGCTAATCTCATATCCTCATACAAAATTTCAGCCAATGCTGTACCTTTAGAATCTAATACCTTAATTGCATCATACAAATGTGTTGGAACAGGACCATATTCCAATGCGCAAAAATCGTCAGCAATCATTCTGTGTCCCCATTTAGCTAAATGTTCCCTCTCCGCAAAATACAATATCTTAAAAATATGATAATAATCCATGCCTCCGGTTACATTCAAAAGATACAAAATGATTTCATTGAGTTTTCTTTGTTCAAATCCGTTCATACCCATAGTCTTATTATTAGATTTCAAAAAATTCTATCTTATGATGCAAAAGTAGATATTTGAATTAATACACACAAACTATTCTAAAAAAAAACAACCAAAAACTTTTTTCTTAATTACATGTTCATCCACCACCCCACAAATTACAAAAAGGTCAATCCTCTCTAAAGTGTCAACCAAAATCAGGGAAGGTCAACAAAAACTATTATCAAACTACAAAACCATATTGAAATATTGTTTTTACCCAAAATTTCCATATTCCAATATTGTTTTTTGCCTAAAATTACGGTTACTTCACTTCAAACACCCTCTACCCCACTCCATTCAGCAAAACCACCATAGCAATACATTCATTCGCCAATAATCCTTAATCTGACCCATTAAGGATTATTTAAGGATAAAATTTGACCCACAAAAAAAACATCCAACAACATCAAAAACACCACCACCAATCTCGACAAAGTGATTGCCAGGCTAACAACCAAAATCAACGCAACAGTTTGATTTTTCATTAAAAGCAAAAAGCAAAATTACATACAGAATAAACTATGCAGATAGTTCTATTATCCGGAGGCTCAGGCAAACGCTTGTGGCCCCTATCTAATAATGCACGAAGCAAACAATTCCTTCCGCTTCTGGAAAAAGCAGACGGAACAATGGAGAGCATGGTGCAGAGAGTAGTAAGACAAACACAAGAAGCAAATCTTACCACAGACATTACTCTTGCAACCAATGCCAGCCAACTGGATATTATCACAAACCAGTTAGGTGATACCGTCTCTGTGGTAACAGAACCTGAAAGAAGAGATACATTCCCTGCAATAGCATTAGCAGCATCTTACCTCAGTCTTGCAAAGAATTGCTCTGACGATGAAGTAGTTGTAATTATGCCTTGCGACCCATACACAGAGATAGGTTATTTTGAAACCATCGGTCGTATGGTAGAGTGCGTTAAACAAGACATCGCAGAACTGGTACTGATGGGCATTACCCCAACATACCCATCTGCAAAATACGGTTACGTTGTTCCGGAGATGAACAGCGTTCAACAGACAAAAGGCTGTGCACTTCCTGTAGCCCGCTTTACAGAAAAACCAACCGTTGCAGTAGCAGAAGAACTGCTTAAACAAAACGCTTTTTGGAATGGAGGTGTCTTTGCTTTCCGTTTGGGCTATATGATGAACATAGTGAAGAAATACATCATTGCCGACAGTTTTGAAGAAGTACGTAGCCGTTATTCAGAATTCCCCAAAATAAGCTTTGACTACGAAGTTGCAGAGAAAGCACAATCAGTAGCAGTAGTTCCATATACAGGCCAATGGAAAGACCTTGGCACGTGGAATACCCTTACCGACGAACTCCGACAGAACATCATAGGCAATGCCGTTCTTGGACCAAAGTGTGAGAATACCCACGTAATAAACGAACTGCAGAACCCCATTTTCGTAGATGGTGTTAAGGATGTGGTAGTTGCAGCTTGTCCCGATGGTATTCTTGTATGCGCTAAAAAAGAGACAGAGAACATCAAAAAATATGTAGAGAATCTTACCCCAAGACCAATGTACGAAGAACGCCGTTGGGGAACCTATCGTGTACTGGACGATACATACTATGCCGATGGTAACCATTCATTAACCAAACGCATAACCCTGCAGCCCGGAAAGAACATATCCTACCAGATTCACCACCACCGCAGTGAGGTATGGACCTTTGTAGAGGGCGAAGGACTGTTTGTATTAGATGGCGAAGTACGCAAAGTAAAAGCCGGTGAAACAGTAATCATCCCCGTTGAACACTATCACGCTATCAAAGCTCTAACCGAACTAACCTTTATAGAAGTTCAGGTAGGTAACCCTCTGGTAGAAGAAGATATAGAACGCACTGAATGGAATTGGAAAGAATAAGAATAAAGAAAATATATACACAATGGAAAAGAAAAAAGTAGCATTTATCACAGGTATAACAGGACAGGATGGTTCTTACCTGAGTGAATTCCTATTGGAAAAAGGTTATGATGTACACGGAATGATTCGTCGTAACTCATCAGACTATCGTGAAAGAATAGCTCATCTTGAAGGACGTCCCAATTTCCATCTCCACTTTGGACACATGGGCGACTCAATGTCACTTATTAAGATAATTGGTAAAATTCGTCCTGATGAAATATATAACCTTGCAGCGCAGAGCCATGTTCAGGTATCATTCGATTCTCCCGAATTCACAGCCGATGTAGATGCTACCGGTGTACTTCGCGTATTGGAAGCAGTACGTGCTTGTAACTTAGAGAAAACCTGTAGAATCTATCAGGCTTCTACATCAGAACTCTATGGCAAGGTAGAAGAAGTTCCTCAAAACGAGAACACACCATTCCACCCATATTCACCATACGCAGTTGCCAAACTCTATGGTTTCTGGATAGTAAAAGAGTATCGTGAAGCATACGATATGTTCTGCTGTTCAGGTATCTTGTTTAACCACGAATCAGAACGTCGTGGCGAAACCTTCGTAACACGTAAAATCACACTTGCAGCAGCCCGTATAGCACAGGGATTACAGGATTGTCTCTATTTGGGTAATTTGGATTCACTTCGTGACTGGGGTTATGCTAAAGACTACGTAGAGTGTATGTGGCTTATCTTGCAGAACGACAAACCTGAAGATTTTGTTATTGCAACAGGCGTTCAGCATTCCGTTCGTGAATTTACCGAATATGCATTTAAACATGCCGGCATAGAGCTTAAGTTTGAAGGTGAAGGACTAGAAGAAAAAGGAATCTGCGTAGCTGTAAGTGGCAGCGCTCCTGCTTCATTAGTAGGTAAAATACTGGTTGCAGTAAGCGAAGACTTCTACCGTCCGACAGACGTTGTTAACCTTTGGGGCGATCCATCAAAGGCAAAAGCACAACTCGGCTGGAATCCAAGCAAAACCTCTTTCGAAGAACTGGTTAAATTGATGGTTGATTCAGATATGGCAAAGGTAGCCTCAGAAGGAGCTGCAGCTAAAGTAAGAACCAATCTTGCAGAATATCTTGAAAAAGGAATAGTAAAGTAACTATGGAGAAGAATTCAAAGATATACGTAGCAGGTCATCGCGGAATGGTTGGTTCAGCCATAGTACGTGAACTGGAACGACAGGGATATACAAACATCATAACCCGTACACATAAAGAACTTGATCTAACACGCCAGGAGGTTGTAGAGAAGTTCTTTGCGCAGGAAAAACCTGAATATGTCTTTCTTGCAGCTGCAAAAGTAGGTGGTATTATAGCCAACCAGACAGCATTGGCAGATTTTATGTACGAAAATATGATAATGGAGATGAACGTAATCCATTCAGCCTGGAAAAACGGAGTTAAGAAGTTGGAATTCTTAGGTTCATCCTGTATCTATCCACGTATGGCACCACAACCCATGAAAGAGAGTTGTCTGCTAACATCAGAGCTGGAAAAGACCAACGAAGCATACGCACTGGCAAAGATATCCGGTCTTAAGTACTGCGAATACTTGAACAAACAGTATGGAACAGACTATATCTCACTTATGCCAACCAACCTGTATGGTCCTAACGATAATTACCATCCTACTCACAGCCACGTTCTACCGGCACTTATACGTCGTTTCCACGAAGCTAAAGAGGCTGGACTCACAGAAGTTACCTGTTGGGGCGATGGAACACCATTACGTGAATTCCTCTATGTTGACGATTTGGCAAATCTATGTGTCTTCTTGATGAATAACTACAGTGGCGATGAAACAGTCAATGCAGGAACAGGCAAAGAGGTGACAATTAAGGAACTTACCGAATTGGTTGCCAAAGTAGTTGGTTACGAAGGAAAAATATTGTGGGATACCAGTAAACCAAACGGAACACCACGCAAACTGCTTGATGTATCAAAGAGTGCTGCACTTGGTTGGAAATATCAGGTAGAACTGGAAGATGGCATACGTCTGTCATATCAGGACTTCCTAAACAACCCAATGCGTGCAGAAAGATAAGCACCAATAATTCTGTAAAACCACATAATGGAGAAGAGAGTTTTTGTAAGCGGTTGTTATGACTTGCTACACTCCGGACATGTAGAGTTCTTTCGTCAGGCATCACAATATGGCGACCTTTACGTAGGAATAGGTTCGGACAATACTATTCTTCATTACAAAAACCATAAAACAGTATATTCAGAACAGGAACGCCTGTTTATGGTAAAAAGCATCCGTTATGTAAAAGAGGCATATATCAATACAGGTAGCGGAATACTTGATTTTCTTCCTACACTTGATATTGTAAAGCCGGATATCCTTTTGGTAAACAGCGATGGTGACAGCGAATCAAAACGTGACTTGTGTAAGAGCCGTGGAATAGAATATGTGGTACTTGAAAGAGACCCACACCAGGGATTAGAAGCCAGAAGCAGCACTTCACTGAAAAAGAATCTCTGTCAGCTACCTACACGTTTGGATTTGGCAGGAACCTGGATAGACCAGCCCTACGTAAGCTGTTATTCACCAGGATGGGCCATAACCATCAGTTTGGAACCCACATTTGAAATACGTGAACGTTGCGGACTAAGTACATCAACACGTAACGTAATAAAACGAATCTGGCCACACCGTCTTCCAAATATCGATCCTGAAACATTGGCACGTTTAGTCTTCTGTTTCGAAAATCATCCCGAGCGTGAAGATGGAATAATCAGTGGAGCGCAAGATGCCATAGGAATATGTATTCCGGGCCTATGCCGCCACTATTATGATAATCACTTCTGGCCCGAGAAGTTTGAGATGTGTAATGATGAAGATATACTCTCCTGGCTTGAAAACCATCTCTGTATGGTACCTATGGACCCCAGACCGCAAGGATGTTCCGTTGTAGAAGGGAAAAACATTACAGAAGAGAAGGTAAAGAATTTGGCACACGCAGCCGATGATTGCTGGAATGCCATAAAGGCAAAAGACCTTAACGCCTTTGCCACAGCATACAAAGCATCCTTCAATGCACAGGTAGCCATGTTCCCTGCAATGATACAAGGAACAGTACAATCATATATAGACCGCTACAGCAAAGAACCCGATGTGCTGGCTTGGAAGATGCCCGGTGCCGGTGGAGGTGGTTATCTGGCACTTGTGGTAGAAAACACAGCAACATTTGTGCAGAAACATCCTGAAGCAATAAAACTAAAAATTCGTAGAAAGTAATTCTGGTATGGCAGAAGAATCATTAAAAAATAAAACAGTTAAAGGCACCATGTGGAGTGCCGTGGAGAATGTGACCAGAATGGGAGTAACCTTTGTTGTCAGCGTTATCCTTGCGCGATTACTCACACCAGAAGAATATGGTCTTATCGGTATTCTAGCTATTTTTATTGCAATCTTTAACTCTATTGTTGATAGTGGATTTACAAATGCTTTGATTCGTAAACAAAATGTTACAGATACGGATTATAGCACTGTATTTTATACAAACATTGTATTATCTGCAATATTAGCTACAGTTTTATTCTTTTGCGCCAAATCAATCTCAATTTTCTTTGAAAGACCAGAATTAGTATCATTAACTAAAGTAATGTCTGTTGTGGTAGTAATCAATGCTTTTTCTTTAGTACAAAGAGCAAGAACTACCAAAGCATTAGATTTTAAGACCCAAACAAAGATAACATTCATATCATCCATAGGGAGTGGTGTTGTTGGTATAAGCATGGCATTTATGGGATATGGTGTATGGGCTCTTGTTGGTCAGCAAATTTCCAATCAATTACTCACTACTCTATTCTTTTGGATATACAACAAGTGGGTTCCTAAACTTGTTTTTAGTTTGTCTTCTTTCAAGGAGATGTGGACATTTGGTTCTAAGCTTTTGGCAAGCAGTTTAATAGATACCACCTGGAAAGAAATTTATCAAATAGTGATAGGCAAATGTTATAGTCCAGCTACTTTGGGTCTTTATACACGTGCAAAACATTTTGCAGATTTATGTTCATCCAATCTTACGTCTGTAGTTCAAAGAGTTAGTTATCCGGTATTGAGTAGTATTCAAGATGATAGGCAAAGACTTAAAGGGGCATATCAGAGAGTTATAAAAACAACTATGCTACCAACTTTTGTACTGATGTTAGGAATGGCAGCTTGCGCAGAATCAATGATTTATGTTTTGATTGGAGAACAATGGCTAAAGTGTGTTCCTATGCTTCAGATTATTTGCACATACGGTATGCTTTATCCGTTGCATGCTTTGAATCTTAATATGCTTCAAGTTCAAGGCAGAAGTGATTTGTTCTTGAAATTGGAGATTATAAAAAAAATAATTTATATTGGACCACTTCTTCTTGGTATATTTGTAAATATAAATTGGATGTTAGCAGGAACACTGATAACCAGCCTTATCAGTTATTATCTCAATGCTTACTATTCCGGCCCTTTCTTAAATTATAGTATTAAAGAACAAATTAAGGATATTCTTCCAAGTTTTGGTGTAGCAATTACTATGGCTATTCCGGTTTTCACAATGAGTTTTATTCCATTAAATCCATACATATTGTTTCCATTACAAATATTAGTTGGTGCAACTATTACAATAGGTATATGTGAAGCGATAAAACTTCCAGAGTATTTAGAACTGAAAGGCATTGCCATGCCTATTATTAAAAAGGTAATAAAAAGATAATCACATATTATATGGACAATAAACAAATCACAGTAACCAGTCCGTTACTTCCCAATTTGGATGAATTCAACGAATTGCTTAAACAAATATGGGATTCAAAGTGGATTACCAATAACGGTTCTTTTCACAAACAATTAGAAACTGCACTGGCAGAGTATCTTAAAGTACCATACGTTTCTTTGTTTACTAACGGTACACTTCCGTTGCTCACAGCCCTTCAGGCTTTGAGAATCACCGGTGAAGTGATTACTACACCATACTCTTTTGTAGCAACCACTCACTCTATTTGGTGGAACGGTTGCAAGCCGGTCTTTGTGGATGTAGATCCTAAGACTGGTAACATGGATCCTGATAAGATTGAGGCTGCTATCACTCCTAAGACTACTGCCATCATGCCGGTTCACTGCTATGGCAAGCCTTGTGATGTTCGCAGAATCAAGGAGATTGCAGATAAGTATGGCTTGAAGGTTATCTATGATGCTGCTCATGCCTTTGCTTTGGAAATTCCCAAGAATGAAGCCGACTACAATATTGCATTTGATGAGGCAAACAATGTATTCAACCCTTCACAAGCGGCTAAGAAAGTTGAGGTGGAAACTGAATCTATCCTTAATTGGGGCGATATGTCAACCTTGAGCTTTCATGCTACTAAGGTGTATAATACTATTGAGGGTGGCGCCATGATTATGCACGATGCAGAAACCAAGAAACGTATTGATTACTTGAAGAATTTCGGATTTGCAGGCGAAACAACCGTTGTTGGTCCAGGTATCAATTCTAAGGTTGATGAGATGCGTGCTGCATACGGACTCTTGAACTTGAAACAGGTTGATGCAGCTATTGAAGCTCGTCAGAAGACTGCCAATATCTATCGTGAAGCATTGAGAGGTGTGGAAGGCTTGACATTCTATGAAGATATGCCAGGTGTAAAACACAATTATAGCTATTTCCCGATTTTCGTAGATGCAGAGAAATACGGCATGACCCGTGATGAACTGTATTTCAAGATGAAAGAACAGAATGTACTGGGCAGAAGATATTTCTATCCACTTATCAGCGAATTCTCCACCTACAGGGGATTACCAAGTGCGAACAAGGAGAATCTGCCACAGGCGCATAAAATGGCGGATTCGGTCATCTGCTTGCCGATGCATCATGAACTCTCTGAGGGTGATATTGAAAGAATACATAAACTGATTGTAAAATAAAATGTCTAAAGAAATATATGCTTTAGGTGTTGGCCATAATACTCCTGTTTTTATTGATTTGGCAGAAGCATGTGGCTATACCGTAAATGGGTTGTATCATTTTAATGATGAACGTACAGGTGAAATTGATCATGGGCTTGAAATTCTAGGCTCTTTCGATAATTTATTTGCTGAGGGAAGTTTAGAGGGAAAGAATTTCCTATTGACCATGGGGGATAATAAGGTTCGTACTGAGTTGTCAAACAAAATCATTTCATTGGGAGGGATAGTCCCTTCATTGATACATCCTACAGCCGTAATTTCCCGCTTTGCAAGTATTTCCCCAATTGGCGTTTATATATCTCCGTTTACTTATGTCCAGTCAGATTCCTCTATTGGAGATAACACTGTACTGTTGTCACATGTCAATATATCTCATACCACAAGGATAGGAAAAAGTTGTTTTATCGCAGGTGGTGCAACTATAGGGGCTTATACGACTATTGAAGATTATGTATTTGTTGGTCAGGGAGCTTTAAGCATATCAGCAAAAGCAAAGTATATAGGCCACCATGCTTATATTGGAGCAAGGAGTTTGTTAACAAGGGATATTCCTGCAAATGTTGTTGTTGCAGGTTCTCCTGCAAGAATTTTAACGAAGCACGAACTGCAATAAAACTACTAGAAGAAAATATTCATAACCTATATACTCCAGAAGGTTTTGAGAAAATATTCAAAGAGGGTTTCCTTGCGGTACCATATCTAATGGATCAAAACCATAAGTACCCTAAAGCTACTATGTGGAAAACAGCTATTAAGAACGGTGGTATCAGTGTTGTCGATGACGAAGGAAAATTATTTCAACGGAAGATCGATATCGTTATATTATAAACAAAATGAAAAGATGAAAACATATATATTCCTTACAAATTTATTAGGAGGATATTTTGGTGGTCCATCCTATGTTCTTAATAAAAAAATGTGGTTAGAACAACATGGATGGAAGGTAATAGCATTTGATACAACAGGACATAATAAAAGACCTATTAATTATAATGAATTTAATGAATATAAAAATAACAGAATTGAAGAATTATTCTATCATCCATCATGGTATAATAAAAAAACACGTAATCATGTAATTAATATAATTATATCAAAATGTCCAAAAGAATCAAATGAAATCGTTATCGAATCTAATACGACAATATTGGCAGAATGGGGTGAAATTATTGCGGAAAGAATCAATGCTAAACATTTGATATACTTAATAGCAGAAAATGTAAAAATATCAAACATAAATGAATTTAATTTTTTATATCACAAATATAAAAATAATGAACTGTTTTCTATTTCAGCTAAAGCATTTCAATCACTTTGGGGTGATTACATAAAAGTAGAAGATGCTAATATGCATTATTGGAATGCAATGTCTATTACACAACCCCAAGATGTGAAATCTACAGATTTAGATTCTGTGAAGAATGCTGATATTACGATAACACATTTCGGAAGATTCAAAGAATATGTTCCTGATGTAATAAAGGAATTATGTTTATTTGCAGAGAATCATAATGATAAAACTATAAATGTAATTTTCTTTGGAATAAAATCATTATCTTCTTTATATACTCAACAATTAGAACAAAATAACAACATACATTTATATTTATTTGATAGTACTTTTCCAATTCCCCAAAAAATATTTCAAATCTCAGATGTTGTCATAGCTACCGCTGGTTGTGCAAGCATATCTATTCGTCAAGGAACTAAAACAGTTTCTTATAACGTTGAAACAAATTTGCCATTGGGGGTTATGAGGTATACTACAGTACAATCAAGTTTTAGTGATCCTCGAAAAGAAGATATAAATCAACCTTTAAATAAGATATTAGATGATATTTTAATTAATAAAATATATAATTGTCCAGAACCATTAGGTTTACCTGTTTATGAGAAAGGATATGAGTACCATATCTCTTTTGTTAATAACAAAAAACATTATTACAAAAATATCTTAAAAATAGATTATTATAAAACAATAAATGGATTAATACAAAGAATATTATGTAAAATTGGATTAGTACATATAGCATCATTAATGAGATATCTAAGATACAAATAAAATGGAACTATTATATTTATATATATTATTTTACTTATTATTTATATTATTTACGAAAAACAAATCTAAGAAGGTCATTTTTTTATGTACTTTAACTATGTATTTGTCTTCATCCATTGCATCAGTATATATATATGACATTATGTATAAGGGTTACCCCATTATACTTGAAGCTATTGTTTTTCATATCGTGATGCTCTTTTTATTATTATTTCCTCTTCAAGGATATGATAAATATAAATATATTAAAATACCAAGAGAAGATGACAAAAAATTAAAAATATTCTCTATCATAATTATTTCATTATGTCTTTTTAAAATGTATTTTGACATACAAAATGTTAATTTAAATATTCTATTAACAGATGTTCAAAGTTTAAGAAATGCACTAGTAGAAAACACTTTTAGAGAATCAAATATTATTGTTCGTTATTTAAATTTCTTTGCTGATCAATATTGGGGAGTTGCATTAGTACTGGCATTTTATTATATGCGATATTATCCTCACAAAAAAAGACTTATAACTCTTCTATTAATTTCAAGTTTAGGAGTGATTGTTTCTGGTTTAAGAGTTGGAGCTAGAGAATATTTTATTAAGTATATTTATTTATTTTTGATTTTAACCTATTGGTATTCATCAACGATAGCTGCACAATGGGGAAAAATAATAAGAAGGTTATTTATCGTTATTGGATGTTGTTTTGTGTCGTTCTTCCTATTAATTACAATACTTAGATTTGGTGAAAATTCAACATATGATTCACCTATAGAAAGTCTATTATCATATTTAGGACAAGGTTATATTCATTTTTCATCCTATTTTATAGAGTTTCAGGATGGAGTAACAGGTGGAGCATTAAAATTTCCAGTTTTCGTAGGAAAATCTGTTAGTAATTTTAATTTAAGCGATGAAATATATTCTAAGGCAACCTTGAATGCATTTTCAACTACTATTGGATCATGGGTATTCGACGTGGGTATAATAATAACGGTTATAATTACTATATTACATAATTTTATATTTAGACGAATTGCAAAAAAGAAAGCGTCTATTTTTAATTTAATTTATATAATATGGATTTATGATTTTATTTTCTCATGTATGTTCTTCTATAATGAAACAATAAATGGATCGCGAATTTTATCAATATTGTTAATTGTCTTTTTTGAAAGGATTTCTTTTAATTCATCTAATAAAAATAGTAAGCGCTCCCAAATGACATCTTGCTAATAAATTTATTTTTATATTTTTTTTACGCCACATTGTTTATTTACAGGGTGCTTTAACATGGTACATGCTAAACGTGTTAATGAACGAAGTGAATAATTTTTCACTTATGCTCAACAAGACGTGCTACTTTGTAAACGAAAGAATGTTAATAAATAATTATATATGCATATCTGTGTAATTTCACCATCATATCCTACGACAAAAACAATTGATTTTATTTTCGTAGATCAACTATGTCGGGCGTTTGCCGATAGAGGAGAAAAGGTTACAATTATTGCACCACAGTCATTGACTAAGTGTATATTTAGAAGTATTCCTTTAAGTAGAAAGCATAGCTTCATTAGGACTGAAACGGGGAATAAAATAGAAATCTACAGACCATATACAATTACATTTGGTAATAGTTGGATTGGTAATTTGTTTAAAGATTCATTCAATAATGCAGTAAATAGAGTTGCAAATAGATTAAAGAAGAAACCTGATGTTTGTTATGGACATTTTTGGCAATCAATTAATGCCATCTCTCTTTTTGCAAAAGAAAACAATATTCCATTATTTGGTGCTTCTGGAGAAGAAAATGTTGAACTATATGCTAAATATACAGATGAAGAAAAACATTTGTTATCTCAATGCATAAAAGGAATTATAAATGTCTCAACAAAAAATAGGAATGAGTGTCTTAACTTGAATCTTATTACTGAAGAAAAATCCATAGTTATTCCTAATGCAATAAATCTTTCTTTATTTAAACAGCAAGATAAAAAAAAATGCAGGAATAAACTTGGAATAAAAGATGATGATTTTGTAGTTGCCTTCGTTGGGCAATTTGTAGTTAGAAAAGGTACTCTAAGATTAAATGAAGCGCTAAAAAAAATAAATGACAGATCAATAAAAGCGATTTTTATAGGTACAGGTAATGAAAGTCCAGATTATGAAGGTATTATATACAAAGGGAAAGTTAATCATGATGAGCTGCCATTATATTTAAGCGCTTCAGATATTTTTGTTTTACCTACCGATAATGAGGGATGTTGCAATGCTATAATAGAAGCAATGGCGTGTGGCTTGCCAATAATTTCAACAGACAAACCTTTTAATCACGATATTCTTAACAAGGATAATTCTGTATTGATAGATTGCTATAATATTAACCAAATAGCAGAATCTATTGAACTACTTAGAAGAGACAATGATAAACGTAAGAAAATGTCTCAATGTGCATTAAAGTCTGCTGAAAATTTATCTATAGATAAGAGAGCTGAAAGGATTATAAATTTTATAGTGAGTAAAAAATAGTTTTTATCATATAAATATGGAACAAAAATTAATTTCTATTTGTATTCCGACATACAATAGGCCTGAAGAATTAAAAAGAACACTAGAGAGTATTGATACAACAAAATACGATGATGTAAATATCGTCATTAGTGAAAATTGTTCTGCCAAGCAAGCCGAAACACGGGAAGTCGTGAAAAACTATATGGCTAATAGCAAATATGAAGTGCATTACTTTGAGAACGAAAAGAATATCGGATATGACAAAAATATTCGTGCTTTGATTTCACGTGCAACTGGTCGCTTTTGTATGTTTTTTAGTGATGATGACATATTTATGCCAAATGCGATGGATGATTATGTGGAATTTATTCGTGCTCATCAGGAGTGTGGATTCATTCTTCGATCATATCGCTTCATTAGTAGTGATGGCTCAGAACAGGATTGCAGGTATTATAGTTCAGATAAAGAATTCCCTGCAGGACGTGATACTAGTATTGAACTATTTGACAAAGGGGTATTTATTTCTGGTGTTACAATTAGACGAGAATGCGCTGCAAACTATGTTACGGAAGAACTAGATGGTTCTTTACTTTATCAAATATATCTTGTGGCCGAAGTATGTAGAGAATACCCTGCAGCATATTCACGTATTCTTATTTCTCAAGCATTACCAGGTATACATTATTTTGGAGAAGGAAATAAAGAAGCGGAATACACTTCTGGTTTAACTAGTCTACAAGATCGTTTGAACTTCTACACATGGTATATGAAAATTATCGACTTTCTAGATGGGAAATATCAGGATAATACGGGTAAAATTATGAAGAAGCATATGTCTAAGTATTCGTTTTCAATTGTTGCAACTGGACGTCGAAATTATTGGGATTTTAAAACATACTGTGCTTATTGTCAACAATTATACAAAATAGGCTTCGGTAGTTCAATATATTTTTACTTGTATTGTTGTGGCTTCTTTATTTTAGGAAATAAAGGGATGTGGGGTTTGGGCAGATTCGTTAAAAAAGTCATTGGACATCGTCCTCAGTTATAAATTAAAAAAATAATTATGAAAGTAGTTCTTTTAGCTGGTGGCTTTGGTTCACGTATTAGTGAAGAGAGTCAGTTTAAACCAAAACCAATGATTGAAATAGGTGGTATGCCCATCTTGTGGCATATTATGAAAGAGTATGCTTACTATGGACATACAGAGTTTATAATCTGTGCTGGCTACAAACAGGAGTATATCAAGGAGTGGTTTGCGAACTACTTTTTGCATAATTCTGATGTGACTTTCGATTATCGCAATGATAAAAATGAAATGACAGTACATCATACCAAAATGGAACCATGGAAAGTAACTGTTGTAGATACCGGTTATAATACTATGACAGGTGGCCGTATTAAGCGCATACAGAAGTATGTTGGTGATGAGCCTTTTTTGATGACATACGGCGATGGTGTATGTGATGTAGAGATTGACCAACTGATAAAATTTCATAAGTCTCATGGCAAATTAGCGACACTTACAGCAGTAAAAATGGCACAAGATAAAGGTGTACTTGATATTACTAAAGATCAGGCAGTTCGCGCTTTTAGAGAAAAATCTGCATCAGACGGTGCTCCTATTAATGCAGGTTATATGGTTCTTGAACCAGAGGTATTTAATCTGCTTGAAGATGGTGATTCTTGTGTATTCGAAAAAACAGCATTAGTAAAATTAGCAGAAGAAGGACAATTGATGTCTTATATTCATACAGGTTTTTGGCAATGTATGGATAATATTCGTGAAAAAACAATGTTAGAGAAACTTCTCGCAGAAGGTAAAGCACCTTGGAAAAGATGGGAACGTTCAATACCTAATGTTCCAGAATATGCAAAATAGTAAATTATGATTGATATATATAATAATTTCTTTAAAGGAAAAAGAGTCCTTGTCACAGGCCATACAGGTTTCAAAGGATCATGGCTTTGCATATGGCTACACGAACTTGGAGCAGAGGTAATCGGTATAGGTTTAGATCCATATTCTCAACGTGATAATTTTGTGTTATCTGAAATAGGAAACAAGATCAAAGCAGATATTAGAGCCGACATTCGTGATGCACAGAAGATGAAAGAGATATTTATCGAATATCAGCCTGAAATAGTCTTTCATTTGGCTGCACAACCGCTTGTACGCTTGTCATATGAGATTCCTGTAGAAACATATGATGTTAATGTTATGGGAACAATTCATATAATGGAGGCTATTCGAGTAACAAAGAGTGTAAAAGTTGGTGTTATGATTACTACTGATAAGTGTTATGACAACTGCGAACAATTAGAAGGCTATGTTGAAACAGATCCATTTGGTGGTTATGATCCATATTCTTCATCGAAGGGAGCATGTGAAATTGCAATTCAGAGCTGGAGACGTTCTTTCTTCAATCCTGAAGATTATGGCAAGAAACATAGTGTTTCTCTTGCATCAGTACGAGCAGGTAACGTAATCGGTGGAGGTGATTGGGCAAAAGATAGAATTATTCCAGATTGTATTCGTGCACTTGAAACCACAAAGGTAATAGATATTCGTTCACCAAAAGCTGTTAGACCTTGGGAACACGTATTAGAACCACTTTCAGGATATATGCTTCTTGCAAAACTTATGTGGGAAAATCCAACAAAATATTGTGAAGGATGGAATTTTGGCCCTGAACAAGAAAGTATACTAACTGTATGGGAGGTGGCTAATGCTATCATTGACAACTTTGGTTTTGGTGAACTTCGTGATGTTTCTGATCCAAACGCTTTACACGAAGCTAATCTTTTGATGTTGAATATTAATAAAGCAAAAACACGTCTTGGATGGTATCCTAGGCTTAATGCAAAAGAGACAGCAATTCTAACATCCGATTGGTATAAGCGATATAAAACAGAAAACGTATATAGTTTATGTATAGAAGAAATTAACAAATTTTTAGCATAATGAAAAATGTAATAATAACCGGAGCTGATGGTTTTGTTGGTTCTTATACAGTTGCACATTTTATTAAAGAGGGATGTAACGTACTTGCACTTGATATGGGTGCAGAACCTCGCAGGCTCCAATCTTGCAACCAACTCACATATATGCAATGTGATATTACTGACATTAACGGTATGTTAGCAAAGATTGAGAAAGATAAATATGACACTTTTGTACATTTTGCATGGGCAGGTTCTGCTGGCGAAGCGCGTATTGACTATAAACTCCAAATGCAGAATGCTCTCAATACTGTAGAGTGTATGAAAGTAGCTAAAGAACTTGGTTGTACCCGTTTCGTATGTGCTGGTTCTATTATGGAGTATGAGGTAGAGGCTGCTATCCATTCTCAAGGTTCACATCCTGGTATGGGTTATATATATGGTATGGGCAAACACATCGCTCATTGTATGTGTAAGTCGATTGCTGCAAATATTGGCATAGAACTTTTATGGCCTATGATAACAAATGCTTATGGTGTAGGAGAATTATCACCACGTTTTGTTAATACTACACTTAGAAAAATAATAAACAAAGAACCACTTCAGTTTACTGCTGCTACACAAAACTATGATTTTGTGTATGTAAGTGATGTTGCAAAAGCATTTTATTTAGTAGCAAAGAATGGAAAGCCTTTCTGTGAATATATGATTGGTTCGGGCGATGCAAAACCTTTGAAACAATTCATCATAGAAATGGTTAATTCTTGTGGTCCAGATTGTACTCCTATTTTTGGAGATATTCCTTTTACAGGAACAAATATGCCGCTTCATACTTTTTGTATTACAGATATAAAGAAAGACTGCGGTTTTGAACCAGAAATTTGTTTCGGAGAAGGAACTAAAATGACAATGGATTGGCTTAAAACAATTGAAAAATGATAGATTCAAGAATTAAATTAAAGTTCTACATTAATGAAGATTACAAAAGGAATCTTGGCAATTGTCCGAAATGGAAATATTATGTAATTTTACTATATGGTGGGGATAGTGCAATGGTATTTAGATATTTGAAAGCACTTCGTAAATACGAATATGCAATCAATGTTCAGAAAGATTCTTTTTGTGGTAAAATTATCTATTTATATCGTAAATTTGTTTGGCGTAAACTTTGTGTAAAATATAACATAGTACTACCTCCTAATAAAATTGGTTATGGATTTAAAATTGCTCATATAGTGGGGGGGGGAATTATTATAAATTGTAAATCAATAGGTAATTATTGTAGTGCTAATGCGGGGGTAATAGTTGGAAATAATAATGGACAAGATAAGATTGCAACGATAGAAGATAATGTATCGTTGACAATTGGAAGTAAAGTTATAGGAAATGTACGAATTGGAGCAAATTCCGTCGTGGCTCCTAATTCTGTTGTTGTTAAAGATGTACCTCCAAATAGCATAGTCTCTGGTATACCAGCAAAAGTTATTAAACAAAATGGTATAATAGTAAAATCTTAATATGGACTTGAAATTTAATTTGAATTTATTAACTAAGTATAGATTAGAATTAATGGGGATAAGTGCAATCCTTATTATACTATGTCACTCTGTTGTAGAAGGTGTGAAAATGCCTTTAATACTATCATATTTATTGTCCTTAGGAAATGCTGGGGTTGATATTTTTCTGTTTCTATCGGGAATGAATATGTATTTTTCCTTAAAAAAAAAGTGGAAAAAATTTAATAGATTGGTACAAAACACGCTATTAACGAATTCTTGTACCATATTTGATAATATCAATACTTTGGTGGATATATTTTTCAAGTGGATTGTGGGATTTCTTACTAAACATATCTACTCTAAATTATTGGGTTATACATAAAGGGGCTTGGTATGTAGCCTTATTACTTCCTTTGTATTTTATTACTCCATTTATTGGAAAACTGATAGATTCTATTAATAAAAAACTAAGGTTTTCATTTGTTGTTTTGTTTTGTATTATAATATTTGTTATAACCGAAAATTTACATCCTAATTTTAGCAATGATTTACTAAAAGACTTATGGCATAATTTTACTATGGCTTTTTCTCGAACACCAATTTATTTCATAGGTTATGCGTTAGCACCATTAATATCGAAAGGGGTTAAAATAAGTTATTTATGGTGTTTTATTTTTCCAATAGTTCAAGTTTGTTTTTCGAATATTTTATATATTGAAGAAAGGCAAAGATATTGGTTGGTTGCGTTTTTTATTCTAATGATATTCTGCTTTATCATTAGCCATATTAATAAGTTAAATGATGTGTTTAAATATATGGGAATTATTTCGCTTGAATCTTATTTAGCAAATGTATTCGTTTCATATTTTCTTAAAGAAATACAAATGATAACATCAGGCAAAGGCTTATTTATAGGTAATTATTTTTATTATATTTTAGTTATATTGTTAGGTATGTTACTTGCAATATTAACAAATAAAATTACTAATTATATTTTACGAAAATGATAAAAACATTTGATTTTAAAAAAACCTTATTTGAAGGTGCTTTCGAAATTACACCATTTTATGCTACAGATGAACGTGGGGGCTTTGTGAAGGATTATAATGTTGATACATTCAAAGCAAATGGTATAGAACATGAACTCAAGGAAGTATTTTACACAATCTCTAAAAAAGGGGTAATTCGAGCAATACACTTTCAGTTGGTTAAGCAGCAGGCAAAGCTAGTCCGTTGTATAAGTGGGCATGTATATGACGTAATTGTAGATCTTCGTCCTAATTCAGCGACTTTTGGTAGATGGCAAGGATTCAATCTTACAGGTGAAAATCAAAAAACTCTTTACATACCTCAATACTTTGGTCATGGTTATTTAGTATTAGAAGACTCTGTCGTTAGTTATAAATGTGGTGAGGTCTTTTATGGAGAAGGTGATTCAGGAATTATGTACAATGATCCTGACATCAGTATTCAATGGCCTTTTGAAAAGATTGATGGGATAAAGAATATGATTATCTCAGAGAAGGATAAAAATTTGATGAGTATAAAGGAGTATATTGAAAAGGTAAAGAAATGATAAAAACACGTCAAGATCTAAAGCACTATCTTAAAGAAGACTGTAAAGCAAATACAGGTAAAACGGATGTAAATATTATCAAGTATCTTATAGGACTTTACTATAAGCAAGAAAACATATTAGCATATCGTTATTTGAAGGCTTTGAGACATAGAGAGTATCATATCAATAATAAATCATTGTATCATAAGATAGCTCAGTTATACTATAGAATAAAACAACATCGTCTTGGACATTTCTATGGAATTCAGATACATCCAAATACGGTTAGAGAAGGATTGTACCTTCCTCACATGGGGGGGGTAATAATTAATTGTAAATCTATGGGTTACGGATGTATAGTATCGACAGGAGTTGTTATAGGGAATAAAGCATTGCAAGAAAACAGAGCTACTATTGGTAATAATGTGCAATTCTGTGTGGGATGCAAAGTAATTGGTAAAGTTACTATTGGCGATAACGCTATAATAGCTCCCAACACAGTAGTTATAAAGGACGTTCCTTCGGGAACTATCGTTTCTGGAATACCTGCAGAAATAATCAAAAAAAGATAACTGATATTTATCATAAAATATACCTAATATAATAATTATATATAAATATTTTTTTAAACGCATAATTGATATCTTGATAGGTTTGATTGCATTGCCGTTTGTACTGTTGGTAATTATGTGCTGTGATCCATTATATATTTTACAGATAGAGGCCCAGTATTTTACAATGCCTGTATTAGCAAATTTTGACGTAAACGAATTGAAAACCATAGTTGATGAGAATCAGTGTGGTGTATTTACTAAAGCTAGAGACAAAGATGCTTTTAAACAAGCGATAATGAATCTTTATAATGACAGAGAGCGTTGTAAACAATTAGGTAGAAACGGAAGTGAATTTATACTTAAAAACCTTACACGTGCTGTCGGCACTCAAAAGTATGTAGATGTTATAAAATCATTCGATAAAAATCAAGAAGAATTAGATGATAAATAGTTTATGAACTTAAAACTACGTAATATACCTTTCAGTCCGCCGGATATGAGTGAGGCTGAAGTTCAGGAAGTGGCAGAGGCGCTTCGTTCGGGCTGGATTACTACCGGTCCAAAGACCAAAGAGTTTGAGAGACTGATTGCTATGTGCTGTGGTACAGATAAGGCGGTTTGCCTGAATTCTGCTACAGCTTGTATGGAGATGATTCTGCACGTGCTTGGCGTAGGTCCGGGCGACGAAGTTA